>JBMOKE010000300.1:0-2241 GCA_049315425.1 Mycobacterium sp. | reverse complement strand
AACTGCTCACCGCAGTCCGCATGCCGCATGGCCGGCAATTGCTCGGCGCGCCCAGGAACCCAGGTGCGTTCCCACTCCCAGACTGACAGCAACACCGGCCACAGCGAACGACTGCGTGGAGTGGTGAGGTATTCGGTGCGCGCGCGGGTGGATCGATGTGCGCGGCGGGTCAGCAGTCCCTCCTCGACCAGCACTCTCAACCGGCCGGTCAGAACCGAATTCGAGATCGGCAGACGGGTCATGAAATGGCTGTATCGGCTAGCGCCCATCAATGACTGTTGGATGATCACCAGGTTCCACTCGTCACCGAGTAGGCCCAGCATTCGCCCGATAGCATTGGCGCCGTCGCGCTCCAGCACGGCGGGTTCGTTGACATCCGGCACTACAGCCCGACTGCCTCAGCGGCTGAGTCGGACTCACGCCATCGGCGCACCGCCGAGCCGGCAACCCAGGTTGCGTGTGTTCCGCTGGAAATCCGTTCGGGCAGTTGCAGTTTGCATACCGGACCGTCTGCTAGTCGCGCGGCATCGAACACCAGACAGTAGGAGGTGTCGGCGTTCATATCGGTGGTCAGGGTGACCAGATAGCCGTCGTCCTCGCCTCTGCTGCCAACCCGTGGTGCCATCGCGGTCTCGCTGCCGTAAACACCCTCGGCGAAACGGTAGTGTTGTTCCTCGCCGGCAACCACGTCGTGGCGCACCAGGCCGTCGAACAGGAACCACCCCGGCTTTCCGGTTGCCGCATAGGCGTATCGGTAGGACTCGCCAGCGTGGGCCGCGTTGATCGTGCCGAACTCGGAAATATTGCCGCTCAACGGTTCTTCGGTCACACCGCCGGTGACAAGGTTGAGCCGCCAACGGTGCAGCCGAGTGTTCATCCGGTCGAGTGCCAGGAATCGAAACGCACGCTGCCACCTGGTGCCGGTACCGTCGTCGGCGGGTTCGGGGTCACCCTGGAAGAACCCGTCCAGCACGATCTCGTCGCCGTCCTCGTAGGCATTGGTGAAATGCAGGACGAATGTCGGATCCGCTTCGAACCATCGGATGTCGGCAGCGTCTCCCCTGCGGGGAAGGACTCCGAACCGCGACGGCATATCCGGGTGAAAGCGGGCGACGTGGATATCGCGTTCGAGTAGTTCCGGCTCCCAGAAAAGCGGAAAGTCGTTGAAAATAGCGTAGTTTCGGGTGAATGCCATATCGTGAGGCAACCGCGGCCCCGGCAGCGGAATGTCGACGTAGTGGACCAGGTCGTTGTTTCCATCGACCACTCCGTAGTGCAGATACGGGGATTGCTTGCCGTAGTTGAAGAACAGCATCTCGTCGGTGCGATCGTCGACCTTCGGGTGTGCGGACACGCCCCAGCCGGCGGGAAACCCGCCGTTGAACGTCTCCTTGCCCAGGGTCTCTGCGGTGTAGGGGTCCACGCGATAGAGGTCGCCGCACTGATAGAAAGTCGTCAGTGCGGTACCGCGGTGCACCACCACATCGGTACTTGAGGCGTCCTTGAGTAGCGTTCGCGCGCCCCAGCCGTGGTTTACCTTGGCCAGCGACAGCGGTTCGGCCAGCCCGGGCCATAGCGGGCCGCCAGCTTCATTTTCTGCTTCGAATGCCTCGGTGCGAACAAAACGATTGCGGTAGAACGCTTTTCCGTCCCGGAATCCGACGATGTGCAGCATCGCGTCACCGTCGAACGGGTGGTAGGACTTCAGCGCCGGATGCAATGGGTTCTCGGTATTGCGGAGATAGATTCCGTCGAGGTCGGTGGGGATCTCGCCCTCGATGACCGTCACGTTGTCGGCGCGCCACTCGGTGGTCTGTGGACGCCACGGTCCGGTGCGATACGGGTGGTCATCATCTTCGGGCAGTGTGGAAAGGAACTTGCCGACGATCTCAATGTCCATTGCCGGGTCCTGTCCTGCCGTGCTCGCCCGCGCCGATGACGAAACTGACCGTGGTGGCCGTGCTGCCGCCGAAGTTGAGCGTGCCGAACCGCCGGGCGCCGTCAATCTGATAATCACCGGCGAGTCCGCTGACCTGTTTGGCGGCATCCAGCATCATCCGGATGCCCGAGGCACCAACCGGGTGGCCGCCCCCGATCAGGCCGCCACTCGGGTTGATCGGCAATCGTCCGCCGATCTCGATATCGCCGCTTTCGACGGCCTTCCAGGACTCGCCCGGCCCGGTCAGTCCGATGTGGTCGATCGCCAGGTACTCGCTGGGGGTGAAGCAGTCGTGCACCTCG
>JBMOKE010000088.1:0-10024 GCA_049315425.1 Mycobacterium sp. | reverse complement strand
CTGATAAGGCCGCTCGCGACGATGACGAGGACGACGACCCGGACTCCGATGACGACGATGTTGCAGACGACGATGTCGCAGACGGCGACTCCGCCGAGCGACCGGCTAACCGCCGCCGCCGCCGCGGTCGCCGTGGCCGTGGCCGGGGCCGAGGCGAGGCGGGCGGCGAAGGTGAGGATGACGACTCCGAGCCCTCCGATGAAGACTCGGGCGATCAGCGCGAGGATTCCGATGACACCGATTCCGGCGATGACGAATCCGCAACCGGGGAGGGCGCGACCCGCCGACGCCGGCGGCGCAGGCGCCGCAAGTCGGGAGGCGGCGACGACACCGAATCAGGTTCGGTGGACGACCCGCCGAACACCGTGGTCCACGAGCGCGCACCCCGATCCAAGGCTGACCGCGATTCCGGTGAGATCCAGGGCATCAGCGGATCCACCCGGCTGGAAGCCAAGCGGCAGCGGCGCCGTGACGGCCGCGATGCCGGCCGTAGGCGTCCGCCGATCCTTTCCGAGGCCGAGTTCCTGGCGCGCCGGGAGGCCGTCGACCGGGTCATGGTGGTGCGCGACAAGATCCGCACCGAGCCGCCGCACGAGGGCGCGCGGTACACCCAGATCGCGGTGCTCGAGGACGGCATCGTCGTCGAACACTTCGTCACCTCGCCAGCGTCGGCATCTCTTGTCGGCAACATCTACCTGGGCATCGTGCAGAACGTGTTGCCGTCGATGGAGGCCGCGTTCGTCGATATCGGTCGCGGTCGCAATGGTGTGCTCTATGCCGGCGAGGTGAACTGGGAGGCGGCCGGACTCGGCGGGGCCAACCGCAAGATCGAGCAGGCTCTCAAACCCGGTGACTACGTCATCGTCCAGGTCAGCAAGGATCCGGTGGGACACAAGGGCGCCCGCCTCACCACCCAGCTGTCACTGGCCGGTCGGTATCTCGTCTATGTGCCGGGCGCGTCGTCTACCGGTATCAGCCGCAAGCTGCCCGACACCGAACGCCAGCGCCTCAAGGAGATCCTGCGCGAAGTGGTGCCGCCGGAAGCCGGTGTGATCATCCGCACCGCGTCGGAGGGCGTTAAGGAAGAGGACATCCGCGGCGACGTCACCCGATTGCAGGAGCGCTGGGTTGGCATCTCCGAGCGGGCCGGAGAGATTAAGGCCAAGGCCGCCGGTGCGGCGGTTGCTCTCTATGAAGAGCCCGACGTACTGGTCAAGGTGATTCGCGACCTGTTCAATGAAGACTTTGCCAGCCTGATCGTCTCTGGTGACAGCGCCTGGGAGACGATCACGGAATACGTCACTTCCGTTGCGCCCGAACTCGTTCCGAAGCTGACGAAGTATGAATCGCCCGGTGGCCCGGATGGACCTGACGTTTTTGCGGTACACCGAATCGGCGAGCAGCTGGCGAAGGCGTTGGACCGTAAGGTGTGGTTGCCGTCCGGCGGCACGCTGGTGATCGACCGTACTGAGGCCATGACGGTCGTCGACGTCAACACCGGAAAGTTCACCGGCTCGGGCGGAAACCTTGAACAGACCGTCACCAAGAACAACCTCGAGGCGGCCGAAGAGATCGTTCGCCAGCTGCGACTGCGCGATATCGGCGGCATCGTGGTCATCGACTTCATCGACATGGTGTTGGAGTCCAATCGGGATCTGGTGTTGCGGCGGTTGACCGAGGCGCTGGGGCGCGACCGCACCCGCCATCAGGTCTCGGAAGTGACCTCGCTGGGACTGGTACAACTCACTCGCAAGCGCTTGGGAACCGGTCTGATCGAGGCGTTCTCGACCAACTGCCCCATGTGCAGCGGCCGCGGCATCGTGTTGCACGCCGACCCGGTGGAGAACGCACCCGCAAACGGCGACGGCCGCAAGGCTGAGTCGGCCGGTGGGCGCCGCGGCAGGCGCGGCAAGAAGGGCCGCGGCGACGAGCCGGCGGTGGCTCGGGTGCCTGCGCACACCCCGGGCGAGCACCCGATGTTCAAGGCGATGGCCGCGACCACCGGTAAGGACGACGAGGACGAGGCTGATGGGGTTCCCGGTGGCGAACCGGGCGGTGATGTCGACGTCGACGAGAATCCGCCGACCGCGCAGCGGATCGCGCCCGAGGACGACCTGGTTGACGACCTCGACGAGGACGACGAGGACGACGAGGACGAGGACGACGAACTTGACCCCATCGATGACGACGCCATCGACGAGGACGACCCCCTCGACATGGATGACGACGATGACGACGACGATGACGACGATGACGATGATGATGATGACGCCGACGATGACGACGCCGACGACGCCGACGACGCCGACGATGACGACGAGGACGACGAGGACGATGACGAGGGTGCTCCGGGCGTGACTCAGGTCACCGCGGCACCCGTCAGGTTGCGCCGCCGGGCCGCCGGCAGGCCTGCCGGGCCGCCGGTTTCGGATACCTGAGCCTCGCCGACCCGCAGTTTGACCCTCCGGTGCTGGTCGGAGTACCCTTGAACAGTTGTCGCCTGGCTCCGCCGGCGGCAGTGGGACCGCCGGGCTTTCTTTCGAGCCGGTCCGGCCCGGGCCCGCAACCCAGACCAACTCGCGCGATCGAAGGTTGCGCGTGCCCGCGACACCGCGACTCTCGAGTCGCCGACTTGGAAGAGGAATGATGGCAGCCGAGACGGCCACCTACGCGATCGTCAAGACCGGCGGTAAGCAGTACAAGGTTGCCGTCGGCGATATCCTCAAGGTTGAGAAGATTGAGACCGAGCCGGGCACCTCGGTGTCGCTGCCGGTCGCGCTCGTCGTCGCCGGCGCCAAGGTGACCACGGATGCCGGGGAATTGGCGAAGGTTTCGGTCACCGGCGAGGTCCTCGAGCACACCAAGGGTCCGAAGATCCGGATCCACAAGTTCAAGAACAAGACCGGCTATCACAAGCGGCAGGGCCACCGTCAACCGCTGACGGTGCTCAAAGTCACCGGAATCAAGTAGCTCAGGAGGCGAGAAGATATGGCACACAAGAAGGGCGCTTCCAGCTCACGAAATGGTCGCGAATCCAACGCTCAGCGCCTGGGCGTCAAGCGATTCGGCGGCCAGGTCGTCAAGGCCGGCGAGATCATCGTTCGCCAGCGTGGCACCCACTTCCACCCCGGCGTCAATGTCGGTCGCGGCGGTGATGACACCCTTTTCGCCACCGCACCCGGTGCGGTGGAGTTCGGCGAGAAGCGCGGTCGAAAGACCGTCAACATCGTTCGCGTCGCGCGACCGGAGTAGGTCTCTTTTTCGCGAGTGTGAAGCCACTGTGAAATCGAGACCGATTCTTCGCAGTCAGTTCACGCTCGACGAATGAAAGGACACTGGCCATGCCACGCTTCGTCGACCGCGTGGTGATCCATACCAGCGCGGGCAACGGCGGCAATGGCTGTGCGTCGGTGCACCGCGAGAAGTACAAACCTCTCGGTGGCCCCGACGGCGGTAATGGTGGCCGTGGCGGAAGCGTCGTCCTCGTCGTCGATCCTCAGGTCCACACGCTGCTCGATTTCCACTTCCATCCGAATGTTGTCGCACCGTCTGGCAAGCAGGGCATGGGTGGTGACCGCGACGGTGCCTACGGGTCCGACCTCGAGGTGAGGGTGCCCGACGGCACGGTAGTGCTTGACGAACAGGGCCGACTACTGGCTGACCTGGTGGGTGCGGGTACCCGCTTCGTCGCCGCCGAGGGCGGCCGCGGTGGTCTGGGCAACGCGGCACTGGCCTCCCGCGCCCGTAAGGCGCCCGGATTCGCCCTGCTGGGCGAGAAGGGGCAGACCCGTGATCTCACCCTGGAACTGAAGACCGTCGCCGACGTCGGCCTGGTCGGATTCCCGTCGGCGGGTAAATCGTCTCTGGTGTCGACGATCTCTGCAGCCAAGCCCAAGATCGCCGACTACCCGTTCACCACCCTGGTGCCCAACCTCGGCGTGGTGTCGGCCGGCGAGCACACTTTCACGGTCGCCGACGTGCCTGGGCTGATCCCGGGCGCATCGCAGGGCCGTGGATTGGGCCTGGATTTTCTGCGACATATCGAACGCTGCGCGGTGCTGGTGCACGTGATCGACTGCGCCACAATGGAACCGGGCCGCGATCCGATCTCTGATATCGACGCTCTTGAGGCGGAATTGGCGGCTTATGAGCCCACCCTGCAGGGTGACTCGTCACTGGGTGATCTCGCTGACCGCCCGCGTGCGGTGGTGCTCAACAAGATCGATGTTCCGGAAGCCAGGGAACTGGCTGACTTCGTGCGGCCGGAGATCGAAGCCCGCGGGTTGCCGGTGTTCGAGGTTTCCACGGTGACCCGGGAGGGGTTGCGCGAGCTGACGTTCGCCATGTGGGACCTGGTGGCCGGCTACCGGGCCGCTCAGCCCACGGTGGTCGCGCGACGTCCGGTGATTCGTCCGGTAGCGGTGGATGCGAGCGGGTTCACCGTCGAAGCCGATCCGGCTCACGCCGGTGGTTTCGTGGTGCGCGGCACCCGGCCGCTGCGCTGGGTGGCCCAGACCGACTTCTCCAATGACGAGGCAGTGGGCTACCTCGGTGACCGGCTGGCCCGTCTCGGCGTCGAGGATGAGTTGATCAAGCGCGGTGCCACCCCGGGCTGTGCGGTCACGATCGGCGATATGACGTTCGACTGGGAACCGCAGACCCCCGCCGGAGTGGATGTCACGCCCACCGGCCGCGGTACCGACGCCCGATTGGAGCGCAATGACCGCATCGGTGCGGCCGAACGCAAGGAGGCCCGCCGGAGTCGTCGTGAGCAGGAGGTCGAGGAGTGAGCGCGCACCGCGGCGCCATTCGCGACGCCCGCAGCATCGTCGTCAAGATCGGTACCACCGCGCTGACCGACGCCTCCGGATTGTTCGACACCGCCCGCCTGTCAGCACTGGCCGATGCCATCGAGGCCCGGATGAAGGCCGGCTCGGATGTGGTGATCGTGTCGTCGGGCGCGATCGCCGCCGGTATTGAACCCCTTGGCCTGAGCCGTCGGCCGACCGACCTCGCCACCAAACAAGCCGCCGCCAGCGTCGGTCAGGTCGCGTTGGTCAATGCCTGGAGCGCGGCCTTCGCGAAGTACGGCCGCACCGTTGGACAGGTTCTTCTGACCGCCCATGACATCTCGCAGCGGGTGCAGCACACCAACGCTGCGCGCACCCTGGACCGGCTCCGCGGGCTGCATGCGGTAGCGATCGTCAATGAGAATGACACCGTGGCCACCAATGAGATCCGATTCGGTGACAACGACCGGTTGTCGGCTCTGGTGGCCCAACTGGTCGGTGCAGATGCGCTCGTGCTGCTCTCCGATATCGACGGCCTTTATGATTCCGATCCACGCAAGGGCAGCGATCCACAAAAAGGCGGCGCGCGCTTCATCGCCGAAGTCGGCGGGCCTGACGATGTTCACGGAGTGATTGCCGGACAGGGCAGCCGACTGGGCACCGGGGGAATGGCCTCGAAATTGTCCTCGGCGCTGCTGGCCGCCGATGCGGGTGTGCCGGTGTTGCTGGCCGCCGCCACCGACGCCGCGGCCGCGCTGACGGACGCATCAGTAGGCACCGTGTTCGCCCCGCGTTCGACGCGGATGTCGGCTCGGCGGTTCTGGGTTCGGTACGCCGCCGAGGCCGCAGGCGCGGTGACACTGGATGCGGGCGCCGTGCGTGCGGTGGTCAAACAACGACGTTCGCTGCTGCCGGCTGGAATCACCGGGTTGTCCGGGAAGTTCTTCGGCGGCGACGTCGTCGAGTTGCGCGGGCCGGATGCGGAATTGGTCGCCCGTGGTGTGGTGGCCTACGACGCAGCCGAATTGGCCACCATGATCGGACGTTCGACCTCCGATCTGCCCGCGGATATGCGCCGTCCCGCGGTGCACGCCGATGATCTGGTAGCCGTCTAGCGCCACGTCAGTGCAGTCGGCTTCCGCTGAGTTCATCGGCCAGCAGGGCTAGCATCGGCGAGCAGCCGGTCTCCACCTTCACTGTTGCCAGGTCGTCACCTCGGGTGACGCCACGATTGATGATGGCAATCGGCTGACCGCGTGCGGCAGCATGACGTACGAACCGGTAGCCGGAGAACACCGTCAGCGATGACCCCGCCACCAGCAGCGCATCAGACTGCTCGAGGAGTGAATACGACTGATCCACAACCTCTTTGGCGACGGATTCGCCGAAATAGACGATATCGGGTTTGAGCATGCCACCACACGCCGGGCAATCGACGAACCGGAAGGAGTCGGTGTCACAGACCACTGCGTCGGCGTCGGGGGCCACCGCATGGCCGCCCATCTGCTGTGCGCGTCGGGTGAATCCGGGATTGGCGGCCTCAAGCTGATCGGCCAGCGCCGCCCGTGACATCCTGTGGCCGCAGTCCAGGCACACCACCTTCGCGTAGGTGCCGTGCAAATTGATCACGGAGTGGCTGCCGGCCTTAGTGTGCAGTAGGTCCACATTCTGGGTGATCACCCCGGTGACAACTCCGGCCCGCTCAAGGGTGACCAGGGCACGGTGTCCGGCATTGGGTTCGGTCTCGGCCATATGCCGCCAGCCCAGGTGGTTGCGCGCCCAGTACCGCTGCCGGTACTGGGCGCTGGAGGTGAACTGCCGGATCGTCATCGGATTGGCCGGCGGGGAGTCCGGTCCCCGGTAGTCCGGGATGCCGGAGTCGGTGGATATCCCGGCCCCGGTGAGCACCGCGAACCGCTGCCCGGCCAGCAGTGCCACGAGTTCCGGAGCTTCCATACCCGCGAGGGTACTGACCGGCCACAACCACCGCTGTTGGTGACCTGGGTGGCGACAAGGGACAATGGCGGAATGGACTTCTACTCCGTCTACCGGCACGGATTCGTGCGGGTGGCCGCCTGCACGCACCGGACGGTGCTGGCGGACCCGGCCGCCAACGCCGAGTCGGTGCTGCGGATCGCGCGGGACTGCCATGCCGACGGTGTCGCGGTCGCGGTCTTCCCGGAGCTGACGTTGTCCGGATATTCGCTCGAGGACATCCTGATGCAGGACAGCCTGCTCGACGCCGTCGAGGCGGCGCTCGCCGATATCGTCGCAGGATCAGCCGATCTGCTGCCGGTGCTGGTGGTCGGCGCGCCACTGCGCCACCTGCACCGGATCTACAACACCGCGGTCGTGATCCACCGCGGTGCGGTTCTCGGCGTTGCGGTCAAGTCTTATCTGCCGACCTACCGCGAGTTCTACGAGCGTCGTCAAATCGCGCCCGGCGATGATATGCACGGGGTGATCCGGCTGTCGGGAGTGGACGCGGAGGTTCCGTTCGGCCCCGATCTGTTGTTCGATGCCATCGACATTCCCGGTTTGGTGCTGTACGTCGAGATCTGTGAGGACATGTTCGTCCCGATTCCACCCAGCGCGCAGGCCGCGCTGGCCGGGGCGACGGTGCTGGCCAACCTGTCCGGCAGCCCGATCACCATCGGCCGGGCTGAGGACCGCAAGCTACTGGCCCGTTCGGCCTCGGCGCGCTGCCTGGCGGCCTATGTCTACTCCGCGGCCGGGGAGGGCGAGTCGAGCACCGATCTGGCCTGGGACGGCCAGACGATGATCTATGAGAACGGTCGGCTGCTCGCGGAGTCCGAGCGCTTCGGGACGGGCGATCGGCGCTGTATCGCCGACGTCGATCTGGATCTGCTTCGTGCCGAGCGGTTGCGGATCGGGACCTTCGATGACAACCGTCGCCACCACCAGGAGGGGTTGGATTCCTTCCGCCGCATCGGTTTCCGGCTCGATCCGCCGGCCGGTGACATCGGCCTGCGCCGTGAGGTGGAGCGTTTCCCGTTCGTGCCCAACGACCCGGCACGGTTGGAACAGGACTGCTACGAGGGCTATAACATTCAGGTCGCTGGCCTGGTGCAGCGACTGCGGGCATTGCACTATCCGAAGATCGTCATCGGCGTCTCCGGGGGGTTGGACTCCACGCATGCGCTCCTCGTCGCGGCCCGGGCGATGGACTCCGAAGGACGGCCCCGCAGCGATATTCTGGCGTTCACTCTGCCCGGGTTCGCGACCGGTGAGCACACTAAGAACAACGCCGGCAGATTGTCGAAAGCGCTCGGGGTGAGTTTCGCCGAGATCGACATCCGTCCGACTGCCGAGTTGATGCTCACCGAGATCGGCCATCCCTACGCGCGCGGCGAAGCCGTGTACGACGTCACTTTCGAGAATATTCAGGCCGGACTTCGCACCGACTATCTGTTCCGTATCGCCAATCAGCGTGGCGGCATCGTGCTCGGTACCGGTGACCTCTCCGAGCTTGCGCTGGGTTGGTCGACCTACGGTGTGGGCGATCAGATGAGTCACTACAACGTCAACGGCGGCGTGCCGAAAACTTTGATCCAACATCTCATCCGGTGGGTGATCAGCTCGGGGGAGTTCGACACCGAGGTGGGCGACACCTTGGCGTCGGTGCTTGATACCGAGATCACCCCGGAGCTGGTGCCGGTGAGCGAGGGCGAACAGATTCAGAGCAGCGAAGCCACAGTCGGTCCCTACGCGCTTCAAGACTTCTCGCTGTTCTATGTGCTGCGCTATGGATTTCGGCCGGCCAAGATCGCGTTTCTCGCCTGGCACGCCTGGAAAGACGTCTACCCGCTGGCTGAGATCCGCAAGTGGCTGGCCGTCTTCGCCCAACGCTTCTATTCCTTCAGCCAGTTCAAGCGCTCTGCGATGCCCAACGGACCCAAGGTTTCCCACGGGGGATCGCTGTCCCCGCGCGGCGACTGGCGCGCCCCCTCGGATATGCCCGCCACAGTGTGGCTGGACGAGATCGAACGGGAAATTCCGTCTGGCTGAGTCGGGTATCGAATACGTCCCTGACAGCTGTGATAGTTTCCGGCTAATCATTTCCGGCGGAGGCTGGTGATCTTCCGTCCACTGTGCTCGACGCGGGCTCGAAAGGACTGCCGGGAAGTGTCGACATCGGAGGTGGCTCCGGTTCCGAAGCCTGCGATTCTGCGCAGGGTGGTGATATCAAGTCTGATCGGCACCGCGGTGGAGTATTACGACTTTGTGCTCTATGCGACGATGACGGCACTGGTGTTCGACAGGCTGTTTTTCTCCGCCCTCGATCCGGGACTGGCAACTGTTGCCGCGTTTGCGGCCTTTGCGGCCGGGTATGTTTCGCGTCCTATTGGTGGAATCCTGTTCGGGCACTTCGGAGATCGGCTGGGCCGGAAGCGAATGCTGGTCCTGACCATGGCCATCATGGGCTTGGGAAGTTTCCTCATCGGGTTGCTACCCACCTACGAGACGGTCGGACTGGCGGCCCCCGCCATGCTGGTCGTCCTTCGAGTTGCTCAGGGCATAGCGATCGGCGGCGAATGGGGTGGCGCGACTCTGATGGTCGCCGAGCATGCTGAAGCGGATTCCCGGGGGCGGTCGATCGGCCTCATGCAGATGGGGTCACCAATCGGGGCATTGCTGTCCACGGGCGTGGTCACCGCAGTGACCCTGCTCGGCGACGATGCCCTGCTGTCGTGGGGGTGGCGGATCCCCTTCCTCTTCAGTGCCTTATTGCTGGTGTTCGGACTTTATGTGCGGGTCAGCGTCCCGGAAAGTCCGGTGTTTGAACAAGCTGTGTCGGCGGATGCGTCTGGAAGCGGTCGCCAGCGACTGCCACTCTCCGCTGTGTTGCACAGGCCGCGAACCTTGATTCTCGCCACCGCGGTCGGCATCGGACCGTTTGGGCTGACGGCGCTCATCAACACCTACATGATCAGTTATGCAAAAGGCATCGGATATCCGCTGACCGATGTCATCACAGCGAGTCTCTTATCCTCGGTGACATCGCTGCTGACGATCCCGCTGTTCTCCGCACTGTCTGATCGCGTCGGTCGGCGCGCCGTGATCATGGGCGGCGCGCTTGCGATCGTCGTCTATGCGGTGCCCTTCTATTCGCTGGTCGACAGCGTCTCATTTCCCCGGCTGGCGGTGGCGTGGATCCTGGCACAGGCGGTGCAATCGGCAATGTACGCCCCGCTGGGGGTGCTGCTCTCGGA
>JBMOKE010000087.1:0-10030 GCA_049315425.1 Mycobacterium sp. | reverse complement strand
CAACCGGGACCGGCACCTCAACCAGGACCTCAACCGGGACCCAAACCAGGACCTCAACCAGGACCTCCACCGGGACCCAAACCGGGCCCCAACCAACCGGGACCCAACCAACAGGGACCCAACCAACAGGGCCCGGGTCCCAACCAGTCCGGCCAGGGCAATCAGTCAAACCAGCAGCCTGGACGATCGAACTGACTCAGCCGGAAGGCAACCGGTCGGTAAGCGCTCAGGCCAGGTAGCCGTCAGGCAGTTCCTGCAACATCTGCTTGACCATCCGGACCGCGTAGGCCGATGAACCGCCGCCGACTATGAGCGCTGCGAACGCCAGATCGCCGCGGTAACCCGCGAACCAGGCATGCGAGCCGCCCTCGAACTCGGCCTCCCCGGTCTTGCCGTAGACCAAGCCGGCGTCGTCAATCTCTCTGGCGGTGCCGTTGGTCACCACAAGTCGCATCATCGATCGCAGACCATCGAGGATTACAGGTTCGGCCGGCGGGTTCTCACCAGTCTCGGTGGTCTGACTTCCCACGATCAGGTGCGGCGTCGGCGTCGTGCCGGCCGCGACGGTGGCCGCCGCGAGTGCCATCCCGAACGGGGTCACCAAAACCTTGCCCTGCCCGAATCCGTCTTCAGTGCGCTCGGCGAGGTTGACTGTTGGCGGCACAGTGCCGGTGACGGTGGTCAGACCCTCAATCGTGAAATCGGCCCCAATCCCGAACTGCGAGGCCGCATCGGTGAGCGCTTTCGGCGGCATCCGGCTGGCCAGTTCGGCGAATGTGGTGTTACAGGAGTTGGCGAAGGCCTTAGCCATCGGGACAGTACCGAGGTCGAACCTGTCGTAGTTGGGGATGGTGCGGTCGCCGATGTCGATCTGGCCCGGGCAGCCCAGCAGAGTGTTGGGTGTGGCCATATTGCGTTGGATCGCCGCGCCGGCGGTGACGATCTTGAAGGTCGACCCCGGCGGGTAGAGCCCCGTGGTGGCCGCCGGACCGTCGGCATCGGCGGCCGCGTTCTGGGCGACGCCGAGGATTGCGCCCGTCGACGGTTTGATCACGACGAGCATGGCCTTGCGCCACTGTCCGTCGACCGCGTGCTGGGCGGCATCCTGAACACCGCGGTCCAGTGTCAACGAGATCGATGGCATCGGCTTGGCCGGAACCTCGTTGAGAACGTCAACGTCAGCCTTGTTCCTATTGACGCTGACCACCCGCCAACCGGCCTCGCCGTCGAGTTCGTCGACTACTGCCTTCCTCACCTCGTTGATGACGGCCGGCGCGAAAGTCGCGTCGGTGGCAAGCATTTCAGCCTGCGGCGTGACAATGACACCAGGTAGACCGTCGAGTGCCTGGGCGACTCGGTCGTGGTCGGTCGGCTGCAGCGTAATGAGTTCGAACGGCCCGTTGGAGGAACTGGCCTCCTCGGCCAGCCGCTGCGGGTTAAGGGTGTCATCGAATGGACGAAGGACATCGGTGACTACCCGCGCGGTCGACATCAGTCTGGCGCCGGCCTTCGCGGCGTCGAGTTGGTAATGGAAGAGACTGCCGGGCACCAGAACCTCGGTGCCGCTCTGCTCGTTGACTGATGCCCGCCGCGATGGGTCGGCCCGCAATTCAAAGGTCTGATTCTCGCCGAGTTTGGGGTGCAGGGCGCTGGCGATCCAGCGGACGCGCCACCTGCCCTCGTCGCGGATCAGGTTCAGCACGCCATCGTAGGTCCATGTTCGCTTCTTGGGCAGTTCCCAGGTGAAGCGGTAATTCACACTGCCGGTGTCCTCGGTGTAGCGCGAGCCGAGGATCTTGGCATCCAGATGTGTGGCCTGCAGCCCCGACCACGCCTCGTTTAACGCTGCGTGGGCCTCGGTCGGCAGGTCGCTGAGCTGGGCCGCCGCCCCGGTGTCACCTCGGCCGAGGTCCGCAAAGAACTGCTCGGCCATCGGAGTCGGGCCGTCCGGGCGCGGAGTGCACGAAGACAGCGTCCCGGCCGCGAGCAGCGCCAGCACCGAGGACAAGCCTGTGACTCGTGTGATTAATGGGGTGCGAGTTGCCATTGAGGCAGATGTTATGAGGCCGTGACCCAGATCTGAGGGAGGCGCACCGCCCGAACAGTGCCGAGTCAGTCCAGCAGGACGGTGGCGAAGGTGCCGATCTCGCGGAATCCAACCCGTGCGTAGGCGGCACGGGCGATGGTGTTGTAGCCGTTGACATACAGGCTGGCGATGCGACCGGTTTGGACCACTGCCGCAGAAACCGCGGCCGTTCCGGCCGTGCCGAGTCCGTGGCCACGCCATTCCGGGTGTACCCAGACACCCTGGATCTGGCCGACCGACGGGGACTGCGAACCGATTTCGGCCTTGAACACCACCCGGCCGTGCTCGAACCGCGCGAAGGCCCGCCCGGAGGCGATCAGACTGGCCACCCGTCGGCGGTAACCACGGCCACCGTCGCCGACCCGAGGGTCGACTCCGACTTCGCCGATGAACATATCCACGGCGGCTACCAGGTAGGCATCCAACTCATCGACCCGTACCCGCCGCACACCCGGATCCACCGCGCAGTCGGGTCGCGAAGCCAGGGCAAGAAGGGGCTGACGATCCCGCACATCGCGCGCCGGGCCCCAGCCATGCTGCAGTCGATCCCACATCGGCAACACCAGATCGGCCCGGCCGACCAACGATGAACACCGTCGCGCCGTGCTCAACGCCCGATCGGCGAACGCCCACAAATCCGGCAGTCCACCGCGAAGTGGCGTCAGGTTGGGTCCGGCGTAACACAGCGAGTCCTCCGCGTGCCGCCGCGTCCACAACTCCCCGCCGATGCCACCGGGGTCAACCCCGTGATCGGCCACCCGGGCCGCCACCATGCACGAGGCCACCGGATCGGCAGCCAACACCCGGCTGACCGCTGCCGCGTCGCGCACCACCGACACCCGGCGTCCGTCGACCGAGCGGAGTAGCGGCGGAGCCGACATGGCAGTTCTTTCTGCGGGTTGCACCCGCGGTGAGATTTAGCGCTTAGCTTACGGTGACCACCGGCGAACCACCCGCAGATGTATCAGTGCCACGCAGCTCGTCGGCGATCCGCATCGCCTCTTCGATAAGTGTCTCGACGATCATGGCCTCGGGCACGGTCTTGATCACTTCACCCCTAACGAAGATCTGGCCCTTGCCGTTACCGGAAGCCACCCCGAGATCGGCCTCGCGGGCCTCGCCTGGGCCGTTGACCACACAGCCCATGACAGCCACCCGCAGCGGCACGTCGAGACCCTCGAGGCCGGCGCTGACGGCATTGGCCAGCGTGTAGACATCGACCTGGGCGCGTCCACACGATGGGCACGACACGATCTCCAGACCGCGAGGACGCAGGTTCAATGACTCCAGGATTTGGTTACCGACCTTGACCTCTTCGACCGGCGGGGCCGACAGCGACACCCGGATGGTGTCACCAATGCCCCGTGATAGCAGCGCACCGAAGGCGACCGCCGATTTGATAGTGCCCTGGAAGGCCGGGCCGGCCTCGGTGACGCCGAGATGCAACGGGTAGTCACTCTTTTCGGCCAGCAACTCATACGCTGCCACCATCACGACGGGATCGTTGTGCTTGACGCTGATTTTGATGTTCCCGAAGCCGTGTTCCTCGAAAAGCGAAGCCTCCCATAGGGCCGACTCGACGAGTGCTTCTGGGGTGGCCTTGCCGTACTTCTCCAGAAACCGCTTGTCCAGTGAGCCCGCGTTAACGCCGATGCGAATCGGAATGCCAGCCGCCCCAGCGGCTTTCGCCACCTCAGCCACACGCCCGTCGAACTCCTTGATATTGCCCGGGTTCACCCGCACTGCCGCGCAGCCGGCATCGATTGCGGCGAAGATGTACTTCGGCTGGAAGTGGATATCGGCGATCACCGGGATCTTGCTCTTGCGGGCGATCTCAGCGAGCGCGTCAGCATCCTCCTGCCGGGGGCAGGCCACCCGAACGATGTTGCAACCGGTGGCGGTCAGCTCGGCGATCTGCTGCAACGTGGCGTTGACGTCGTGGGTCTTGGTGGTGCACATCGACTGCACCGAGATCGGGTAGTCGCTGCCCACACCGACGTCGCGAACCATCAGCTGACGGGTCTTGCGCCGCGGCGCCAGGGTTGGAGCGGGTGGAGCTGGTATGCCGAGGCCGATCGAGCCGGTGCTCATCGCAATCTCCTACTGGAACAACCTGATCGGGTTGACCAGGTCAGCGGTCACGGTCAGTGCCATATAACCAACCACCACAGCAAGGATCACATAGGTGGCAGGCATCAACTTGGTGTAATCCACCGGGGCGGCGGGTATTGCGCCGCGCACCGAACGGATTACGTTACGGATCTTCTCGTAGCAGGCCACGGCGATATGGCCGCCGTCGAATGGAAGCAGGGGAACGAGATTGATGGCGCCCAGCACGAAGTTGAGCTGAGCCAGGAAGAACCAGAACGCCACCCACAACCCGTGGTCGACGGTGTCGCCGCCGATGATGCTGGCGCCGACGATGCTGATCGGCGTCTCGGGGTCGCGATCACCGCCACCGATTGCATGCACCAATGCACCGACCTTGCTCGGGATGGCCGCCATCGACTTGCCCAACTCCACGGCGAGATCGCCGGTGAAGGCGAGGGTGCCCGGCACGGCCGAGAGTGCGTTGTAGTGCGTCGGCCCGAACTGCGCTGCGCCGACACCGATCGAGCCCACATCAGAGGGGCCGGTGGCCTCACCACCGCCGACCGGGGCGACCCAGCGCTTCGTGGTGGCTACGTCAACAACAATGTCGATGTTCGTCGCGGTGCCGTCTGTGGTGCGCTCCACGACAAACGGAGTGGGACCGGAGGATTTGCGCACCTCGGTCACCATCTCCTCGAAGCTCTTGACATCGGTTCCGCCGACCTTGACCACCACATCGCCGGCCCTGATACCGGCCAGCGCGGCCGGCCCTGTGCCTGTGCAGGGGCCGAGTTCACCCTTGGTGAGTTCCGGCTTGACGCAACTGATTTCACCGACGATCGCATTCGTTGGCGGATGCAGATTCGGCAGACCCCACACGATGGCGATTCCGTAGACCAGCACCAGGCCGATGATGAAGTTCATCGCCGGGCCCGCGAACAGCACCGCGACCCGCTTCCAGGTCTTCTGCTTATACATCGCGTAGGGCTCGTCCTCGGGCTGCAACTGGTCCACCGACGTCATGCCGGCGATGTCACAGAAGCCGCCGAGGGGAACGGCTTTGAGGCCGTATTCGGTCGAGCCGAGTTTGTTGGGCCGCATCGTCGACCACAGGGTGGGGCCGAAGCCGACGAAGTAGCGGCGCACCTTCATCCCGGTGGCCCGCGCGACCCACATGTGGCCGCATTCGTGCAGTGCCACTGAGACGAGGATGGCCAGCGCGAAGAGCACGATTCCGATTACGAACATCATCGCAGCGGTGCGACCTCCTGTGCGGCGACGGCAATGACGTCGCGGGCGCGTTGGCGGGCCCAGCGCTGGGCCTCGAGTACTTCGTCCACGGTAGCCGGTTCCGCGGACCACTGACCGCCAGCACTACAGACGTCAGCGATTGTTCGCACAATCGCCGCGAAGCTGATACGTCCGGCCAGGAAGGCCTCGGCGGCCTCCTCGTTGGCGGCGTTGTAGACCGCGGTCATACACCCGCCGGTCTCCCCGGCCCGGCGGGCCAGGTCCACGGCCGGGAATACGGCATCATCAAGCGGCTCAAACTCCCAGGTGGCGGCGGTGCTGAAGTCGCACGCGGCCGCCGATCCGGCCACCCGGCCCGGCCAGCCCAGAGCCAGCGAGATCGGCAGTTTCATGTCCGGCGGGCTGGCCTGAGCGATGGTCGAGCCATCGGTGAAGGTGACCATCGAGTGCACGATGGACTGGGGGTGCACGACGACGTCGATGCGCTCGTAGGGAACACCGAACAGCAGGTGGGTCTCGATCAGTTCCAGTCCCTTATTGACCAGCGACGCCGAGTTCAACGTGTTCATCGGGCCCATGTTCCAGGTGGGGTGGGCTCCGGCCTGCTCGGGTGTCACCGACTCCAGATCGGCGGCCGACCAGCCGCGGAACGGCCCGCCGGAGGCGGTGAGCACCAGTTTGGCCACCTCGTCAGCGGTACCGGAGCGCAGGCACTGGGCCAGTGCGGAATGCTCAGAGTCCACCGGGACAATCTGGCCGGGTCGGGCGGCTTTGACGACCAGCGGCCCGCCAGCCACCAGGGACTCCTTGTTGGCCAGCGCCAGCCGGGAGCCGGTAGCCAGCGCCGCCAGCGTCGGTTCCAGCCCAAGTGCCCCGACCAGCGCATTGAGCACCACGTCGGCTTCGGTGTCCTGAACCAGCCGGACCGCCGCGTCGGGGCCGATGTAGGTGACCTCGCCGACCTTCGCCGCCGCAGCCGGGTCGGCCACCGCGATATTGGTCACTCCGGTCTCGGCGCGCTGACGGGCCAGCAGGTCGGGATTCCCGCCCCCGGCGGCCAAGCCGACGACCTCAAAGCGGTCGGGGTTGGCGGCAATGACCTCCAGTGCCTGGGTGCCGATCGACCCGGTGCTGCCGAGGACCAGCACGCGGAGTCGGTTGGCGGGGCTCACCGGTTCATTGTGCCGCGCCGCTGTGCCGGAGTACGCCGCGCGTACGGGCGCCGGCGCAGGTGTGACCGCCATCACACCTACCAGTCTTGAGTATCGTGGACGACGAATGCCTCACGCGGCCGGCCCTCGGTCGTGTGCAACCCCGATCAAGCAGGAGAACGAATAGATGATGTTCCAGCGTTCAGTACTCACCGCAGCGGGTTTGGCCGCCGTCACCGCCATGGCCCTTTCTGGCTGCTCGTCGGCCACCAAGGAAGCTACCTCGTCGGCGACCGAGAAGGCCTCGTCGGCTGCCTCGTCGGCAACCTCAGCCGTGAGCTCTGCGATCGCCGCGCCGGCTTCCGGTGACCCGGTCGGAGCGGGCTGCGCCGCCTACGCGGCGCAGGTGCCCACCGGCCCCGGCTCGGTTGCCGGTCTGGCCGCGGATCCGGTCGCGACCGCGGCGGGAAACAGTCCCGTGCTCACCACACTCGCCTCGGCACTGTCGGGCAAGTTGAACCCGAACGTCAACCTGGTGGACACGCTCAACAACGGGCAGTTCACCGTGTTCGCCCCCACCGATGAGGCATTCGCCAAGGTCGACCCGGCCACCATTGAAAAGCTCAAGACCGACTCAGACCTGCTGACCTCGATCCTGACCTATCACGTGGTGAGCGGCCAGGCCGCCCCGGCGCAGGTCGTCGGCGAGCACACCACCGTGCAGGGTGCCCCGCTGACGGTGACCGGATCGGGCAACGATCTGAAGGTCAATGATGCCAACGTCGTCTGCGGCGGTATCGCGACTGCGAACGCGACGCTGTACCTGGTCGACACCGTCCTGATTCCGCCGGCCGCACCGGCGGCGGCGACCACGACAACAACCCCCTAGCCGAACCACGACAACAGGGAGGGCCGGTCGCGTAAGCGACCGGCCCTCCCTGCGTTCGGGGCGACAGGGCAGCATGGGGGTATGCCGTCGACGCTGCTGTGGTTCCGCCGCGACCTGAGACTGCGCGATCTGCCACCACTGATTGATGCCGCCGCCGACGGCTCCGAGGTGCTGGCCTGCTTCGTGCTCGATCCACGGCTGGAGGCCACTGCCGGCGCGCGCCGACTGCAGTTCCTCGGGGACTGCCTGCGCGCCCTGAACGACTCTCTCGGCGGGCGACTGCTGATCACCCGGGGACACCCCGAAGAGCAGATTCCACAGATTGCCGCCGCGATCAGCGCCGCGTCCGTGCATATCTCGGCCGACTTCAGCCCGTTCGGGATACGCCGTGACGAAGCGGTTGCCGCGGCGCTGTCCGGTACCCGGCTCGTCGCCACCGGGTCGCCCTATCTGGTATCGCCGGGTCGGGTTACCAAGGACGACGGCAGCCCCTACAAGGTGTTCACACCGTTCTTTCGGCGCTGGCGCGAAGTCGGCTGGCGCGCTCCCGCTCAATCCGATCCAGCTACCGTCAGCTGGATCGACCCGGGCCGCATCTCCGCGCTTCCCGTGCGGGTAGATGCTCCGGATCCCGTTGTGACACTGGATATTCCAGCCGGTGAAGCCGAAGCACGACGCCGGTGGGCAGAGTTCCTCGCGGGCACTATCGAGGACTACTCCACCGACCGCGACCGGCCCGACAAACCAGGAACCAGCCGGATGTCGGCACACCTGAAGTTCGGCACCATCCATCCGCGGACCATGGCGGCCGACCTGGGCTCGCACGACTCCGGGCCCGCCGCCTACCTCCGCGAATTGGCATTCCGCGACTTCTACGCCGGCGTGTTGCACCAGTGGCCGCGCAGTGCGTGGCACAACTGGAACCCGAACTTCGACGCCATCGAGGTCGACACCGGGGCGCAAGCAAAGGCGGTCTTCGAGGCATGGAAGCTCGGCCGCACCGGTTACCCCATCGTCGATGCCGGGATGCGCCAACTCACCGAGACCGGCTTCATGCACAACCGAGTCCGGATGATCGTGGCGTCATTTCTGGTCAAGGACCTGCACCTGCCGTGGCAGTGGGGTGCGCGCTGGTTCCTCGAGCAGCTCGTCGACGCCGACATCGCCAGCAACCAGCACGGCTGGCAGTGGGCCGCGGGCACCGGGACCGACGCCGCGCCGTACTTCCGGGTGTTCAACCCGACCACCCAGGGCGAGAAATTCGATCCATCCGGCGACTACGTGCGGCGCTGGGTGCCCGAACTGGCCGATACCGCCGAGGTTCACAAACTCAAGGCCGGACGCCCCGCCGGATACCCGGATCCGATTGTCGACCACGCCGCCGAACGCGCCGAGGCACTGAGGCGGTACGGGCTGATCGGCTGAGCCGGATGTGCCAGAATGGCCGCAGAGACGAGTCGACAGGAGGCCGACATGGCCAAGACTGAGGTAGAGCGTTACTCGGGAGTCGATCCCGCCGATGTTCCGTCGGCAGCCTGGGGCTGGAGCAAGATCACCTACCGGACCTGGTACGCCCTGGGCGGCTTCGTCATCGTGTTTCTGCTGGGCATGATGCACGGCAACCATATCGGCCACGTGGAGAACTGGTTCCTGCTCGCCTTCGCAGCGATCGTCGCGTTCGTGATGCTGCGGGACTTCGTTCTGCGCCGGCGCGGATTCCTGCGCTAGCCCTCGGCGGCTAACTGACCACATGCGGCTGCGATCTCGCGGCCCCGGGTGTCTCTGACCGTGCAGGACACTCCCTGCGCTAAAACACGTCGTACGAACTCACGCTCAACCGGCTTGGGGCTGGCGTCCCACTTGCTGCCCGGTGTCGGGTTGAGCGGAATCAGGTTGACGTGTACCAGCGGACCAAGGGCGCGGTGCAAGATTCGGCCCAAGAGGTCGGCCCGCCAGCCCTGATCGTTGATATCGCGGATGAGCGCGTATTCGATCGATATCCGCCGCCCGGTGACGTCGGCGTAGTAGCGGGCGGCGTCGAGCACCTCGCTGATTTTCCAGCGGTTGTTCACCGGCACCAGGGTGTCGCGCAGTTCATCGTCGGGGGTATGCAGCGACACCGCCAGCGTGACACTGAGCCCCTCATCGGCCAGCTTGCGGATCGCCGGGGCAAGGCCCACCGTCGAAACGGTCACCGAGCGTGCGGAGATCCCGAAACCGTCCGGCGGCGCCGCGGTAATGCGCTGCACAGCTGACAGCACACGGGCGTAATTGGCCAGCGGCTCCCCCATGCCCATGAAGACCACATTGGATAACCGCTCACTGCCCAGTCCCTTTTCAGACATGTCGCGCAAGGTGACCGCAGCGGCCCGAACCTGTTCCAGAATTTCTGCGGTGCTCAGGTTGCGGGTGAGTCCGCCCTGGCCGGTGGCACAGAACGGACACGCCATTCCGCAACCGGCCTGCGAGGAGATGCAGACGGTGTTGCGGTTCGGGTAACGCATCAACACCGACTCGAAGGTGGTGCCATCGTGGCCGCGCCACAACGTCTTTCGGGTGTCG
>JBMOKE010000299.1:0-2261 GCA_049315425.1 Mycobacterium sp. | reverse complement strand
CGCGGTCACCTTCGGATATCTGGCGTGGTCGCTGATCCCGGTGCTGATCGCGGTCCTCTTTTCCTTCAATGATGGACGGTCCCGGACGGTCTGGCAGGGCTTCTCGACCCGTTGGTACTTCGGTGATCCGGTCAAGTCGGTCTGGCACGACGCGGCATTGCACACCGCCCTCCTCCAGACGTTGAAGCTGGGCGTGATCACCACACTCATCACGGTGCCACTCGGGGTGATGTTCGCGATCGGGATCGATCGCTGGCGGGGTCGGTTACCCGCTGGAGCGAACCTGCTCATGCTGGTCTCGTTCGTCCTGCCCGAGGTGCTCCTGGCGGTCGCACTGTTATTCGTGGTGACCTCGCTGCCCTTGCCGATCAAGTTGGGCACCTCAGCCCAGGTACTTGGTCTGGTCACCTTCCAGATCGCCTACCCTGCCGTGCTGGTGCGGGCACGCCTGGCCACCATCGGCACGCAATACGAAGAAGCCGCACAGGATCTTGGGGCGTCGCCGATCGCGGCACTGCGCAGGGTGACATTGCCGATGTTGCTGCCGGCGATTTTCGCCAGCACGGTCCTGGTCTTCGCGGATGTGATCGATGACTTCGTGCTGGTGCGCTATTTGTCCGGAAACTCTTCGACCGAACCGGTCTCGGTGAAGATCTACAACACCGCGCGCGCCGCCCCGACTCCGGCGCTCAACGCACTGGCCACCCTGCTGTTGTTCGCCGCACTGCTCGCGATCACCGTGGGCTACCTGGTCTACCGCCGGATGACTCGCGGGGATAACGCCGCCGCGGGCGGTATCGCGGCATTCGCGGGTGAGGCTTGAGCCCGCGCAGGGTAGACCTGGGCCATCGATCAGACTATTCTTGACTGCATGTTCAAACAGTCGGATCTGGCCCCGCTTCCCGCAGATGGACTCGCTGCTTCGCTGGCGCCGTTCGGTTCCTCCCGAATGCTGCCGCGCGAGGCCTATGTCGACCCAGAAGTGTTCGAGTGGGAGAAGCGCAATATCTTCTCCGGCTGGCACTGTGTCGGCCATGCCTCCGACCTCGACGGTGTCGGTGCACAGCGGGCGGTCGGCTCCGGCGCCAACGGCATCCTGCTGGTGCGCGATGAAGACGGGGTCGTGCGGGCATTCGCCAACGTCTGCCGCCACCGCGGACATGAACTGCTGGCCTGTGGAGCCACCACCAAGCGCCGCGGCGTGGTGTGTCCGTACCACTCGTGGTCGTTCAAACTCAACGGCGAACTGCGCAAGGCGCCGGGATTCGACGACCTCGACAACGCAAAGTTCGGACTGACCCAACTTCGGCTCGTTGATTGGCACGGCTGGCTTTTCGTCGATCCCAGCGGACGCGACGTCGACTTCGCGGAGCATATCGCCGGAACCGAGGAGGTCATCGGCCCCTACCGGCCGGAGGATCTCACGATCGTCGCGCGCCACTCCTACGAACTTGCCACCAACTGGAAGGTCATCGCCGAGAACTACCAGGAGTGCTATCACTGCTCGACGATCCATCCCGAGTTGTCAAGGATCAGCCCGCCGACGAGTGGGGACAACGTTGCGCTGTCCGGAGACTGGATGGGCGGCTCGATGTTCTTGATCGACGAGGCCGAGACGATGTCGCTCTCCGGCCGCAGCGGCGGTGTGGCGATCAAGGGCCTGTCCGAGCAGGAACTGCGCACGGTGATGTATCTGGTCGGATTCCCCAACCTCCTGGTGAGCCTGCACCCCGACTACGTGATGACGCATACGATGACGCCGTTGGCTGCGGACCGTACCTTCGTCGAATGTGCGTGGGCCTTTCCGAAGGAGGCCGCGGAGCGGCCCGGCTTCGACCCGTCCTATGCGGTCGACTTCTGGGATCTCACCAACCGGCAGGACTGGGCGGCGTGTGAGTCGGTCCAACGCGGTCTGAGTTCACCTCATGCCCAGCCCGGACCGCTGGCACCCGAAGAAGAAGGCGTCTACCAGTTCGTGAATCGGGTGGCCCGCGCCTATGCCGGCGACCGCTGACCTCAATCACTAGTCCCGGGTAGGTTTTCGGGCTCCCTACTTGCACTGTCTAACGCCCTGTTTGTGAGCTCCCGGCCGAGCCCGATCACCTCAGGGGCCCGGTTAAAGTCCAGATTGCGCCACGCCGTCTGCGGTATCTCGATGAGCGCGCCAGCGGTGACCGACTAACAGCCCCCGTCCGCTGCGGCCTGCACGGCGATGATGACGGCGGCCTGCTGCGCGGTGCTGAGTTCGGCCCAGGCTGTGT
>JBMOKE010000086.1:0-10142 GCA_049315425.1 Mycobacterium sp. | reverse complement strand
ATGAGCCCCCGAGCGGGGCCCCGCCCCGCGATGAGCCCCCGGACTAGAGCCATGCTGACCGAACGGTTGGGTGCTCTCGGAACTGCCGATGACGTATTGCTCGCCGTCGCGGCGGGCGCTCGCAGTCGCGGATTGCCACCGCCGGCCGCTCTGGTCGGCGAATGGTTCGGCTCCTCCGCGGTGATCGCGCCCAGCGTGGCGGTGCGACCGGTCCCGCCCGCCGAGGTCTTCCCCGATTCGCCTCTCCGGGTATCGCCACCGGCACAGTCCGATACCGTCGGCGGGGGGTGGATCGGCTACCTGTCCTACCCCGACCCCGACCCCGGCGGCGACGGTCTTCCGCCGCGAGTTCCGGAAGCGGCGGGCGGATGGACCGATTGCGTGCTTCGCCTGGACCGGACCGGCTGCTGGTGGTTCGAAAGCCTTTCTGGCGAAACACTTGCGGACTGGTTGTCAGCCGCACTCGCGGTACCCCCGGTTCGTCAACCCTGCGAGATCATCTGGCAGCAACCGGATGTCGAGCAGCACCGGGCCGGGGTGTTGTCCTGCCTTGAGGCAATTCGCGCCGGCGAGGTCTACCAGGCGTGTGTCTGCACCCAGTTCGCCGGCACGGTCGTCGGCTCGCCGTTGGATTTCTTCGCTGATGCGGTGTCACGAACCGGCCCGGCTCGCGGGGCCTATCTGGCCGGGGAGTGGGGTGCGGTGGCCTCGCTGTCGCCGGAACTGTTTCTGCGTCGGGTCGGCACCGAGGTGCGCTCCAGCCCCATCAAGGGAACGCTTCCCTGGCACGCCGAACCGGGCCAGTTACTCGCTTCAGCCAAGGATGTCGCGGAGAACATCATGATCGTCGACCTGGTGCGTAACGACCTCGGGCGGGTGGCTGTGACGGGCTCGGTGACCGTCACAGAACTACTGGCCGTGTACCCGGCGCCCGGAGTGTGGCATCTGGTCTCGACAGTGTCGGCACAGGTGCCAGCCGATCTGCCCAACTCAGCGTTGCTCGACGCCACCTTCCCGCCGGCATCGGTTACCGGCACGCCCAAAACCCGCGCTCGGCAACTTCTTTCGCAGTGGGAACCACACCGGCGCGGCGTTTACTGCGGAACGGTGGGCCTGACGTCTCCGGTGGCGGGCTGCGAACTCAATGTGGCGATCCGCACCGTCGAGTTCGATGCGCGCGGCGGAGCCGTGCTCGGTGTCGGCGGCGGCATCACCGCCGACTCAGCCGTGGATGCCGAATGGCAGGAGTGCCTACACAAAGCAGCACCGATCGTGGTTCAAGACCCTCGAGCACGCAGAACCGCGTCGTAGAGTTCGCGTCGCGATGGGGCGCCCGCGTGCGCATCAACCACCCGAGCGCACGCATCTTTCACCCGCATCCCGCCGGCAATAAGCACGCCGACTTCGGCGACGAGCAACTCGGGATCGGTGATCGGTGTCGCGCCGCTCAGCACCACGGTGATCTCACCAAGCACCCCGTCAGCCGACCACTCCGCGAGCTCACCGAGCGTGCCGCGCCTGATCTCCTCGTGAACCTTGGTCAACTCCCGGCACACCACCGCGCGGCGATCAGCGCCTAATTCGCTGACTGCGTCGCGCAGGCAGTCGGCGAGTCGCCTCGGCGATTCGAAGAACACCACCGTGCGCGACTCGGCGGCAAAGGTGGCCAGCCACGCCCGCCGGCCCGACTGTTTGCGCGGCCCGAAACCCTCGAAGCAGAACCGGTCCGACGGCAGACCGGACACGGCCAGCGCGGTGGTCACCGCCGACGGGCCGGGAAGGCACGACACCGTCAACCCTGCCGCCACGCACGCCGTCACCAGCCGGTAGCCCGGATCGTTGATCAGCGGCATGCCTGCATCGCTGACGACCAGCACCGTGGCGCCCGCGGCGATATCGGCCACCAGGCCGGGCACCCGGACCGCCTCGTTCTGGTCGAACAGACTGACCACCCGACCGGTGATCTCGACATCCAGCGCCTTGGCCAAGGTGCGCACCCGGCGGGTGTCCTCGGCGGCCACCACGTCAGCCGTGTGTAGCGCGTCGATCAGGCGTTTCGACGCGTCGCCTGCCTGCCCCAGCGGGGTGGCACCGAGCAGCAGGCGACCGGGCATCACCCCCACACCCTACGATCGCAGACGTGACCGCCCCGGCCGATGAGCTCCGTGCCGCCGATCCGTTGGCCGATCTCGTCAGCCCCGGACCCATCGAACCCGTCGCCGACTTCGGGCCGACCGACCGTCTGGAGGGCTGGGCGGCGACGGCTGTCGTGACCGCAATCGGCGCAGTGACGCGCTTGATGAACCTGGGCTCACCCACTGACGCGGGCACACCGATCTTCGATGAGAAGCACTACGCGCCGCAGGCATGGCAACTGCTGCACAACTACGGCGTGGAGGACAACCCTGGATTCGGCCTGGTGGTTCATCCTCCGGTGGGTAAACACCTGATCGCGATTGGCGAGGCACTGTTCGGCTATACCGGTCTGGGTTGGCGGTTCACCAGCGCTGTCTTCGGTGTCATTCTGGTGGCGCTGGTGGTCCGCATCATCCGGCGGATAAGCCGTTCCACGCTGATCGGCGCGATTGCGGGGTTGCTCGCTGTCTGCGACGGGGTCAGCTTCGTCGCCTCCCGGACCGCGCTCCTCGATAACTTCATGACCGTCTTCGTGGTGGCTGCCTTTGGGGCGCTCATGGTCGACCGGGATCAGATCCGCGGACGGATGCACACCGCATTTCTTCAGGGCCGGATCGCCGAAACTCCCTGGGGCCCAAGGCTTGGCGTGAGGTGGTGGCGTTTTGGCGCAGGAGTGCTGCTCGGGCTGGCCTGCGCCACGAAATGGTCGGGCCTGTACTTCGTTGTGTTCTTCGGGCTGATGTCACTGGCCATGGATGTCGCAGCCCGCCACGCCTACCGGGTGCCTCGGCCGTGGACGGGCGTGCTGCGACGCGATCTCGGCCCGGCCGCCTCGGTTTTCGGGATCATTCCAGCGGTGGTGTACCTGTTGGCGTATGCGCCCTGGTTCGCATCCGAGACGGCAATCAATCGTCACGAGGTTGGGCAGTCGATCGGCCCGCGGCAGTGGTTTCAACCGCCCGACGCCATCCGCTCGCTGTGGCATTACACGTACAAGGCCTATCACTTCCATTCCACGCTGACGAACTCGATGGGAAATCACCATCCGTGGGAATCCAAGCCGTGGACGTGGCCGATGTCGCTGCGGCCGGTGCTGTATGCCATCGACGATTCCGACGTGCCTGGCTGCGGACCGGCGTCGTGTGTCAAGGCCGTCATGCTCGTCGGTACGCCATCACTGTGGTGGCTTGCGGTCCCGGTGTTGCTGTACGCCGCATGGCGTGCATTCGTTCGGCGCGACTGGCGGTACGGGGTTGCGCTGGTGGGGTATTGCGCAGGCTGGTTACCGTGGTTTGCCGCCCTCGACCGCCAGATGTATTTCTTCTACGCGGTGCCGATGGCACCATTCCTGGTCATGATGGTCGCTCTGATTCTCGGCGACATCCTGTTCAAGCCCACCCGCAATGCCGAACGAAGAACCCTGGGCATGCTCGCCGTCAGTTGCTACCTGGCGCTGGTGATCACGAACTTCGCCTGGATGTTTCCGATCCTGACCGGGATCCCGATTTCGCAGTCCACCTGGCACATGCAGATGTGGTTGCCGAGCTGGCGGTGACGTCCGAGATCGACACCAGGGTTGCAATCCCCGTTTATGCACAGCCCTGATGGCGATCTCGACACAGTGAGGGGCGGGGCCTAGGGGTCCCGACGCACTATGCGGGGTATGCCTTTCATCGGAAGCGAGGCGCTAAGAAGCGGCAGCCTCACCCGAGGCCAGCTGCGATGGAACTACACCGCGATCCACCCCGATGTCTATATCGAGAAGGGAACCGAGCGAACCCTTGAGGTGGACACTCAAGCGGCCACCCTCTGGGTGACGGATGGCATCGTCACGGGCCGAGCTGCCGCGGCCCTGCATGGCGTTCCCTGGATAGGACGAACATCAATCGAACTGATCGGGCGTAGTCGCCGCGCCAGGGATGGTGTCATCGTGCGTGATGAACGCATCGATGCGGACGAGATCACCCGAGTCGGCGACTTCGCTGTGAGCACACCGACCCGAACTGCTCTCGATCTTGCTCGCCACCTGAACCGGGATGAGGCGGTTGCACACCTCGACGGCCTCGCGGCAGCGACCGGCGTCGAGGCCACAGATGTGCTCGCCCTTGCGCGCCGCTACCCGGGCGCGCGGGGCGTCCGGAAAGCCCGGGGCATCGCGCCCCTGCTTGATGCGGGTGCGCAGTCTCCACGCGAGTCGTGGCTTCGCATGCTTGTGATCGACGCCGGCTTTCCGCGGCCGACGACGCAGATCAGAGTCTGCCACGGATACCTCACTGCCTTCGTCGATATAGGTTGGGAGGAGTTGAAGATCGGCGTCGAGTACGACGGTGACCAGCACCGCTACGACAGACGTCAGTTCGTGAAAGACATTGGCCGCCTTGAGATGCTCGCCGAATGCGACTGGCTGGTAATTCGAGTGGTCTCCGAACACAGCCGGGCGTTCATCGTGCGGCGCGTACATGAGGCATTCCGCCGCAGGGGTGGGCTGAGCCTCGCGAAATCTGCGTGAGGGTTGCCAGAGGCAACCGACCACAGCCCTGCTGTCGATCTCGAGTACTCAGAGCGGAGTGTGGCTTGCTTGTGTTTCAGGCCACGGACATGAGAATGTTCAGCGTCGGATGGCGTTGACGCCGGCAATCAGCAGATCTCGGGCGCGTTGGGTGTTAACCGGGGCCACCGGTTTATCCGGCAGCACAAGCGGATTGGCCGAGACGATCACCTGGTAGGCACCGAAGTGAGCGGAGTAGTTATAGACCTCGCCGGTGCGGGATTTGCCGTCGATCACCGTCTGCACCACACGGTGCACGCCGATGGTTTTGGTCCCGTCGATATTCGGCACCTCGACGGCCTCGACTGTGCCGCTCACCGTACCGCCGGCGAAAGCGACCTTGCGGCAATCGGATCCGGGCTCGACCACCGGGACCACCTCATTGGTCTGGACGGCGATGACAACAAACCGGTTGCCCTCACCTTCGGCCGACACCGCCGCCATATTGCCCTCGGTACCGGACGGCACCAATTGCCCGGTGGCGAACTGGACACACCCGGCGGGCTCGAACTTCAATCCATCGGGCAGTTTCTGACCACTCAACACCTTGGGGTCAATCCCGGTCGGGGCCACCTCGGTGACCTTGAACTGCGGCCCGAAACTTGCCTTAACCTCGGCGATCTTGGCGATATCAGTGGCAGCAGGCCGATCAGCACCGCAGCCGGCCAGAAGGCCGGCAGACAGCACCACCATGACGACTCCGCGCATACCCATCGTCGCCAACTTACCCACACTCGACCGCTCAACCCCGCAACGCCGCCACAGTGGTAGCAAGCAGCTCCGCGACGAACCCCCGATCCAGCGGCGGGTGCGGGGACCCGGGGTCGGTGATCAGGGTGACGTACGCGACGTGGCGGTCGAGATAGGCCAGCGCTGTCGTGGCCCGGGCATTGGTCTCAGTGCCGGATTCCACAATGGTTCGCGTCATCGCCTCCCAAGCGACGGTCTCCGTACCCTCGATCACGGGGGCGTCGGTTCGGGAGACCTCGGCATTGGTGTGACCGAAAGCCATTGTCCAGCCGCTGCATTGATTCACAAGGTCTGCACTCGGCTTGCTATCCGGGGTCGCGCTCACCACAACAAAGATCGTTCCGCCCGACCCCGACGCCGAGAGGCCGCGGGCACTGCGGTCAGACGGAGCGGGGTCGGCAAGGATTGCGCACTGCGGCGGATCAGCAGTCCAGCCGGCCCCGAATCCCCACAGCGAGGCCGCACTCACCGGACCGGACACGTCGGCGACCTCGTAGCCCTGCGGCAGTACCGAACGCACTCTGATGACGTTGGTGACATTCACCGCCCGAGGTTCGGCCGCACCACTCGGCGGCGGCGCGCTCGGCGGAGATCCGCAGGCACCCAGGCAGACCGATGCCGCCACACCCACCGCACGCCATCGCACGCCGCTTTGATACCACGGCCGCAGGAGACGGTGTTCTAGCTCTCGCGGTTGAGTCGCCAGATCCCGGCTGACATCATCGTGGCGAATCCGCACCACAGCGGATACGGCGTCAGCGCGGCCCCCAGTTTCGGATCGGCATCGGCGGCGCGTCGGACCAGGTCGGCGCTGCTGGCCGTCAGCGCTGCGGCGGCGACCGTCGCCAGGCCCAGCTTGTGCCTGTTGAAGAAAATCCAGCTCCAGCAGGCGTTGAGGACGAGATTGACGCCGAGGGCGCCGCCGTAGGCCCGGGCTTTCGCATGGTCGCCGTCGTCCCGGAACCGGTTGATCGCCGCCGCCGAGGTAGCCGCTATATCGGTGAAAAGCGCAGTCCAGGCGATCGGAAATACGACATTCGGCGGCACGAAGCTGGGCTTGCGGATGGTGGAGTACCAGTTCTCCACGCCATCGCGGCTCACCGCGCTTCCTGCGGCGGCTGCTGCCGCGGTGGCCAGACCAGTAGCGACGAGCGTTTTTCGCATATCTTCAACGTACCGGCCGCGGCCGGGGCCCAGCCGGTGGGACCGGGTGTGGAGGTTACGTTCGATTTCCCCGCGGGTGGGCATTAAGCTGCACATTTGAAGCGGTCAGCGGTGATGCGACCACGGGACGTAGGGAGAACTGCCTCGATGAAGAAGATGTCGGTGGTCACCACTGTGGGGCTGTGCGCCGTGACCTTGACTGTCACGCTGGCCGGTTGCAGCGCCACCAAGACCGAAACCAAGTCCGATGCGAGTTCGGCCGCATCCAGTGCCGTTGCATCCGGCACGTCCTCGGCCAGCTCGACCCTGGCGGTACCCGATATGCCCACCGGGCCCCACAAGACCATCGCCGACTACGTCAACGACAACAAGATCGTCGAGACGCCGTTCAAGAAGGACGAGCCCGGGGCTCCGGTCTTCGACTTCCCGACGCCACCCGATTGGGAGTTGGCCGGATCGAAGACTCCGGAATGGGCCTACGGCGCGATCGTTTACCAGAAGGCCGCGAATCCTGCCGATCCGCCGTTCGTGCTGGCAATCATCTCCAAGCTCACCGGTGACGTCGACCCGGCGAAGATCCTCGAGTACGCACCGGGCCTGCTGCAGAATCTGCCGGGCTATGAGCAGGACGGTGATGTGCAGAAGACCACGTTGAGCGGTTTCGACGGGGTCAAGTTCCAGGCGTCCTACCTCAGGGGCGAGGAACGCCGGTACATCGCTCAGGCGACGATCGTCATTCCGGGTAAGGATGGCGCGGTCTTTGTGCTGCAACTCAATGCCGATGCCCCGCAGGACCAGGGCCAGGTCATCCGCGACGCCGCCACGGTGATCAATGCGGAGACCAAGATCACGGTCTGACGCCGCCGGATGATCGGCCTAGCCGACCGCGCGTACGACTTGCCTTGTCACAGCGCGGATCTCGGCTGCGGTCGTTGAGTCGACACTCAGTTCGTCGAGGCTCGGCACGTCGAATTCGGTTGTGACCACGCCGGGCTCGTCATGCGTCCACTCGGCGCCGTACCGGTCCAGGATGGTCCGCATCCGAAGATTATCGGCCAGCAGTCGCGCGGTGAACCGCCGGACGCCGCCGATCTGCGCGGCGATGATGAGCGCGTCCATCAACAACCCGCCGATCCCGCGGCCCTGGTAATCATCGGCGACGATGAACGCGATCTCGGCCACACTCGCATCGTTGACATCACGGACGAATCGAACGTCGGCGACAACCGGACCGTCCGCGCCGTCGACCAGGACCCAGACGAAATGGTCGACGTAATCAACCTGGAACAGATAGTCCATTAACGCCGGACTCGGTGCGCGGGCGGACATGAAACGGCGATAGAGGGTCTCGCTGGAGAATTCCACCGACGGGTGGTTGGAGCGTTCGCTGTCGCCGGGCAGAACCGGCCGCAGCATCAGTTCAGTACCATCTTTGAGTATCACCGGAATGGGCGTCACGAATGCCGCCAGTCGCTGGCGGGCGGTCCGGAGCAGCCGCTCACTGACGCCGGGAAGGTCAGCCATCGCGGCGAAGGCCTTCTCGTCACCGATATAGCCGGACAGCGGTTCGGTGGCGGTCACGGTGGCGGTGCGGGGTTTGTCTCGCAACAGTGCGATCTCGCCGACGATCACTCCGGCGGAGACCTCGTCGAGTACGACGGCGTCATCCTCGCCGGTGTGACGGATCTCGGCCCGGCCGGAGTGGATCAGGATGAATGACACGGCTTGCTCGCCCTGGCGCATCAGCACCTGTCCGGGGGCGGCGCGCAGCGGCCGCAGCCGCTCGGCCACGGCATGCAATTGCTCAGCCGAACAGCCTTCAAATAACTCCATATCGGCCAAACCCTCGGTGCGCATGCTCACCAGTTCGGCGCTCTCCCCCAACGCCGACGCCAGACCGCGTTCACCGTGATCCGCCGTCATCGCATGGTCCTAGCCATGGTGACTAGTAGGCCAGAAGATTGACTATTCCGCTGAAGGCTTTCGGTAACGCACTAGCAGCCGGCACGATCACCGACCGTACCGGCGAGCAGCCACTGGCCTGCAGTAATCCGGCGGTCAGCGCCCGGTAGCGGCGCGACATTTTGCGCCACTCGTGGTCATAGTCGCCAGGGTTGTCGGTCAGCACTGCTTTGACCAGCAACTCCGCACCGCCAAAGGCGATACCCAGACCCTCGCCGGTCAGTGCGTCCACATAGCCTGCCGCATCACCGACGAGCATCACCCGCCCGGCCGAACGACTCTTCACGCGTTGGCGCAGCGGGCCTGCAGCCCGATCGGTGCCGTGCGGAGCCGAACCCAGTCGTGCCGCCAGAGCGGGGAAAGCCTTCAGCTGGTCGTCGAATTTGCCCTGCCGCGAGGTGAGGACTGCCACACCCACACTGTCCTCTGCGACAGGTGTCACATACGCCTCGGTGTCATGCGCCCAGTAGACCTCGACGGTGTCACTCCACGGGGCGATTTGGAAGTGACGCCGGATCCCCCACCGGCGCCGGCCGCGGCTTGGCAGGTCCAGTCCGAGGGATCGCCGGATCGGCGAGTGCAGACCGTCGGCTGCGGCCAGGTAGCGCGCCCGCAGATCTCCGCATCGAACAGACGACGCGTCCTGGCTCACCGCGCCGATGTCGGCGTGAAGTATCCGAACCCCAGCCGCGGAGGCCGCATCGTGGAGGGCCTCGGACAGGGCGGTACGGCGCATTCCCAAACCTTCGCCCGACCGGAAGTCGGCGCGGACGCGGCGGGTTGAATCCAGATAGGTGATGCCGTGGAATGCCTTGCCGTGCGGGTTCACTCCGATGTTCCGCAGATGCTTAACGGTGTGCGGCATCAGCCCCTCGCCACAGGCCTTATCGATCGGGCCGGGCCTGCGTTCGATGACGACTGCCTCCAGACCGGCCTGGGCGGCATAGGTGGCGGTCGCCAGACCGCCGGGGCCGCCGCCGGCGACGATGAGATCGATCACGTCAAACTCGCCAGTGCCGTGTTCTCTGTGGTGATGCGGGTTGCGAGTAGGGCGCCGTTGAGCACGGTGAAAACCAGTGCGGTGATCCACGCGGTGTGGACCAGGGGCAGGGCGATACCTTCGGCGATCACCGCAACGTAATTAGGATGCGACAGCAGTCGGTACGGCCCGCCGGAGACCCGCGTGGCGCCGGGGATCACCACCACCCGAGTGTTCCACTGTTGCCCCAGTGTCGTGATGCACCACCAGCGAAGTGCCTGCGCCGCAACCACTATCGCCAGCATCGGCCAGCCCAGCGACGGCAGGAACGGCCGATCCAACCAGATCACCTCGGCCAGGCAGCCGACCAGTAATCCGGTGTGCAGGATGACCATCGCTGGATAGTGGGCGGCGCCGAACTCGACACCGCCCTGGGTCCGGCTCCACGCCAGGTTGCGTTTGGAGACGACGAGCTCAGCCACCCGCTCGCACGCCACTGCGGCAATCAATAGCACATACCACGTCATGAAATGTGAACCATCAATGCCATTGCAGCAGAACCAGCTCCGAACAGAAGCCAGGTCCCATCGCCATCATCACTGA
>JBMOKE010000298.1:0-2284 GCA_049315425.1 Mycobacterium sp. | reverse complement strand
GCTGGATCAACGACCTCTACGTCGCTGCCGGCCCGGACGCACCGCAGTACGGTCTCTACTCCGCGGCCAACGGCCAGATCATCATGGGCGATACCGCCGCGGTGAGCCTTCCCACCGTGTTCGCCAACAACCTTTCGCCGCTGGACACCGTGCTCAAGAACGTGTTCGACCGGGTCGGCGCGCTCTTCGGCCTCACTCCGGTTCCGGTGGTCAATACCGGGCCCAACGGCGTGACCGGCTATGTGAAACCGCCGGAGTCCAATGGGGTGACCGGTGTGCGGACCGGGTCGGCCTCGTTGCTCATTCCCTCCGGGGTCAACGGGTACGACGCCCCCGCCGACTGGTACTTCCCGACCCAGGCCGACGGCTCAGTGCAGGCCAACGGCATCGTCTGGCTGCAGCACGGATTCCTCGGTTTCAATACCTGGTACGCCGATATGGCGCAGGCATTGGCCCAGGAAACCAACAGCATCGTGGTGGCACCCAATATCTTCTGGTTCGATCCGGCGTTCAGCGGTGTAGCCGCCGCCGACATGTTCGTGGGCGACCGGGCCGCACTGAACGTCAGTGCCAACGAAGCCGGCTACGACGGCATGCTGCCGCAGACGTTCATCCTTACCGGGCATTCCGCGGGCGGTCGGTTCGCCACGGCGGCCGGAGCGGGCACCGTCGAGAACGGCTCGTCCGGCGACCTGCTCGGCGTGGTGATGTTCGACGGTGTCTCAAGTCCGCCGGCTTTCACCGACCAGTTGGAGCTGCTCATCGGTGCCGGAATCCCGGACTACCAGATCGCCGCCCCGCCGCAACGTTGGAACGCCTGGGGCGTGGCCACCGAGGCGATGCTGGCGGAGTATCCGGACCAGTTCTTCGGCGTGCAGATCGACAACGGCTCGCATACCGATGTCATCGGCGGCGACTCGCTGTGGGGGTGGCTGGGTGAAATCGGCAGCGATCTCATCGTGCGGCCGTCCCCGCCCGGGGGCAAGGCTGCGGTGCGCACCTACGCCACCGGCTGGATCAACGACCTCTACAACGGGACGGGTCCGACCGATCCGGTCTACGGCATCTACGGCAACCCCAACGATGGCACCTATGTGCCCAACCAGGCCATAGTCATGGGTGAGGCCGGGGCGACCACCCTGCCTGCGCCGCCGCCGGTGGACCTCAACCAGTACGCGGGCAAATGGTACGAGCAGGGCAGTGTGCGAATGTTCTTCTCGATCGGTCTGGTGAACACCACGGCGACCTACACCCCGCTGCCCAACGGCACCGTCAAGGTGGAGAACTTCGGCCAGTACTTCGGTCCCAACGGTCCGGCAGTCACCATCGAGGGCGCGGCAGCGCCGGTTAACGCCTACAACACCCGGCTCAATGTTGGCTTCGGCGGCCTCTTCGGCCCCGCCCAACCCAACACCGACGAGCCGGGCAACTACTGGATTCTGGATTACGCACCGGACTACAGCTGGGCGATCGTCGGGGACCCGAACGGGACGGCCGGCTACATCCTGACCCGTAGCCAGGAGATCACCGACGCCGAGTACAACGCGCTGGTGGCCCGGGCCTATGAGCTGGGTGTTGCCCGCACCATCACCCGGACTCTGCAGTTCCCGTCGGCTCCGGCCGCCAGCCTGCCGGGCCCGGCCACGCTGCCAGCCCTGGCCCGGGTCTGAGCAGTTTTCCAGCCCAAACACGGCCTAAGTGCTTGACGGGAAGCCCCTGAGGGGTCAATCTGGTCATCGAGCATGCGAGCGTGGGCGGTGATCACCGGCCAGCGCCCTTCGGCCGCGGCATGCGCAGTTTGAGGTTGGCGCCGTTGTGCGCTATTGTTGAGCGTTGCGCTGGTTTCCTCCTGCCCACCTCTAATGCACCCCGACACCGTGGTCTTGGTCTGAGTCTTTTCGTCCCAGCTCAGAGACCTTTTACGTGTCGTGCGCATCGGCTGGCAGGGAGCACGGGCGCGAACCTACGAAGATGAGCGGCGAAAGGCCCGGCGCACGCCGGAACCTGAAAGTCCGCATGAGGTGCCGGAAGGAATGCATCTTGGCAGTCTCCAGCCAGAGCAAATCGACCACTAGTTCTTCTAACTCGGTTCCGGGGGCGCCAAAAAGAATCTCATTCGCCAAGTTGCGCGAACCTCTCGAGGTTCCTGGCCTGCTCGACGTCCAGATCGACTCCTTCGACTGGTTGATCGGCACACCCCGCTGGCGCGAGATCGCCAAGGCCCGCGGTGATATCGACCCCAAGAGCGGTCTTGAAGAGGTGCTCGACGAGTTGTCCCCGATCG
>JBMOKE010000010.1:0-38175 GCA_049315425.1 Mycobacterium sp. | reverse complement strand
CTCCGGGGCCGCCGAGCGATTGCTCGCGCACTGGGTGGGATTCACCCAGGAACTGGGTTAGGTGGGATTCACCCAGGAACTGGGTTAGGTGGGATTCACCCAGGAACTGCGTTAGGTGGGATTCACCCAGGAACTGCGAGGCGGCGTGCTGGGCTGAGCGCGCCGTGGCTGCCCACTGGAGCCATGGGCCCGCGGAATGTCGCGGCGAGGCGAAACCAGCGGTGGCACTGACGATCCGAACTCCCGGTTGGGCGAGCCAGCGCGCGATCAGTGAGGTTTCCTCGACCAGTGCCCCGCCCAACGGCGCCGGTTGCGGCAACACCACCTGCGCACCGGTGCGCAGCGCCTCGACCACCGGCATCGGTGGAACGCGCGGGCCGGCGCACCCGGCGCCGGCCAGCTGTCCGTGTCGGATAATCGCCAGCTGCCAGCCACCTGCACCGTCGGGTGCCGCGGCGACGAGTTCGGCGACCGCTGCCAGCGCGCGCAGCCGTTGTCCACGCCACAGCACGTCGATCGTGGCGGCGGTGACGTCCCTCAGTCGGGCGGCGCTTTCGTAGCACGCCCGATCTGCCAGTTCGGCGACCCCCTGCACCGCAGCCGCCAGCGCCGCATCATCCAGCCCGTCGATCACCCGCGCTGCCTGATCCGGCGCTGCGGCATAGTCCGGCGCGGACACTCCGCGATCGGCCGGACATGGTGACACCTCCCGCTGGGGACACTTCGGGCCATGCTCTCCGTGGATGCCGATCCGGGTCGTGCAGGTCCGCACGCCGGTGAACCGAGCGAGCAGTCCGGCGGTGTCGGTGGCGTTCGTGCGTGAGCGGAACGGGCCGATCGCTTGTTCGAGGCGGGGTGCACGCACGACGGATAGCCGTGGGAAGGCCTCATCGGTCAGCGCCACCCACCACCATCGGTGCGGAAAGCGCGATCGGCGGTTGTACGGCGGTGCGTGGGCCGCCAGCAGACGGAGTTCACGCACTCCCGCCTCCAGCGCGTGGGCACATTCGACGTGCTCGACCGCCGTGGCCAGGGTGACCATTTCCTTGATCCGCCCCCGCGGATCGGCGCCGGTGAAGTACTGCCCCACCCGTCGGTGCAGATTGGTCGCGGTGCCGACGTAGAGAACCTCCGCGCCCGGTCCGCGAAAGAGGTACACCCCGGGCCGGTGCGGAACTCCCTTGGCCAGCACCCGCTTAGCGCGTTGGGCGTTGGACACAGTGGGCAGATACGAGCGCAGATCCCCGTAGGTCGTCACGCCCTGATTACCCACCCGTGCGATCAGTGCGTGCAACACGTCGACAGTGGCGCGAGCGTCATCCAGCGCGCGGTGCGTGGGCTCGGTGGCCGACCCGACCAGACGCGCCAGCGCGGACAGCCGCACGCTGGGTGCCTCCGACCGGCTCAGCACTCGGCGTGCCAACCGCACCGTGCAGAGCACTGGGAAACGCGGCCAGGCGATATCGCACTGTTGGGCCGCGGCCTTCAGGAATCCGATATCAAATCCCGCGTTGTGCGCCACCAGGACGGCGCCGCGGGCGAACTCCAGGAACAGCGGCAGCACTGCCGCGATCGCTGGGGCATCGCGCACCATCGCGGTGGTGATCCCGGTGAGTTCGACGATCTGCGGCGGGATATCGCGCTGCGGGTCCACCAGGGTGGCGAATTCACCGATGACCTCCCCACCGCGCACCTTGACCGCACCGATCTCGGTGATCGCGTCACAGGATCCGTCCGGGGCCGGCCTCGCCCGCGATCCGGTGGTCTCCAGGTCGACGACGACGAAGGTGGTGGCATGCAGCGTTGATTCGGCGACGGCATCGACGTCGGTAAAGCTCAACTGGAGGTCTGGGGGAGAGCCGGCCATGGTGATCGACGGTAAGCACAACCACCGACAGGGCGCCTGCGCCACACCGGGAGAAATGAACTTGTCGGTGTCGGTGGCTAGCGTGCGGGGCAACCGAGAAGTCGGCAACCCTGAAAGCACAGCGAACACCGAGCAGGAAGAGAGACCAATATGGGGCAGGTCCCGCCGGGCGAACCGGTAATCATCGACTGCGACGACTGCGCGGTGCGCGGTCCGGGTTGTCGGGACTGCGTGGTCAGCGTGCTTCTCGGCGTGCCGGAGAGTTTGCTGGAGGACGAACGAGCGGCGCTGGAAGTACTGGCCGAGGCAGGTCTGGCCCCTCGGTTGAGGTTGGTGCCGATACGCCGGAATCCAGGTCCGAAGCTGGCCGGCTAGGCCGCGTGGTCACCTGATCCGCTCGCGACGAATGTGACTGGAGTTACTGAACATTCCCTGAGATGTTTGGCATTGGGTTGGACAAGGCCGTTGCCGTTTCGTAACCTGACCGAGACCTGAACGTATTTCGGCGAGTTGAGTCGACGCAGTCATAAGGATGCCAAATCTTGAATTTTGACCGCATGTCCCTCACCAAATTCCTTGGTCACAGGCGGTTAGCAGGAGCGATAGCGGGCGTCACGATGGTGGCCGGCATGTTGACCAACCCGGCCTTTGCCGATCCGGCCGAGGACGCCGTCGCAAAGCTCAACGAATTGTCCCGGCAGGCCGAGCAATTGACCGAGACCATGCATTCGGCCCAGCTGGATCTCGATCACAAGGTGCAGGTCCAAGCCGAAGCGCAGACGGCGCACGCCAACGACATTGCCTCGCTCGACGCCGCCAAAGTTCAGCTGGTTTCCTATCAGGGCGCTGTCGACAAGTTAGCTGCGTCGGTTTATATGGGTGGCCGCACCGATGGTCTGAACGCAATCCTGACCGCTGCATCGCCGCAGGGCCTGATCGACATGATGGCCGTGCAACGGGTGATGGGCGTCGAGATGGCGGCCCAGATGCAGAGCTTCCGCCGCATCAACGAGGAGGCCGTCAGGATCGAAGCCGCCTCCGCCGCGTCTGCGGCTGCGGCTGAGGTGGCCGCCGACGAGGCCGCGGCAGTACGGGCTGACCTGCAGCGTAAGCAGTCCCAACTGCAGATTCAGATCGCCGTGGTGAAGTCGCGGTACCTGACACTGACTCCAGGTCAACGAGCCGCTCTGGCTGAACCGGCCCCCCTGCCGCCGGCGTTCCTGGCCGCACCGGCCCCGGAGGCTGCACCGGCCCCCGACAGTGACATCTCCGCACTGGCGGCGCTGCCGATACCGAACGCAGGCAGCGACCAGGGTTCGATCGCGGTGCAGGCGGCGCTCACCCGGCTCGGCTCGCCCTACTCCTGGGGCGCATCAGGTCCCGGCGCTTTCGACTGTTCCGGTCTGGTGATGTGGTCATTCCAGCATGCCGGCATCTACCTACCCCACTCCAGCCAGGCGCTGGCCAACGGCGGGCAGTCGGTTTCGATGGACCAGATGCAGCCCGGCGATGTGATCACCTACTATTCCGACGCTTCGCACGTCGGCATGTATGTCGGTGACGGGATGATGGTGCACGCCTCCACCTACGGGATCCCGGTGGCCGTCGTCCCGGTGAACAACGCCCCGATCTACAACGTCCGTCGGTACTGAGCCGGCCGCACGCCGAATCCGTCGGTCCCGCCTAGTGGGTGCGGTCCTCGTCGCTGAATTCGCTGCCGCGACCGTGCTGATCTCGGGTGGCACCGCAGCGGTGCCCGCCCACTCGGCGTCATCCTCCTCGTCGGTGGTAGTCGATGGGCGAACCGTGCGTCTTGTTAGCCTCGGCGGGGCCCGCACCGACGCCCTGCTCACGAGGGTTGGTGCCGATATCGGCGGTGCCGTCACGGCCGTCGAAGGATTCTGGGGTACCGACTGGCAGCGTGAGATCGTTGTGGTGGCCACCGATTCCGATGCTCAGTTCGTCGACTATGCCCACCTGGATCAACGGCAACAATGGACCGATATTGCCGCAGTCTCCATCGCTGATGAGGTGGATCTTGCCGGCCGCAGGACTTCCGGCCAGCGGATCGTGTTAGCCCCCGGCGCGGCGGCTATGAGCGACTCCGCACTCCGAATCGTGTTGGCACACGAGCTTTTTCACTTTGCAGCCCGTGCCGACACAGCCTTGGATGCGCCGCGTTGGCTTACCGAGGGGGTGGCCGACTTCGTCGCCCGCCCGCAGTCGCAGATCCCGGCCGATGTCACCACGGCCCTGCCCTCGGATGCCGCGCTGGAAGTGCGCGGATCCGAGCGTGCCGCGGGCTACGACCGGGCCTGGTGGTTCGCTCGTTTCGTGGCCGACACCTACGGCATCGACGGGCTTCGCCGGCTGTATGCCGCGGCGTGTGGGCCCGGCCACGGTGACCTGGCGGCTGCGGTTCGCCAGGAACTCGGCGTCGATATGGACGGGCTGCACATCCGTTGGGCGCAGTGGCTGACAGCGGGGCGTCACAGACGATGACGCGAATCCTGTTGGTCACCAACGATTTTCCACCGCGTCGCGGCGGCATTCAGTCCTATCTCGAGCAATTCGTTCGCCGGTTGGTCGACACGGACGAGCATGAGCTGACCGTCTACGCCCCGCAGTGGAAGGGTGCCGAAGTTTACGACCGTGCGGCGCCGTTCACCCTCGTGCGCCACCCCGGGACCCTGATGCTGCCGCAGCCGGGGGTGGACCGGCGGATGCGCTCCCTGATTCGCAGCCGCGGTATCGAGACCGTGTGGTTCGGCGCCGCGGCACCCCTGGCGCTGCTGGGCCCCCGGGCGCGCGGCGCCGGCGCGGCGCGGGTGGTGGCCAGCACCCACGGTCACGAGGTGGGATGGTCGATGCTGCCGGGGGCCCGCGCTGCGTTGCGGCGCATCGGTACCGACGCCGACGTCGTCACCTACGTCAGTCGCTACACCCGCGATAGGTTCGCCTCGGCATTCGGTCCACAGGCCTGCCTTGAACACCTGCCGCCGGGAGTCGACACCGACCGCTTCCAGCCCGACTCGGTTGCGCGGGCGCGGTTGCGGGCCCGCTACCGGCTCGGCGACCGGCCCGTGGTGGTGTGTGTGTCACGGCTTGTGCCTCGCAAGGGACAGGACATGCTGATCAAGGCGTGGGCGGACATCCGGCGCAGGGTAGACGGTGCCGCTCTGGTGATCGTGGGCGGCGGACCCTACGGCGACACTCTGCACCGGCTGGCGCACGACAGCGGGGTGGCCGCCGACGTGGTGTTCACCGGTGGGGTGCCCAGCGACGAACTCGCCGCCCACTACGCGATGGCCGATGTGTTCGCCATGCCGTGCCGCACCCGCGGAGCGGGCCTGGACGTGGAGGGTCTGGGCATCGTGTTCCTGGAAGCGTCGGCCACCGGTGTGCCGGTGGTCGCCGGGTCCTCAGGCGGCGCGCCGGAGACCGTTCGCGACGGCGAGACCGGCCGGGTGGTGGACGGCCGGGTTCATGAGGAGATCGTCGAGGTGATCGCCGACCTGCTGGACGATTCGGCACTGGCGCAGCGAATGGGGTTGGCCGGGCGGCGCTGGATAGCCCGGGACTGGAATTGGGAGACCCACGCGGGTCGTCTGGCCGATCTTCTGCGGGTCCGTCCGGCGCAGCCGCTGGGGTAGGGCCCCGTGAGCCGCTGGCATGCACCGGATGTGTGAAGCTATGGCCGTGAGCAGCATCCAGGTCGCCGATGAGACATTCGTCGCCGCCAGCTCTGCGGCGGTGGGCCGGGCTGTGGGGGACCGGGCCAGCTGGCGCCGCTGGTTTCCGGACCTGTTTCTCGACGTGGTGGAGGACCGCACCGACAAGGGCGTCCGCTGGACGGTCGCCGGGGCTGCCAATGGCACCATGGAGATCTGGCTGGAGCCCGTGCTTGACGGCGTCGTGCTGCACTACTTCCTGCACGCCGAACCCGCCGGGGACACCGCCCGGATGAACCTGGCCGCGATCAACCACCGGCGCCGAGTAGCCGGCAAGCGAATGGCCTTTGAGGTCAAAAACACCTTGGAAGCGTCACGACCGGTAGGCGCGCCGCCCGCGGTTTGATAGCCGGTTAACGCACGGTGCGAGAGGGTACGGTTTGTGTCCAGGTTATGTCCCGACCCGACGTCGCCGCGTCAGCGGCGGCAGCGACACCGGCCATGACGGAAGCGATGGGGAAGCCCAGGGGGAAGCCCATGGGGAAGCTAATAGGGAAGCTGATGGGAAAGCACTGACAGTGGCGGATAAGACGGCGCAGACCATCTACATCGACGCGGACCCGCGCACGGTGATGGACGTCATCGCTGACATCGGCTCCTATCCGGAGTGGGTGTCGGAATACACCGAGGCCGAGGTTCTCGAGACCGATGCCAAGGGCAATCCCAAAGTGGCCAGGCTGGTCCTGGAGGCCGCGGTGCTCAGGGACACCATGGTGCTCACCTACGAGTGGCCGGCCGATCGAAAATCGGTGCGCTGGTCGCTGGTGTCCAGCACCTTGCTCAAGGCGCTGGATGGCGTCTACATCCTGACGCCCAAGGGTTCCGGAACCGATGTCACCTACGAATTGTCGGTGGATCTGATGGTGCCGATGATCGGCCTGCTCAAACGCAAAGCTGAGCGCAGGCTCACGGATACCGCATTGAAGGACTTGAAGAAGCGGGTCGAGGGCTGAGTGGAACAACCCGATGACGACGCCGCCGCTGATGCGGGCGTGCCCAATCGGGCCCGCATCAGTTTCTTCGTCGGCAAGGGCGGCGTGGGGAAGTCGACCCTGGCTTCTGCGACGGCGGTGCGAGCGGCACTGAGCGGCCAGAAGGTGCTGGTGGTCTCGACCGATCAGGCGCACTCACTGGGTGATGTCTTCGGCGTGCCGGTCGTGCCCGGCGAGGCCGGCGAGCCGGTGCGCATTCTCACCGAGGAAAGCGACGGTGACACCGGCGGTGGGTATCTGGACGCCGCGGCTCTGGACACCCTCGCGCTGATGGAGTCCGTTTGGCATCCGGCGGCTTCGGTTCTGGCCGCGCGTTTTCCGGATTCGGATATCAAAGACGTTGCACCGGAAGAGCTTTGCGCAATGCCGGGCATCCAGGAGGTACTGGGTCTGCGGTCGGTGGCGCAGTTGGCGGACTCCGGTCGATGGGATTATGTCGTGGTGGACTGTGCTTCCACTGCCGATGCCCTTCGGATGTTGACCCTGCCCGCAGCGTTCGCGATGTATGCAGAGCGCTGTTGGCCGCGGCACCGTCGCCTCAGTGTCGCCATCGAAGATGTGCGGACAGCCGCCGCGGTTGCTCTCGTCGAGTCCGTCAGTGCGGGTGTGGAGTCACTGTCGGCTCTGCTGACCGACGGTGAACGGGTGAGCGCGCACCTGGTGCTCACGCCTGAGCGGGTAGTGGCCGCTGAAGCAGTTCGGACGCTCGGCTCGCTGGCCCTGATGGGTGTGCGGGTGGAAGAGCTAATCGTCAATCAGGTTCTTTTCCAAGATGATTCATACGAGTACCGCAATCTTCCCGACCACCCGGCCTTCGACTGGTACTCCGCACGGATTGCCGAGCAGCAATCGGTGTTGGAGGAGCTTGGCGACACCATCGGCGCATTGCGATTAGTGCTGACACCACACCTCGCCGGTGAGCCGATCGGGCCAAAGGCACTGGGCCAACTGCTCGACGAGGCGCGACGCCGGGACGGCTCGGAGCCGCCCGGGCCGATCCGCCCGGTTGTCGACCGCGAGTCTGGCTCGGGTCTGGACGCGGTTTATCGCATGCGGCTGGAGCTGCCGCAACTTGACGCCTGCGCGTTGCGTCTCGGTCGGGTCGGCGATGACCTGATCATCGGTGTAGCCGATCTGCGGCGGCGGGTGCGACTCGCACCAGTGCTGCGTCGCTGCGTCGTGACCGAGGCGACAGTGCGCGGCAAGGAGCTGACGGTGCGGTTTCGCCCCAACCCGAAGGTGTGGCCCGCGTGAGTACGCCACACCCCGATATCGGACCCGAATTGCGCAGGCTCGCCCAGGCGATCCTGGATCGTCTGGACCCAGCGGTCCGGGCTGCGGCGACGATGGCCACTGAGACACTCAGTGGTCCCGGGCGTTGCCAGCAGGTCTGGTGCCCGGTGTGTGCACTGGCTGCGCTTGTCAGTGGCGAACAGCATCCCCTCCTGGTCATGATCGCCGACCACAGCGTGGCACTGATGGCAGTGATCCGGACGATGGCCGCCGACCCGGCGACCGCCGCGACTAGCGAGCCGCCACCGCCCGGTGATCGCGATCACTCCGACTCGACGGCCACCGATCGGCGCTACCAAGACATACCGATCATCGTCGAGCCAGTCACCGACGAGGAGTGAGTGCCCCGGCTGTGGATTGGCCGTGAACCGCCCTCGTCGTGTGGTCCCGGCTACACCGGCTGGGTAGAGTTGGCCACAGCGGCCACCCATGCGGGCCGGTGAGGGGAGTTGCCGATGTGGTACTGGCTTTGCAAGTACATCTTCATGGGTCCCCTGCTGGCAGTGCTGGGCCGACCGAAAGTCGAAGGCCTGGAATATATTCCCGTGTCCGGACCGGCGATCATGGCGAGCAATCACCTTGCGGTAGCGGATAGCTTCTACCTCCCACTGGTGGTCAGCCGGCGGATCACCTTCCTGGCCAAGGCTGAGTACTTCACCGGCACGGGGCTGAGAGGCACGCTCAAGCGCTGGTTCTTCAGTGCTGCCGGCCAGGTGCCCATTGATCGCAACGACTCCGACGCTGCGGAGGCCGCCCTCAGCACGGCCAAGCGTCTGCTCGGCGAGGGCAAATTACTCGGCATGTATCCGGAAGGCACCCGGTCGCCCGACGGTCGGCTTTACAAAGGCAAGAGCGGCCTGGCGCGACTGGCGCTGGAGAGTGGAGTTCCGGTGATTCCGGTCGCGATGATCGGAACTGACGTCGTGAACCCGCCGGGCTCGAAGATGTGGCGGTTCGGTCGGGTGACGGTGAAATTCGGTAAGCCGATGGATTTCTCGAGGTTCGACGGTCTGGCCGGTAACCGGTTCATCGAGCGCGCCGTTATCGACGAGGTCATGTACGAATTGATGAATCTGTCCGGTCAGGAGTACGTCGACATCTACGCGGCGACACTCAAACAGGCTGATGTGCCTATGGAGCGGGATGCACAAGGTCCGCCAGCGGCGCGGATTCCCGAGACCGCCGCGGGCTAGTGGTCGTGGGCGCCAGTGCCAGGCCTGCAACGGCGATGACTGCCAACGCCCACCACACATACGAGATTCCGATTAACTGACGCCACCATGACGCCGCGGCCTCCCGGTGCTCGGGCAGCAGTTCGATCGGTGTCCACACCATCAGGGCCGTCCCGGCCGCACTGACTACACCCAGTGCGAGATTGCGGTGTCGGTAGGCGAGCACCGCGGTGACGATGATCGTCGGCAACGCCCACACCCAGTGATGCGACCAGGACACCGGCGAGACCACCAGGCCGAACATTGCCACACACATCACGGCCATGGTCGGCTCCCCGGCAGCGGAGACCCGCCGCACCGCCCAAACCGTCAGCCCCAGGACGGCTAAGCAAGCCAGGACCCACAACGCCAAGCCGGTGCCCTGACCCAGGTCAAGTCTGGCCAGCGCGCCGGCGGCGTTCTGATTGGTGTTGAAGGTGGCGGCACCGATGCGGTCGGTGTGAGCCACGGTGGAGGTCCAGTACTCCCACGAGTCACGCCAGGCCAGCGCGAATCCGATCCCTGTGGCCACCAGGAACGAGGCCAGCGCGGTCAGTGCCGCTCTGATGTCCCTCCGCAACACGAAGTACAGCAGGAACACCGCAGGGGTCAGCTTGAGCGCGATCGCGATGCCGAGTAGCAGGCCTCGCGGCCAGGGAGTTCGGCGCGGAACGCAGTCGGCGATCACCAGGGTCATCAGGACCACGTTGATCTGGCCGAAGGAGAAGTTGGCCTGGATCGGCTCGAACCACAGCACCGCGCACGCGACCAGACCAGCGGCCAGCCAGCCGCGCCGCAGCCACCCTGGTGCGCCACCACGGCGGGAGGCGTCCGGCACCTGCATGCGGGTCAACACAATCCAGACAGCTACCACCAGCAGTACGCAGGTGATCACCGTGATGGTCATACTTGCCACCGACAGTGACACCAGCGCCAACGGGCTGAATACGATCGCCGCTAGTGGGGGGTAGGTGAACGGAAGCTCCGGTCCGCCGCGGGTGTGAAAGACGGCCCCATCGGCATACAGGGGCTGCCCCCGGAGCCAGGCCTGCCCGCCCATCCGGTAGACGTCGGTGTCGATCAGGTAGGGGAGCTGGCGAAAGAGATGCCAGCAGGAGTAAATGACCACGACTCCGATGGCCACGGCGATGAGGGCTTCGATGATCCGCCGCACCGCGTTGTGGGGGCGGTCCGACCGGCTCCGCCCCAAGAAACTGCCCCAGTCGGGCGACCGCCACCTGCTCATCTCCTCATCAGAGTATCCGGACGACGGCAGTGGGCAGGCGTGGGCGTAAGTTTTCCAGGCGTGCCTGCAGCCGTGCACTTCGACGTCATCGCCCCGGGACGGGAGCCGTTGATGTGGTGCCTGATCTCGTTCATCCTGACCTTCTTCGTGACCCGGACGATCACCCGCTATATCCGCGCGACTGCCGGCCGGACCGGCCCGCGCAAGTGGTGGCAGCCGCACAACATCTCGGTCTCGTCCAAAGCCGACGGCAGCGGCGGTGGGTTGCACATCCATCACGCCGTCTTCGGGGTGGTCGGGGTACTGATCTCCGGCGTCGCAATGGTGACCATGGCGCGGGACGGGACCATCCATCAGTTCACGGCGGCGGCAATCGTTTTCGGGATCGGCGCCGCTCTGGTGCTCGACGAGTTCGCACTGATACTGCACCTGCAGGACGTGTACTGGTCGGAAGACGGACGAACCTCGGTCGATGCGGTGTTCGCTGCAGTCGCGGTGGCCGGCCTACTGATTATGGGCTTCAACCCCCTGTCGTTCTTCGATATCGGCATCTGGCGGGACGACACCTCGGTCCTGGCCCGCGTGACCGTGGTGGTGATGGCGTTGTTCACCCTGGCGGTTGCCGTGGTCGTGTTGTTGAAGGGCAAGTTGTGGACCGGCCTGGTGGGCATGTTCATCACACCGTTGCTGTTCGTCGGTGCCATCCGACTGGCCCGCCCGCACGCGCCGTGGGCGCGCTGGTACTACCAGGACAAACCCCGCAAGATGCACCGTTCGATGGAACGGGAACGCTACCTGCGTCGGCCATTCGTGCAGGCCAACCTCTGGCTCCAGCACGTGATTGCCGGCGAGCCCCGCTTCCCGGCCGATGCGGAGGTGGATGCCGAACTCGATCGCGAGATCCACGCCGCGCCGCCGCCGGCGAGTCGCGCCCGGCAGATCGCCACCCCGGCGGACCAGCCCGCGGCGAAGGCCGGGGGATAGGGCCGCGATGCGGTACTTCTACGACACCGAGTTCATCGACAACGGCCGTTTCATCGATCTGATCTCCATCGGTGTCGTCGCAGCGGACGGCCGCGAGTACTACGCGGTGTCCACCGAGTTCGACCCGGAATCGGCCGGCCGGTGGGTGCGCACCCATGTTCTCCCCAAGCTGCCGTCGCCTGCCTCACAGGTGTGGCGTTCACGGCGGCAGATCCGGGAGGACCTCGAAGACTTCTTCGGAATCGACGACCCGGAGATCGAGGCCGAGCCCATTGAACTGTGGGCCTGGGTGGGCGCCTACGACCACGTCGCGCTCTGCCAACTGTGGGGACCGATGACCAGCCTGCCGCCGCAGATCCCCCGCTTCACCCGGGAACTGCGTCAGTTATGGGAGACCCACGGATCCCCGCGGATGCCGCCCCGACCGTCCGACACCCATGATGCCCTGGTCGATGCCCGGCACAACCGACGCCGCTTTGAGTTGATGACCACCGGCACCGATCTCGGTCCCGGACTCACCGATGCGGCTTCGACGCAGGTAAGCGACATCGCCAGCGGTGATACCCCGGGTTAGCGCCCAGTTACCATAGGCGGGTGAACTGGACCGTCGACGTACCGATCGACCAGCTACCGGCATTGCCGCCGCTGCCGGGCGACCTGCGTGACCGGCTGGCTACGGCCCTGGCCAAACCAGCCGCGCAGCAGCCGAGTTGGGATGCTGAGCAGGCCAAGGCGATGCGCACCGTGCTGGAGAGTGTCCCCCCGGTGACCGTTGCCTCCGAGATCGAGAAACTCTCCGGCCAGCTTGCCAAGGTGGCCCGTGGCGAGGCGTTCCTCTTGCAGGGCGGCGACTGCGCGGAGACCTTCGTCGACAACACCGAGCCCCATATCCGTGCCAATATCCGGACCCTGTTGCAGATGGCGGTGGTGCTGACGTACGGGGCCAGCCTGCCGGTGGTCAAGGTGGCCCGGATCGCCGGCCAGTACGCCAAACCGCGCTCATCGGACATCGACGCGCTGGGGCTGCGGTCCTATCGCGGCGACATGATCAACGGGTTCGCCGCCGAGGCGTCCGTCCGCGACCACGACCCGTCCCGGTTGGTTCGCGCCTACGCCAATGCCAGCGCCACCATGAACCTGGTCCGGGCGCTCACCTCATCGGGCCTGGCGTCGCTGCACCTGGTGCACGACTGGAACCGGGAGTTCGTCCGCACCTCGCCGGCTGGGGCGCGCTACGAGGCACTGGCGGCCGAGATCGATCGCGGTATGCGATTCATGTCCGCGTGCGGGGTTAATGACCGCAACCTCGACACCGCGGAGATCTACGCCAGCCACGAGGCTCTGGTGCTGGACTACGAGCGAGCCATGCTGCGGCTCTCCACGGAGTTCGGCGAGCCCCGCCTCTATGATCTGTCGGCTCACTACGTCTGGATCGGCGAGCGCACCCGCCAACTCGACGGCGCCCATATCGCCTTCGCGGAGGTGATCGCGAACCCGATCGGTGTGAAGATCGGACCCACGATGACTCCGGAACTGGCCGTCGAGTACGTCGAGCGCCTTGACCCGCAGAACAAGCCGGGACGGCTGACTCTGGTCACTCGGTTGGGCAACCACAGGGTGCGCGACCTGCTACCGCCGATCATCGAGAAGGTGCAGGCCACCGGACACAAGGTGATCTGGCAGTGCGATCCGATGCACGGCAATACTCACGAGTCATCCACCGGGTACAAGACCCGCCACTTCGACCGGATTGTCGACGAGGTGCAGGGCTTCTTCGAGGTGCACCGGGCGCTCGGTACTCACCCCGGCGGTATCCACGTCGAGATCACCGGGGAGAACGTCACCGAATGCCTCGGCGGTGCCCAGGACATCTCCGACACCGACCTGGCCGGGCGGTACGAAACCGCCTGCGATCCGAGGTTGAACACCCAGCAGAGCCTGGAGTTGGCATTCCTGGTCGCGGAGATGCTGCGCGAGTAATGCCGTCCGTGCCGGACTTTAGCGGCCGATTACGTTGTTGATGTTCACGCCGAGTTCCCATCCTGCGAGCGCCACCAGACCGGTGAGCACGAACACGGTGAGCACCCAGAATGTCAGCACGCGGCGCGCGCGTTGTCGCGCCCACACGAATTCCTCAATATTGATTCCCGCGAATTGTCTTGGTGAAGAGTCGGATTCATCAGGTTCATCAACGTGGACCAGTTCGGTCTCGGCGTCATCGCCGGAGGCCGCGACCGGCTGCCGGTCTTGCGGTCCGCGGGTCAGTTGACGGGTCGGGCGCTGAACCGGTGGCGCAACGGCCGCGGCGGTGTGCTGCGCGGAGTTCCTCGGCGCCGGAACGCGGAACTTCGGTAGGCCCAATTCCTCGGCGATCGCATCCAGCTCGGCAGCCATGGCTGAGGCGTCTCCGAACCGGCCATCGGGATCGCGGGCGGTTGCGCGGGTGATGAAGGAGTCGAACTGGCCAGGCACCCCATCAATCATTGAACTGGGCGGGGGCACATCGTGGTCGAGGCGCAGGTTGGCAACGGTGATTGCGTTGTCGCCCGAGAAAGGTGTCGCTCCCGTGAGCAGTTCGAAGGCCATGACGCCGGCCGCATACACGTCGGTGCGCGGCCCGGTGTCGCCGCCGAGGACCTGCTCGGGTGACAGGTAAGCAGCCGTGCCGAGGATGACGCTGGTGGAGGTGATGCCTGCCTCGGCGACTGCCCGCACGAGACCGAAGTCGACCAGTTTCACCTCACCATCATCGGAGATCAGCACGTTCTCCGGTTTGACGTCGCGGTGCACCAGTCCGCTGCGATGGGCGACTCCCAGCCCGCCCAGCACGGGCCGCAGCGCCGCCACCACGGCGTGCGGCGGCATCGGGCCGCGCTCGCGTAGCAGTTCGCGCAGCGTGCCGCCGTCGATCAGTTCCATCACCAGAAATGGGTGGGCGGGATCGTTGCCCTGGTCGTAGATGGCAACCAGGCCGGGGTGCTTCAGGCTCGCGACCGCCCGGGCCTCACGATGGAATCGGCTCAGGAACTGATGGTCACCGGCGTAGCGGGCATCCATCACCTTCAGGGCAACCGGCCGGTCGAGCCGGACGTCGAGCCCGCGATACACCGTCGACATTCCGCCAGTGGCGATCCTTGCCTGGACGCGGTACCGGCCGTCGAGCAACGTACCGACGAGCGGGTCAGTCGTCACCTACCCATCCTAAGTCTGCCGACTCCTCGCGGGTCCGAAGGCGGTGCGGTTCTAGACTGTTCGCGTGAGCACCATTCCGGCCAGCGATGACGTTCTCGACCCCGATGAACCGGTCTACGACCTGCCCACGGTGGCTGAACTACTGCGGATACCGGTGACCAAAGTGCATCAGCGCCTCCGGGACGGCCAGCTGGTGGCGGTTCGCCGCAACGGCATCCCGGTGGTACCGCGGTTGTTCTTCACCGACGGCGGGGAGGTGGCCAAGCCGTTGCCCGGACTCCTTGCGGTCCTCCGGGACGGTGGATTTCAGGATGCCGAGATCATGCGCTGGCTGTTCACCGCCGACCCATCGCTGACGGTGACTCACGACGGTGTGCGCGAGGCGATTTCCAACGCCCGCCCGGTCGATGCCCTGCACGCCCACCAGGCTCGCGAGGTGCTGCGCCGGGCCCAGGCGATGGGGTACTGATCGGGCCCACTGATATTGCCTAACTCACGACGTGATCGCGATGCAGCGATCGCCACGCCGCGACGGCGCACGCCGTGGCCAGTAACAGGTGCAGCCATGAGTACATGCCGTGGGCACCGTCGGGCTTGAAGATCACCATGATCCAGGTTGAGAACCCCGCGATGAGAGCGATCGCCGGCCGCGACTGGGCCAGCGCCGACACCACGGCAAGCGGCCAGGTGTAGTACCACGGCAGCGCGGCGGGTACGAACAGTACGACGACTAGCATCGCCCACGCGATACCCTGCAGCGCTTCACGATCGGTATGACGAAAACGCCACCACAGCAGGGGAAGTGACACTCCGATGATGCCGATACCGACAATGCGGGTGACATCGAGAATGGCATAGAAGTTGACCGGCATGAACAGTCCGCCGATCGCGTTGGTCAGGTTCGCGACCGCGGTCGGGATGGTCAGCCAGTTGATGATCTTCACCGAACCGGCCAGGGCGGTCAGCCAGCCCAGCCCAACCCCGGCAACAGCGGAGAGCACTGCGAACACCGCGACGAAGGTCGCCACCGACGCCGCTGATGCGATGAGAAACGCCCGCAGCCGGCCTCCCGCGAGATGACGCATCCACACCCAGACCATGAATGGAAGCGCAAGCACCGCAGTGGCTTTCACCGCTACCGCCACCGCAATCAGCGTCGCGCCCGCGATATGATGCCGGGAGAATGTGAGTGCGATACCGGCCATCATGAGCCCGACCATCAGCATCTCGTTGTGCACCCCGCCCATCAGGTGAACAATCACCAACGGATTGAGAACACAGATCCACAGCGCCACCGCGCCATCAGCGCCGATATGGCGGGCCACCCGCGGCGCGGCCCAGATCAGCAGCACCAGCCCGGGCAGCATGCACAACCGCAGCAGCATAGTTCCGGCCACGACGTTATTGCCGACGACTAGCGTCACGAACTTGGCGATCAGGATAAAAGCGGGGCCATACGGCGCCGGTGTGGTCGTCCAGATCGAGCTGACGTTGTCCAACAACGAGTTCGGGTTGTCGATCGGGCCGACAGCGTAGGGGTCGAACCCGTCCCGCAACAGTGCACCCTGAGCCAGATAGGAGTAGGTGTCACGACTGAACAACGGCACACTCAGCAGCAGGGGTGCCAGCCAGAACCCGGTCGTCGCGATCATCGTGTACTCGCTGACCCTGCCGCCGTCGAGCATCCGCCGGCCCAGCCAGAGCCACGCCACCAGTAGCCCGATGACGCCGAGCCACAGCAGCGTCGAAGACACCACCAGGCCATGACCGAATCGCAGCCAGGACAGCCCCAACGATTCCAAGAGGGGGTCGTGCTGCCGGGTGCTGCCGGCGCCGACGCCACCGAGGGTGATCAGCGCCGCGCCCAGGAGCCCAAGCCGCGCCGGCCTGCCCTCATCAGAGCGCGCGAATGCGATCAGGCGGTGCAGTCCCGTCGGAGGTGAGGCCGCAGTCGTCGGTGTGCCGGCGGACATTGGCCTAGGCCGACCGGTTGGCGGCCAATCCGGCGAGCTCGGTCAGACCGACCTTGGCCGGTGCATTGATCGGCGCGCTTGAAAGGACTGCCAGTGCACGGCGGGTGAGCGTGTCGATGTGGTCCTCCACGGCGGCCAGTGCTCCGACCGATTCGATGACCGAGCACAGCGTGCTCACCTGGGAGTCGGTCAGCTCGGTGCCGATCGAGGAGCGCAGTAGTTTGGCGGCTGCCGGATCGGAATCACCGGCCCGATCCAGCGCCTCGGCCAGCAACACGGTGCGCTTGCCGGAGCGCAGGTCATCCCCGGACGGCTTGCCGGTCACCGCTGGGTCGCCGAACACCCCGAGAACATCATCGCGCAATTGGAAGGCCACGCCCAGATCAGTGCCGAACGCGCCGAAGATGCTCTGCACATCGGGCCGATCCGCGGCCGCTGCGGCACCCAACTGCAGCGGTCGAGACACCGTGTAGGACGCCGTCTTGTAGGTATTGACGTTCATCGCCGACGCGATCGACTCTGCGCCACTGGACTCGGCGACGATATCGAGGTACTGACCGCCAAGCACCTCGGTGCGGATATCGGACCACACGCGTCGAACCCGCTGCCGGCCGTCAGCCGACAGTTCCGTCCCGGCGACAATGTCGTCAGCCCACACCAGCGAGAGATCGCCTAGCAGGATCGCAGCCGAGCGGCCGAACTGTTCGGGGGAGCCGTGCCAGCTCCGATTGCGATGCAACTCAGTGAAGTGCACGTGCACCGTCGGCATGCCGCGGCGAGTGGCGGAGTCGTCGATCACGTCGTCGTGGACGAGCGCGCAGGCGTGCAGTAGTTCCAGTGCGGAAAACAACCTGAGCGCCTCCGCGTCGACGCTGTCATCAGGACCGGGGGTTACCGAGCGGTAGCCCCAGTACGCAAAGGCCGGCCGTAATCGCTTGCCGCCGCGCAGCACGAAGTCCTCGAGGACCCCGATGAGGCCGTCGTACTCGGTACCTATGTACGTGGCATCGGTGCGTCGCGCGGCCAGGTATCCGCGAAGTTCATCGGTGACGGCGGCGGCCAACTCGACGGCCGACGGCGCTGCTGCGTGAACGCTCAGCGTGGCGCCCCTTCCTCTTCGTCTTGCTCGACGGGCACGAACCGGGGTGAGGTGTCGCGGTCCCGCCATGCCAGGGCTGCGATGAGGCCGGCCACGACGAAGGCGGCCAGCCCGAGCCAGAGGGCCGCCGCATTGAACGAACGGGTGCTGGGGTCGGTGTACCGGGATTGCGCGCTCATGGTGTTCACCACGCCCGGCTTGAGTGTCCACTCGACCACATCGGTATCCACCCGATCACCGTTGGTGGAGGTGACCTCTCCCGGGAAGGCCACGCTGAACGTGACGTCAGCCTCGGTATCGGTCACGTTGGTGAGGTCGACCCGGCCCTCGAGCATCACCAGGCCACCCGCCCGGCGCAGCGAGATATCCACTCCGGTGGCGTCGCGGCTGAGGTTGGCCAGCTGCGGCAACTCGGCGAAGGAGAGGTCGGAGAAAGTGGCCCGCGAACCGACGTATCCGTCGGTGTCATAGGGCGATACCGCGACCTTCTGGCTGAACGGCAGGTTCTGGTCGAATTGCGGGCCGCTGTCCTTGTCGTCGCGAGCCTTGCTGGCTGCGACGATCTCGCCGGATACCGCGTCATCATCGGACACCGTGATCGAGGCGTGCACGCGCAGGCATCCGGCCGTCAGTGGCGCCACGAACAACACCAGCATTGTCAGCGCCCGCAGACGTGTGCGACGGTTTCGGGCCTGGAGAGGAGATCGCACGAGGGGTATCGTGCCAGATTCGCGTCACAGCGGGAGCGTTCGACCCAGGATGGCGAATGCCCGCGGGTCCCCGGCGAAGTGGTAGCCGCGGATGATATCGGTGAAGCCCAGTCGCCGGTACAGCCGCCAGGCGCGGTTGTCTTCACCGTTTGTCTCCGGCGTGGACAGCAGCACGTTGGCCTCCGGACGGCCGGCCAGCAGTCGGCGTGCCAGCGCCTCGCCCAGCCCACGCCCCTGCGCGCTGGGGTGAATGTGAAGTTCGGTGAGTTCGAAGTAGTCGCCCATCAGCCGGGCGGTTTCGTCGTGGGGAAAGCCGACCCGGTGCAGGCCCCGCACCACCTGCTGCTGCCACCAGTGATCGGCGGCGCCGTGATACCCGTAGGCCACCCCGAGCATGGGGGCGACCGCCAAGTGCTCGGCCGCGGGAATTTCGCCCGCCCCGGTATCGGCCTCGACGGCCGCCACCGCTCGCCAATCGCGCCGCCGGGTGTGCTCAAGCCACATTGACGCCCGTTGAGACTCGGTGCCACGCGGGTAGCGCATCGCATCGATGTAGACGTTCAGCGCGTCGTCCAAGCGGCGCTTCATCTCATCGGGCGCCAGGTCGATCAGGAAAGTCGCCAACGCCTCCGATGCCCCCTTTCGGCGTCCGTACCGGGCCAGTTGCCACCTCGCCATTATGGTGGCGGTTGGTCGCGCCGCCCGGCCCGGTCATGACCAAGGTCTTACGGCAAGGTGACCGGTACCGGGGATTCGCCCGGCCGGACTACACTCAGAAATCCAACCCGCCGAGTAAATGGCTGGTTGAACCGGGTGGTGTCAGGCACCGTGGCCTCGTATCATGTGGTTACCCAACCCCGGTGTTGCCGGGCGGGATATGTTCACGTGTTGTGACTGGGCGATTTGGGCAAGGAGGGCCGAATGCCACTCTCCGAGCATGAGCAGCGGATGCTCGATCAGATCGAGAGCGCTCTCTATGCCGAGGACCCGAAGTTCGCGTCCAGCGTTCGCGGCGGAACTCTGCGGGCTCCTTCAACGCGCAGGCGCCTCCAGGGGGCCGGACTCTTTCTGCTCGGACTGGCAATGCTCGTTACCGGGGTCGCGGTCAAGGCCACCATGCTGGGCGGCTTCCCGGCTCTGTCGGTGCTCGGCTTCCTGGTGATGTTCGTCGGTGTCGTGTTCGCAGTCACCGGTCCGCGGGCGCAGGGCACCCGCGAGCGTGGCGCCGCGCCGGTGAGTTCTCGTCAGCGTCGCGGTAAGAGCGCCGGTGGCTCGTTCAGCAGCCGTATGGAAGACCGCTTCCGCCGTCGTTTCGACGAGTAGCAGTCGAGTAGAAGCCTTACTCGCGGGGCGCCGTCACGTGGGCAGGACGAAGAACCAGTTAGCCCAGAGTACGAGCGCGGCACCCGCGATCAGCGTCAGGTAGGGCCACATGCCCGCCTTGCGCTCGCCCATGTCGCCGTCATTGAGGCCAAGGTCTTCGAGGGCACCCGCGGGGAACTTGCCGCCATCCTGGATGTAGTGACGGTAGGCGAACACCGGGATGATGAGCGCGGCGAAGATGAGACCGGCCCACAGCGCGGTGTTGTAACCCCAGGCCTTGGCGCCGGCACCCAGGAACAGGGCGTTGACGAAGGCGAGCACAGTGTTGATGCCGATGAGGACGGTGGGCGCCCTCCACGGACGCGCAATATGGCCCGAGTCCACGCGGTGGATCCAGCCCGCGTTGAGGTTGAGGAAGTTGAAGATGATGTAGCCCACGTTGGAGATCGCCAGAACGAAGAAGTAGCCCTTGACGTCAGAGGCCAGCGCCAGCAGGAACACGTTGAATCCGAGGTCCGTCCACATGGCGCGGGTGGGTGCACCATGCGGGTTGACGTGTGTCAGGTAGCGCGGCAGCCAGCCGTCCTTCGATCCCTGGTAGAGGGTGCGCGAAGATCCAGCCATGGCCGTCATGATGGCCATGAACAAGGCGAGGATCATCAGGATCACGAAGATCTGCGTGACGACCTTGCCGCCACCAACCATGTTGCCGAGCGCTTCGCCGACGCCGGTGCCGTCGGCAATGCCAGGCTCCAGCATTCCCTCCTGACCCAGCACGCCCTGGAAGGAGAACGGGATCAGGAAGAAGAACACGGCGCACAGCAGGCCCGAGTAGAAGATCGCCTTGAAGGTGTCGGTCCTCGGGTTCTTGAGTTCGCCGGTGTAGCACACAGCGGTCTCGAAGCCGTAGGTGGACCAGGCGGCGATGTAGAGGCCGCCCAGGAACAGTGTCCAGCCACCCAGCGTCCAGCCTGCCGCATCAACGCCTGAATAGGCGGCGGTGGGCGGCACCAGGCCGGTGACGTTGGACCAGTCGATGGCACCGGTCAGGATCGGCACCAGGCCGACGAGCAGCAGTGGCACCAGCACGATGATGGCAAGCCACTTCTGCGCCGCGGCCGTGTTGGCGATACCGCGATGCTGGATCGCGAAGATGATCAGCATCAGGGCGACGCCGATCAGGAAGGTTGCATTGAAGTGCAGGCCGCCAAGGCCCGGCACGTTGATGGTGAAGGCTTCCCAGGTGCGGATGGCGGGCGTGAGCGCGTCGACACCGCCCTGGGTAGCCACCGCTGAGATGGCATCCGCTTCGGTGACGCCGGCATTGGCCGCCATGTAATCGATCACGGATTGGGACTTGGCCGTGAACTGGCTGGCATTCGCCGTCATCCAGTCAACAACCATCTGTGAGTCGCCTGCCGGAATGGGGAACAGCGCATTGAGGATGTAGCCCGCCGCGATGACCAGGCCCAGCGAGAGCACCGGGCTCCAGGCGAACCAGTTGCACCACACCGAGAGCGGCGCGATGAATTTGGAGTAGCGCAGCCAGGCCGTGGCGCCATAGATCGATGCGCCGCCCGACTTGTTGCCGAACATGCCGGCGATTTCGGCATAGGTGAAGGACTGCAGAAAGCCCATCACCATCGAGATGATCCACACGAGGAAGGCGAGCTTGCCTGTCGTGCCGGCGATGCCGCCGATGGAGAAGAGAACCAGGGGCGGCACACCCGCGGCGACCCAGAAGGCGCCCTTCCAGTCGAGAGCCCGAACGAGCTCGCCTGATTGTGCGTTGGTTGATTCGCCTGAGGTCGCTTTGGTGGCCATGTCGTCGTCTCCTCCGTTGATCCGGCTCTCGCAGGTCGCGGCCCTTCCCGTCGGGGGTGGGAGAGCGTCCTTGCGTTCGGGCGAGGCTCTGCGCTGGTTACTATGCCGCGAGAGCGACCGTCGGGGCAGTGGTTTCGCCGCTTTGCCGTTGCGGACTTCACGCGCCGCTGTTCCCCGCCTAACCCCCAGGAAACAATGTTTAATGACGTTATGTCGGCGGTTGGGCGAATTTAGATCATGGCGTTGATGGCCACGGCGTCGGACCGGGTAACCCGCGCACGGTCTCATTCAGAGACACCCTGATGCTGAACGTGTTGCTACCCAATATGGCGCCACCTGCCAGCCGCATTCTGCGGCCGGGCGTACGGACGCTAGCGCCCCATGTCGAGCGTTATCCGGTCCCGGGCGCCGGAAGCGTGGTGGTGGCCGTGGGGGCCGGCGATCAACTGCTACTCACCGACACCGAGGGTGGCCAGCGCTGTGAAGTGCTGTTTTGCGATATGTCCGGTCGATTCGATCTCACGGCACTGGGTGCGGTCGGTGACAGCGATGCAGCTGGCCTCAAGGCCATGCTCGCCGGCACCAGCGATTCAGCGGTACGCACCCTCAGCGCCTTTCGGCGGCGCAACATCGATCTGGGTCAGGCACGCGCCACCTGCCTGTTTGGCGGGCAGAGCCCGGCGGGCAACACCGCCGGCCTGACTGTGGCGCGTGATGGGCTGTTGACCGTTGCAGCACCGGGCGCAGACATGTCGCCGGCGGCACAGGACACCGCGACCGGCATTGAGCTACGAATCATCCGCGCCCAGGGGCGGGATGGAAAGACGCTCGACGTCTTGCCCGAACCGCTCGCCGATCCGCTGGCGGACATCCGGATCAGGGCCGCCACCGCCAATGCCTATCTGGTGCGGGCGGGCGAGTGGATCCAGGTGATTGACGTATCCGGCCGCCAGTGCTCGGATTTCCAGGCGCTAGCCGCACGCAAGGTGGACAAAGGTCTTGATTTAGCGCTCGACTCGACCGTGACACGCACGCTTCTCGGGCGCAGCTACCCCACACCGGGGCTTCCCTCCAAAGCCTTCGACCGCGAGTTCGAGCCGTTGGTTGAGATCGTGCAGGACACGGTGGGCCGCCATGACGCCTTCGCCACGGCCTGCAACAGCCGCTACTACGACGACATGGGCTATCCCGGCCATGTCAACTGCACGGACAACTTCAACCAGGCGCTCGCGCCCTACGGCGTCGCCCCGCGCAAGGGCTGGGAGGCGATTAACTATTTCTACAACACCAATATCGACCACCAGAACCAGCTCTATCTCGACGAGCCATGGTCGCGTCCGGGCGACTATGTGCTGATGCGCGCCCTGACCGATATTGTCTGCGTGTCCTCGTCCTGCTCGGACGACATCGACGCGGCGAATGGCTGGGATCCCACCGACATTCACGTTCGCACCTATGCAGCAACCAAAAAATTCTCGAGAGCAGTGGCCCATCGCATGACACCTGACGCCGACGTCCAGCTGACCCGGGAAACCGCCTTCCATCCCCGGTTTTCCGCCCTCACGCGCAACTTCACCGAATACCGCGGCTTCTGGCTGGCCAACCGTTTTAACAATGACGGGCCGATCAGCGAATACTGGGCCTGCCGCGAGAAATGCGTAGTGCTCGATCTCTCGCCGCTGCGCAAGTTTGAAGTCACCGGGCCTGATGCGGAGGCGCTGCTGCAATATTGCCTCACGCGCGATATTCGCAAGCTGTCAACAGGGCAGGTCGTCTATTCCGCCATGTGTTACGAAAATGGCGGCATGATCGATGACGGCACAGTATTCCGATTGGGGCAGAACAACTTCCGGTGGATCGGCGGCGATGACTATTCCGGTATCTGGCTGCGCGAGCAGGCCGAGAAGGCCGGCTACAAGGCCTGGGTGCGCTCCTCGACCGACCAGCTGCACAATATCGCCGTGCAGGGCCCTAACAGCCGCGAACTTCTGAAGGAGATCATCTGGACGTCGCCCGCCCAGCCCGCCATCGGTGAGCTCGAATGGTTCCGCTTCGCGGTGGGTCGCATCGGGCATTTCGAAGGGCCGCCGGTGGTCGTCTCGCGCACCGGTTACACAGGTGAGCTCGGATATGAGATTTTCTGCCACCCCAAGGATGCCGTCGCGGTGTTTGACGCAGTCTGGGAGGCAGGTCAGAAGCACGGCATCAGCCCGATGGGGCTTGAGGCCCTCGACATGGTGCGCGTTGAGTCAGGGCTGATTTTCGCGAATTACGAGTTCGACTCGGAGACCGACCCCTTCGAGGCCGGCATCGGCTTTACTGTTCCGCTCAAAACCAAGGCGGATGATTTCATCGGCAAGGAGGCGCTCGTCGGGCGCAAGGAGCATCCGCGCCGCAAGCTGGTGGGACTTGAGATCGAGTCAAATGAAGCGGTGGGTCACGGCGACTGTGTGCACATTGGTCGCGCCCAGGTGGGGGTGGTCACCAGCGGCGTTCGCTCACCGATACTTGGCAAGAACATCGCGCTCGCCCGCCTTGATGCGCTCCATTCGGCCATCGGCACCGAGGTTGAGATCGGAAAGCTCGACGGGCTGCAGAAGCGCCTGCCGGCGCAGATCGTGAAGTTCGCGCATTACGACCCCGAGAAGACTAGGCCGCGCAGCTAGTCACTTGGTGCGCAGATAGGCTTCCATCGAGTCGTCGAGTTCGTCCTTCCACGGCGTGTGGTGTTTGGGACTCATGGTGCCGGTGATCAACGAACGGTAGGCATTGTTCCGGTAGCCCATGATGTCATCCATCTTGTGGTGCTCCCAGTCCATGAAGGTCTTGTTGACGCCCTCGATATCGAATTGCGGATAGTCGGTCGCGCTGATCAGGTCCTTTACATAGTCGCCCTGGAACCAGATCATCTGCTCGGCATCAGCAAGTTTTTTCTCGCGTTTGAGCCACTTCTTCCAGTCCTTGATCATGGCATCGACCTTGGGCAGCTTGATGCGGCCGAGGATGATGTCACGCACGTACCAGGCCTGTGCGTCGAACATGTTGAAGGTATAGAACTGATCCTGCATCCCGATATAGAAGAAGCGCGGATTGTCCTGCCAGACAACGCCTTTGTAGAGCTTCGCGGGCCAGAGGCGGTTGGCGGTCTTGAGGCGAAGGTCTTCCGGCAGGAAGGGGAAGTAGTGCTGATAGCCGGTGCACAGGATGATGGCGTCCACATCCTTGCTGCTGCCGTCCTTGAAATAGGCCGTCTTACCCTCGACCTTCTGCAGCAGTGGGCGCTCCTCGAAATTCGGCGGCCACTTGAAGCCCATGGGAGCCGAGCGGTAGGTGGTGGTAACGGACTTGGCACCGTACTTCCAGCACTGCGAACCAATATCCTCGGCCGAGTAGCTTCGGCCGACGATGAGAATGTCCTTGCCGTTGAACTCCAGTGCATCGCGGAAATCATGCGCGTGCAGCACGCGGCCACTGAATGCTTCCAGACCGGGGAAGAAGGGAACGTGCGGCGTCGAGAAGTGGCCTGATGCACAGATCACGTAGTCGAACTCTTCGGTGTACATCCGGTCCTTCGGGCGGTCATGAACCGTGACCGCGAACTTCTTTTTCTTCTTGTCGAATTCGACCATGCGTACAGGGGTGTTGAAGCGAATCCACTTGCGCACTCCGGCCTTCTTCACGCGGCCAGCGATGTAGTCCCCCAGTACAGCGCGCGGGGGATAGGAAGCGATCGGCTTGCCGAAATGTTCCTCGAAGGTGTAGTCGGCGAATTCGAGGCACTCCTTGGGGCCGTTGGACCACAGGTAGCGGTACATGGAGCAGTGGACGGGCTCTCCGTACTCATCAAGGCCGGTGCGCCAGGTGTATTTCCACAACCCACCCCAGTCGTCCTGCTTCTCGAAGCAGACAACTTCAGGGATCGCGGCGCCCTTCTTCTTGGCAGACTGGAAGGCACGAAGTGCTGCGAGCCCGGACGGGCCGGCGCCTATTACTGCAACCCTGGTCATGATGTCTCCCTGGATGGTCGTGACGTTCGTGTATATCAGTCTGGGTAGATGCCGGTGCTGGTCGGCGTTCCATCATCGTATTTCGACAGCCACTCGACAGTGGTGGGGCGGTAACGCGTGAGGCCCTTGTAGTCGATGAGCTCTGGCGGCAGGTCACGCAGAACGCGGTGGAAGCGTCGGCCCCATTTCGGAACAGTGACCAGCTCCTCCATCTTGATTAGATAGCAGCGGATCACGAACAGGATGGCGTTGGAACGCGGCAGGCGCCATAGGCTCTGCAGTTCGCAGCGCAGATGCACCTTGGTGCCGACATTTTCCGGTGTCACGGTGGTGCGGTCGGGCCCCCATTTGTGGTAATTCTCGGGGCTGGTGTCGAGGCGCGGATTGATGGTCATCGTCCAGTTGAGACGGCGCACCGGCTTGCCCTGCTGGAGATTGAGCAGGAATTTGAGCGCACGTTCGAATACACCAATCTCGTGCGCCAGTGGCACCGGGCCGTGCCATTCGAAGAAGTTCATGCCAACGTCGAAATCAAGCGACCAGTCTGCCTGGGTCGTTACCATGCCGGCATCCATCCACAGATTGCCGTCGCGCTGGTCGACAATGCAGAAATCTCCCTGCGCCTGGCGCGTGATGAATTCGAACGGCTCCATCGGCAAGGTGGTGGCGTCACCGAAGGTGAAGATCTGGTCGATGCCAAGTGGACGGTTGAGCCAGTGCCAGCGGTCGCCGTCCTTGGTGAGCGAGAAATACTCCGGGTAGGCAGCAGCCTGCTGCTCCATCAGCAACTCGAGCGTGTCCCATTGCGCGGCCATCATGTGCGGCAGGGCCTGGTAGCGCAGCGGATCTTCATTGAGCACGAGCGCGCGATCGCGCATCTCGGCCACATAATGCTCATCGACATCGATGGCGTTGTTATAGGCGTGGCCCGTGGGGCCGGCGGGCACATGCGGCTCCATGTTCACCGCATACATGTATTTGTCTTCGTGGAACGGGAAGGGGAAGCGCCGGATGGTTTCCGGGCTGTTTCGGAATGTGAAGTCGTCGCGGAAGGTTTCATTCCGGAAATCGATGGTCATATCGGGAGGCCTCCTAAATGTCGAGGGTGACGGCGTTGCCCTTGATGCGGGAGACGCAGATCATGATCTTGGTTCCAGAGGCCTTTTCGTCTGGCTCCAGGAAGTGGTCGTTGTGTTCGATCTCTCCCTCGCAGGAGACGACGGCTGTTTCGCACTGACCGCAGGCCCCGCCGCGGCAGAGGTAGGGTGCTTCGATGCCGGCGGCTTCAACGGCTTCGAGGATACTTTGATGGGGCGCCACATCGATCACGCGCTTGGCGCGCGTTAGTTTCACCTGGAAGGCCTTGCCGGGCGGCGGTGCCAGGAATTCCTCGGAGTGCAGATTCTCCGCGGGCCAGCCGAGCTGGCGCGCCGTGCCCAACACACCGCTAATCATGCCCGGCGGGCCGCAGACATAGAGATGCGTGCTGAGCTGCTGGTTGCCAAGGATATCGTCCACCGGGATGAAGAGCTTTTCCTCATCGCAGTAGATCTTGACGCGGTGCGCGCCATAGCGCTGCTGGAGCCCTTCCCAATAGGCACCATGGCTGCGGGTGCGGACGCCGTAGTGGAGCTCGAAGGCCTGGCCCTCGCGTTCCATCTGGTCCATCATGGCCATGAACGGGGTGATTCCAATTCCGCCCGCCATCAGGATGTGCTTCTTGCCACGGTGATCAAAGGGAAAGAGATTCACCGGCTGGCTCAGGACCAGCGTATCGCCCTCTTTCAGCGTCTCATGCAGAAAAGCCGAACCGCCGCGCGATTTTTCCACGCGCAGCACACTGATTTCGTAGCCGCTGGTATCTCCCGGCGCAGACATGAGTGAGTAGGGGTTGCGGCGCAGCACCTGCCCGTCGCGCATCGACACGATGACATGCGCGCCGCCCGAGAACACCGGCATCGGCTGGCCGTCAAGCCGCTCGAAGCGGAAGCATTTCACCGCGTCCGCCACCGGCGTGATCTTGGCCACCCGGACTTCCATTTCGGTGTTGATGGTCCCCGCGTTGGTAATCAAGGAAAGAGTTCCTCAGGCTGGGGTGCGGTGCCGGGTTCCTCGGCATCGATGTTGACACCCTGAAAGGCACCGATCCGGCGCGAGTAGTGATCGCGCACCAGAAGCGAGAGCCCACAACTCGTGCAGTCATAGGGACTTGTGGTGACGTTCTCGGTGATGCCCTTGCAGTGAACGCACTGCACCCGTCGTGCCGTCGAGCCGCGATGCTCGCAGTGCACCGAGCCCGGGTCGATGCCATGGTCAAGCGCCACCTGCATCGCCTGGCCGATGAAGCCCTCGGTTCCGGCCAGATAGAGGCGCGTCCCCATATGGGCCCGGCTCAGCATGACATTCAAACGGTTGAGCAGCACGGGGATGGTTGGGGCCTGCCAGAACGTACCCGAACCCAGCGCAGCGAGGGCTTTGTCATGCTCCGCCGCGCGCGAGCCGGCCGCCACGAAGAGGATGTCGGCAGAGGACAGGAAGTCATTTCCTGCTGTGGCCACTTCATCGGTGAGGGCAAGCGCCCCTTCGCCCTCGAGGGCGAAGAGGTGCCGCCTGGCGTTGGGGTCCACAGTGAGGCCGCCATACACCGGTCGGCTCTTGATGCCTGCAACGAGCATTCGACGTGACTTTTCTTAGCCGACTGCCGTGCGTTTCTTCTTCTCCGGGTCATCGAACGTGATGGTGTGGGCAATCGCCTTGGCCTTCACATTCGCGCCACGGATCTCCAGCGGCGTGCCCTGCTTCGCGTACGGCACGTCGAGGCGGGCAATGGCCATGCTCTTGTTGGTGAGCTTGGAGTAGCACGGGCAGGTGATGACACCGACCTTCTTGCCGTCCGCCCAGATCTCGTCGCCGAGGTCGGTGGGGCCATCGGCATCAACCAGCACGCCGAAGATCTTGAAGCGCTCCTTGCCCTTGAGCTTGTAGTGCTCCTCAAAACCGCGGAAGCCGGTCTTGCCGGGGCTCACCGTGAAGTTGAGGCCGAGTTCCCAGAGGGAGTCGCCAGGCGGCTGATCGGGGAAGGGATACATCTGCGAATTGTCGTAGGGATAGAACAGCAGATAGCTTTCCACGCGCAGCATGTCGAGCACGCTGAAGCACACCGGGATGATGCCCATCGACTTGCCCTTGTCGAGGATCGTGTCCCAAACCATTGGCGCATCCTCGCCGCGCACGAAGATTTCATAGCCGCGCTCGCCGGTATAGCCGGTACGCGAGATCATCACCGGGGCGCCGAACAGTGTCGTCGGCATGTGGTGGAAGTACTTGAGGTCGCGGATTCCCGGCACGTGTTCGGCGAGAAAGTCGACCGCCAAGGGTCCCTGCAGGGAGAGGTCATGCAGGTCGTCGTCGAACAGCACGGCGACATTGCGGCCGATGGCCGCCTTGACCACTTCTTCATGCCCCGAGCCCGAACCATGCACCAGCAACCAGGAGTTGGGACCCGTGCGAAAGACGATGCAGTCATCGGTGAACATGCCGCGGTCGTTCAGCATGCAGGCATACACCGACTTGCCGGGATACACCTTGGTCAGATCGCGGGTGGTGATGTAGTCGAGCACCGCCATGGCGTGCGGGCCGACGACATGAACCTTCTTGAGGCCCGACACATCCATGAGCCCTGCCTTGGTGCGCACAGCAATGTGCTCGGCATAGATGTCCTTGTCATAGGTCCAGGCAGTGCCCATGCCACTCCAGTCCTCGAGCTTGGACCCCAGCGCGCGGTGGCGGTCGGCGAGAGCGGAAAATCTCCATGACAAAGGCATTCAGACGTCTCCTCGTTTCCTGGGCGGCCCTATTACATCAGTTGCGGATCAGTTGATGGTTTGAAACAAGGCTTCTGATGCGGGGTCCCCACACCTCCCCACCGCGCCCTGACCTGCACTCCCAGCCGAATTCTCGAGTCTGAACAGGACTTCTGCACTCCTGGTGGGGCGTGAAGTGGGGGACTGCCACATTTTTTGCCGTTATAGTGGAGCAAAGTGGGGGATTGTGGGGTAGTGTGGCGCACAGCGGAGTGGCGGTCACTCCGGAGGTTCTAGGGGCAAGGAGATGTGCGCAGCATGTTTCTCGGCACCTATACGCCCAGGTTGGACGATAAGGGCCGGCTGACACTGCCCGCCAAGTTCCGCGACGCGCTGGCAGGAGGGTTGATGGTCACGAAAAGCCAAGACCACAGCCTCGCGGTCTACCCTCGCGCGCAGTTCGAACAGCTGGCCCAGCGCGCCTCGCAGACATCCCGGAGCAACCCGGAGGCCAGGGCTTTCCTGCGCAACCTGGCAGCGGGCACCGATGAGCAACATCCGGATTCCCAGGGTCGGATCACGTTGTCCGCCGACCACCGGCGCTACGCCAACCTTTCCAAGGAGTGCGTGGTGATCGGGGCGGTCGACTTCATGGAGATCTGGGACGCCCAGGCGTGGCAGGACTACCAGCAGACCCACGAAGAGAACTTTTCCGCGGCCAGCGATGAAGCACTCAGCGACATCATCTGAGCTGGCGGCATCGCCGCATGCCCGTGCAGCGTGGCCTCTGTCCGAACCGACCCTGGCGTACTTCCCCGACGCCAGGTTCGCAAAGTCGGACAGGGACCTCGCTGCAGGGGCGTCAGAGTCCCAACCCGTGCCACCCCACCAACCCGGAGGATGCCTCGTGGCCCCCTCAGATGAACCGGACCACGGGCACATTCCCGTTCTGCTGGATCGCTGTGTGGAACTCCTCGCCCCGGCGCTGACGGCACACGCCCTCGATGGATCCGGCGCGGTGCTGATCGACGCCACCGTGGGGGCCGGCGGTCATGCCGAGCGGTTTCTGCGCTCGTTCCCGGGAGTGCGGCTGATCGGCCTGGACCGGGACCCTGACGCGATGGCGATCGCGGCGTCCCGGCTCGAGAAGTTCGGCGACCGGGTTCAACTGGTGCGCACCCGATACGACGGGCTCGCAGCGGCCTTGGTCGAAACCGGTCTTACTGCAACGGATTCGGTCGATGGCGTGCTGTTCGACCTGGGTGTCTCCTCGATGCAACTGGATCGCGCGGATCGCGGGTTCTCCTACTCCCAGGACGCCCCGCTGGACATGCGGATGGATCCTGACGCGGACTTGACCGCAGCCGAGATCCTCAACACCTACGACCGTTCCGGGTTGACCGATGTTCTGCGTCGCTTCGGTGAGGAGAAATTCGCCTCCCGTATCGCCGGGTTCATCGTCGAGCGGCGCAAACGTCAACCCCTGACCCGAACCGGGGAACTCGTGGAGATCCTCTACGACGCGATTCCTGCACCGGCTCGGCGGACCGGTGGGCACCCCGCCAAACGCACCTTCCAGGCATTGCGGATCGCGGTGAATGCGGAGTTGGATTCGCTGTCCGCGGCCCTGCCTGCGGCCCTGGCCGCACTGCGGCCGGGTGGGCGCATCGTCGTGATGGCCTACCAGTCTCTTGAGGACCGAATCGCCAAGACCACCTTCGCCGCGGCCACCGCCTCGCGCACACCGGAGGGTCTGCCGATGGAGCTTCCCGGGCATGAGCCCCGCTTCGTCGCGCTCACCAGGGGCGCCGAGCGTGCCGACGACACCGAGATCGAACGCAACCCGCGCAGCGCACCGGTTCGACTGCGCGCCATCCAACGCGCTGAAGCCAGCGGTCACGGAGAGGACACCTGATGAAGATCGGCCGCAAGGCAGACGGCCCTGCGGGTCGTGGCCAGACCGGGACGGACAAGGTCACACCCGCGCGCCGACGAAGTGCCGACGCCTCGGCCCGCAGGCGCCATCCCGCCGAGGTGCCCGCCCGCAAGCGCCGGCCCGCGGACGGCCCGACCCGTGCTGGCCGGACACGCTCAACCCGTGAGTCGCACGGCCTGCGTCAGGGGCCACAGACCGCGCCGGTGCCGCGGCCCGTCGATCGGACCTCTCGACCTAAGAGCACCACTCAGGCCAAGGCTCGATCCAAGGCCCGTAAAGCCAAGGCGCCCAAAGTTATTCGACCGTCATTGCAGGAGCGGCTGATCCTGAAGTTGGACGGCGTGGACCTTCGTCCCCAGGTGTTGCTTGCTCGGATCCCGTTCGTCATGCTGGTTATCGGAGCACTCGCCCTCGGGCTGGGTATCACGCTGTGGTTGTCCACTGCCTCCGCCCAGCGGTCCTATCAGCTTGGCAGCGCGCGCGAAGTCAACAGTGCGCTGGCGCAGCAGAAGGAAGCGCTCGAGCGGGATGTGCTGGAGGCGCAGTCCGCGCCCGCACTGGCCGATGCGGCCCGCAATCTCGGCATGATCCCGTCCAGGGACACCGCGCACCTCGTTCAGGATCCGGCGGGTAACTGGGTGGTTGTCGGTATGCCCAAGCCCGCTGCGGGCGCACCGCCTCCACCGCTGAACACCAAGCTTCCCGACCCGACTCCGCCTGCGCCACCGGCCAAACCCGCTGCGCTCGTCCCGCCGGTGCCCAAGCCGGGCGCCTCCGCCGAAGTGCCACGAAGGATCACCCCGTCGCTGCCGGGCTCGATGCCGGCTGGCCCGGAGGTTCCGGTCCTGATCCCGGCTTTGACATATCCGGTGACAAATCCGGGCGTCGCGCATGCGCCCGTTGGCGTGACACTGCCCGGCCCGCCACCGCTGCCGGGCCCCGCAGCGGATCTGCTCGCGGGTGACACGCTGGCGATCGCACCTGCCGCACCCGTCGTACTTCCAGTGCCTACAGTTGCTGCTGTGCCTGCTGCGTCCGATGTTGCTGCTGGGGTAGTCCCCGTGGGACCGGCGCAGTGAGTCGAGGCGACAAATCCGTTTCGCGTCCGACCGCTCGCCGAGGGCGGGTGCGGGCGAGCACGACGCAGCCCGTGACTGCGGGGGAAGGCCGGTTTGCGAAGGCTCGGCGCACCCGCGCGGTGACTGAAACCGAATCGTCGAGCGCCTCGTTCGTCTACCGCTACCGGGTGGGCAATGTCGTCATCTTCCTGGCGCTCATGGTGGCGGCGGCGCAGCTGTTCAACCTCCAGGTCCCTCAGGCGGCGGGTCTGCGCGCTCTATCCGCCGGCCAACTGAAGGTCACCGACGTCGAAAAAGCGGTGCGGGGCAGCATCATCGATCGCAACCTCAGCGAGTTGGCCTTCACCACCGAGGCGCGGGCCCTGACGTTCCAACCTGTGAAGATCCGCAAGCAGCTTGCCGAGGCCAAGCAGAAGTCACCGAAGGCACCCGATCCGGATCAGCGGCTGCAGGAGATCGCCAAAGACATCTCCGGCAAGCTGAACAACTCCCCGGACTATGCCGGTGTTCTGAGGAAGCTGCGCAGCAACGAGACTTTCGTCTACCTGGCGCGCGCAGTCGATCCGGCTATCGCAGAGGCGATCTCGAAAAAATTCCCCGAGGTCGGTGCGGAGCGTCAGGATATCCGCCAGTACCCCGGCGGCTCGCTGGCCGCCAACGTTGTGGGCGGAATCGATTGGGACGGCCACGGATTGATGGGCCTCGAGGAGTCGATGGACTCGGTGCTGGCCGGAACCGATGGGTCGGTCACCTACGACCGGGGCTCTGACGGCGTGGTGATCCCGGGCAGTTACCGCAACCGCCACGAGGCCGTCGACGGATCGACCGTGCAGCTGACCCTCGACAATGACATCCAGTACTACGTCCAGCAGCAGGTGCGGCTGGCCAGGGATGCCTCCGGTGCCAGAAACGTCTCCGCGGTGGTGCTCGATGCCAAGACCGGCCAGGTGCTGGCCATGGCCAACGACAACACCTTCGATCCCAGTCAGGACATCGGACGACAAAACGACAGGCAGATCGGCAACCTGCCGGTGACGTCGCCGTTCGAACCCGGCTCAGTGAACAAGGTGGTCACCGCTGCGTCGGTGATCGAGTACGGACTGACCAACCCCGATGAGGTGCTCTCGGTACCCGGTTCCATCGACATGGGCGGGGTCAACGTCCGCGATGCGTGGGGCCACGGTGTGATGCCCTACACCACTACCGGAGTTTTCGGTAAGTCGTCCAACGTCGGCACCCTGATGCTCGCCCAGCGACTCGGCCCGGAACGCTACTACGAAATGCTGGGCAAGTTTGGACTCGGCCAGCGCACCGGAGTGGGCCTACCGGGGGAGAGCGCCGGTATCGTCCCGCCGATCGACCAGTGGTCGGGTAGTACATTCTCCAATCTACCGATCGGACAGGGTCTTTCGATGACCCTCCTGCAGATGACCGGCATGTACCAAACCATCGCCAACGATGGCCTGCGAATCCCACCGCGGATTGTCAAAGCCACCATCGCGGCGGACGGGACTCGTACCGAAGAGCCGGAACCCAAAGGCATCCGGGTGGTCTCGCCGGAAACCGCGCGCACGGTCCGCAATATGTTGCGGGCGGTCGTTCAGCGCGACCCGATGGGTGTGCAGCAGGGCACCGGCCCGGCCGCCGCCGTGGACGGCTACCAGGTCGCCGGCAAGACCGGCACCGCTCAGCAAATCAATCCGGGCTGCGGTTGCTACTACGACGACGTCTACTGGATCACCTTCGCCGGGATGGCTCCGGCAGACGACCCTCGCTACGTCATCGGAATCATGATGGACGCGCCGTCCCGCAATGCCGACGGTACGCCCGGCCACTCGGCTGCACCGCTATTCCACAACCTCGCCGGTTGGCTGCTGCAACGCGAGAATGTCCCACTCTCAGCGGATCCGGGACCGCCGCTGACGCTGCAGGCCGCCTGAGGCACCGGGGCGCCTTTGCTCGGTAGGGTGACTAGCCGACCGGGCAGACGGGAGGTGATCGGCGGTGAGCAGTGCCTCGAGGCCCCGAGCCACCCCTGGCCTGACGTTGCCGACACTGGCAGCCCGGGTGGGCGCGGTTCCCGCTGACGGCCCGGCCCTCCCCGACGTTCGCATCGGCGGGGTCACCCTGCGCGCCCAGGATTCAGTTTCCGGTGACCTGTTCGCCGCGCTGCCCGGAGCATCCACGCACGGCGCCGAGTACACCGGCGCCGCCCTCGAGGCCGGCGCGGTGGCCGTACTCACCGATGCCGAGGGCGCGGCGGTGATCCACCGCCTGCTCGGCGATCCGGCACCGGTGCCGATCCTGGTGCACCCCGTGCCGCGTTCGGTCCTCGGTGCGCTGGCTGCCGACGTTTACGGACACCCGTCGGATCGAGTCGTCGTGCTGGGCGTGACCGGCACATCCGGGAAAACCACGACCGCGCACCTGATCGAGGCCGGGTTGCGCGCGGCGGGCCGGACTGCGGGATTGATCGGCACCGTTGGTGTGCGGATCGCGGGGGAGGATGTGCCGAGCGCATTGACCACCCCGGAGGCGCCGGCGCTTCAGGCACTGCTCGCGGTGATGGCCGAGCGCGGTGTCGACACCGTGGTGATGGAAGTATCCAGCCACGCACTCGAACTCGGCCGGGTGGACGGAATCCGTTTCGCCGTAGGCGGTTTCACCAATCTCTCCCGCGACCATCTGGACTTCCACCCGACGATGGAAGCGTACTTCGACGCCAAGGCGCGACTGTTCGATCCCTCCTCGCCGCTGCATGCGCACCGCGCCGTGGTGTGCGTCGACGATGAGGCGGGCCGGGCCATGGCGCGGCGCGCTGGTGATGCCGTCACCGTCAGCGCCGAGGGCGCGGCGGCTGATTGGCGCCCCGAGGGCGCGGCGGCTGATTGGCGAGTCGAGGATGTCCTCAGCCTCGACGGAGATCCCCGAGGGGGCCTTCAGGAGTTCAGCGCGGTCGATCCGGCCGGTGTGCACCACCGGCTTCGTATCCGGCTACCCGGCCGCTACAACGTGGCCAACGCACTACTGGCGCTGGCCATGCTGGACGCCATCGGGATCTCACCCGAGCAGGCCGCTCCCGGACTGCGCACGGCATCGGTTCCCGGTCGCCTCGAGGTGATCGAACGCGGTCAGGACTTCCTTGCGATCGTCGACTACGCGCACAAACCCGGCGCACTGCGCGCCGTGCTGGAAACCCTGCGCCGGCCGGGGTCGAGGCTGGCCGTGGTCTTCGGCGCCGGCGGCAACCGTGATCCCGGCAAACGCGAACCGATGGGGGCCGTCGCGGCCGAACTCGCCGACCTGGTGGTCGTCACCGACGACAACCCCCGCGATGAGGATCCGGCCGCGATCCGAGCCGCCATCGTGGCCGGGGCCACCGCAGTGCGGCGCGAACCCGCCGCCGAAGTCGTCGAGATCGGTGATCGGTACGAGGCGATCGCCCACACCGTCGGCTGGGCGCGCCGTGGCGACGTGGTGGTGATCGCCGGTAAGGGACACGAGACCGGGCAGACCGGCGGCGGACAGACCCGGCCTTTCGATGACCGCGACGAACTGGCCCGCGCCCTTGATAGTCGGGGAGGTCCGCGGTGATCGATCTGACGCTGGCGCGGATAGCCGAGATCGTCGGCGGCCGGCTGTCCGATATCAGCGTCGCCGATGCTCAGGCGACGTGTGTCACCGGCACCGTCGAGTTCGACTCGCGGTCCATCACGCCGGGCGGGCTTTTCCTCGCCCTGCCCGGGGCGCATTCGGACGGCCACGACTTCGCCAGGGCCGCCGTCGAGGCGGGGGCAGTGGCCGTGCTGGCCGCCAGGCCGGTCGGCGTTCCTGCGATCGTGGCGCCTGCGGCGTCGGCTGTCGACGCGCACGCCGGCGTCCTTGAATACGACGCCGACGGGTCCGGGGCGGCAGTGCTGGGCGCGCTGGCCAGACTCGCCGGCGCGGTGGCCGTCGACCTGGTGGCCGGAGGGCTGCGCATCATCGGAATCACTGGATCATCGGGAAAGACATCTACCAAGGACCTGATCGCCGCGGTGCTGCGACCGCTCGGCGAGGTGGTGGCCCCGCCGGGTTCGTTCAACAACGAACTCGGCCACCCGTGGACGGTGCTGCGCGCCACTGAGCAGACCGACTTCCTCGTGCTGGAGATGTCAGCCCGGCATGCCGGCAATATCGCCGCGCTGGCCCGGATCGCGCCGCCCGCTATCGCGGTGGTGCTCAACGTCGGCACCGCCCACCTCGGTGAGTTCGGCTCACGCGAGATGATCGCTGCGACGAAAGCCGAACTGGTACAAGCGGTTCCAGCCTCGGGTGTGGTGGTACTCAACATCGATGACCCGGTGGTCGCCGCGATGGCGGCCCAGACTGCAGCACGGGTCGTGACGGTCGGGCGATCCGAGACCGCGCAGTTGCGCGCCGAGGGCATCGCGCTCGACGAACTGGCCCGGCCGAGTTTCACGCTGCGCACCCCGCAGGGCGCAATCGCGGTAAAGCTGGCCCTCCACGGCGAGCACCACGTGAGCAATGCACTGTGCGCGGCGGCGGTCGCGCTCGAATGCGGGGCGACTCTGCAGCAGGTGGCGACGGCCCTGGCCGAGGCCAGCGCCGCCTCTCGGCACCGGATGGAGGTGCACAGCCGTGCTGACGGGGTGAGGATCATCAACGACGCCTATAACGCCAACCCAGACTCCATGCGGGCCGGGTTACAGGCACTGGCCGCGATGTCTCGGCCATCCGGCGGCACCCGACAGCGGAGTTGGGCGGTTCTCGGCGAGATGGGAGAACTGGGCGGCGACTCGATTACAGAGCATGACCGCATCGGCCGATTGGCCGTGCGATTAGATATCAACCGTCTCGTCGTCGTCGGAAGTGGGAGGCCTATGAGCGCCATGCACCACGGGGCGGTGATGGAGGGCTCCTGGGGGTCCGAGTCGACGATGGTTGCTGACCCTGACGCCGCGCTGGCGCTGCTGCGGGCTGAACTCAAGCCCGGCGACGTCGTCCTGGTCAAGGCTTCCAACGCGGTAGGCCTTGGTGCGATCGCTGATGCGCTGCTCAGCGACCACGTGCCGTCGGACGGGCGCGGATGAGGCTGATCCTCGTCGCTGTCGGCATCTCGCTCGCGGTGTCGATCCTGCTGACTCCGACGCTGATCCGGCTGTTCACCCGTCAGGGCTTCGGCCAGGAGATCCGCGAGGACGGCCCGCCCAGTCACCAGACCAAGCGCGGCACCCCGTCGATGGGCGGGGTCGCGATCCTGGCCGGTATCTGGGCCGGTTACCTGGGTTCCCACCTGGTCGGCATCGTGTTGGACGGGGAGGGTCCCTCGGCCTCCGGGCTGCTGGTGCTCGGGTTGGCGACGGTGCTGGGCGGGGTGGGATTCCTCGACGACCTGATCAAGATCCGGCGGTCGCGCAACCTCGGCTTGAACAAGACCGCGAAGACGGTCGGTCAGATTACCGCCGCACTGTTATTCGGGGTTTTGGTGCTGCAGTTCGCCAATCCCGACGGACGCACCCCGGGCAGCGCCCAACTGTCCTATGTCCGCGAGATCGCCACCGTGGCACTGCCGCCGGCGTTGTTCGTGCTGTTCGTCATCGTGGTGGTCAGTGCCTGGTCGAACGCGGTGAACTTCACCGACGGTCTCGATGGCCTGGCGGCCGGCTGTATGGCCATGGTCAGCGCCGCCTATGTGCTGATCACCTTCTGGCAGTTCCGCAACGCCTGTGCCACGGCTCCGGGCCTGGGCTGCTACAACGTCCGCGACCCACTCGATCTTGCGTTGATTGCCGCCGCCACAACCGGGGCATGTATCGGATTTCTGTGGTGGAACGCCGCTCCGGCGAGGATCTTCATGGGCGACACCGGGTCGCTCGCACTGGGCGGCATCATCGCCGGGCTT
>JBMOKE010000297.1:0-2305 GCA_049315425.1 Mycobacterium sp. | reverse complement strand
TTGTGCAGGCGGGTGGAGGAGTCCCGGAAGAGGATCTCGTAGGGGCCGAAGAGCCCGAGCGCCCGGTAGGGCTCCTCCTCGCGTAGGTACCCGTCGTGTGCGGCCACCCAGTCATTGACGACGGTGGACTTGCCGAGCGAATGGGAACCAGTGACAGCGATGCGCACGGGGCGAAGGCTACCGCCACCGGTCGGCAGTTCGGCTGGCAGGACTGGCTCTCAGCCGGGCTCCGCGCTGCTGGCCATTACGTACAGGGCCACACCGAGAAGAGTGCTGTTTGCGGTGTCACCGCGAATCATGACAGCTGATCTACCGTGTCAGACACCGTGGCACCCTGAGCCCCCGCTCTGGTCCGGAAAGCCTCAGCGGCCAGGATCGCCAGCGCGAGGATCTGCGCGAGGATGATCACACTGAGGCTGGTGGCATCCGGCGCGTGCTGCCCGCGCGCGTGTGCCAGCGCTCCGAGCAACGGCTGGAAGATCAGCCCGCCGATGCCCATGATCATCATGTTGGTCAGGCCCATCGCCGTGCCGGACAGCTGTGCCGGCACCTTGTCCTTGACCATGGTGAAGGACAGGGCGTACGACGAATTGGCTACGCCCAGAAGGAACATCGCCGCGCTCTGTGCCACCTGGCCGCGCAGGACGAACAGCAGCAGCGCCAACGCGACGGCGGTGCCGACGGCCCCCAGCGCCAGCAGCAGCGCGGGCCTTCCCCAGCGGGAACACAACCAGGCGAAGCCGAGCATTCCGGGCAGGCAGCCCCAGAAGTAGAAGGATGCGCAGACTGACGCCGCCGACAGGCTCAGGTGGTGATAGGTCTGGAAATACGAGACGCCCCACAGCATCCCGAAGCCCACGCCGGCCGACGCCACGAACCCACCCGCCGTGGCGACGGACAACACCGGCATGGACAACAGCGACTGCTTGATCTGGGTGAATCCGGGCCAGTGCTCGTCGTCGGCGCCGTGACCGCTGCGGTCGCGGACCAACGCGACGATGAGCACGAGCAGAACCGCCGAGAACGCCCCGCAGGCGATCATCCCGGCCCGCCACCCGGCGTGTTCGACGATGGCGCCGAGGGTCTCCTGACCCACCGCCGCGCCGGTCATGCCGGCGATTTCGGTCAGCGCGGCCAACAGTGGGAACATCCGTTGCGGAAACCATTGCGCGGCCAGCGTCATCGCACACACCACAGTGGGCGCGGCCCCCAGGCCCATGAGGATTCGGGTCGCCTCGGCGAAACCGGCCGTCTGGGACACCGCGAAGAGAAACGACGCCACGGTGCACAGGGCGGCGCCGGTGATGAGGACTGAGCGGACGCCGAAGCGCGACACCAGAATTCCCGCCGGAATCTGCAGGACGATGTAGGGGTAGTAGAAGCTCGACGACAGGCCGCCGAATCCGGTCTCGTTCAGCGAGAGATCGACGACCAGCCCTTCGCGCATGACGCTGGGAAACGTCTGCAGCACCATCTGGAAGAAGACGAACAGCGCCGCGGTGCCGAAGACCACGCGACCGCGCCGCAGCGACACACGCGTGCTCCGGTCAGTAGCCGAACCGGAACTCATGGCTGTACGAGCCGTCATCGCGACGAGTGACGACGTCGACGCCCCGGGCGCCCCGGTAGGCCCCGGTGCCGCCGATGATCGCGCGCTCCTGGGAGTCGTTGCGGGGCAGGCCCACCTCTTTGTCGGTGGCCAGGGGCGCGAAGGTCGTCCCGATCGTGAGGATCGTTCCGTCAGGCAGATCGAAGGTGGTCTCCACCGTGCGGATCTCACCTTCTGAGGACGCCGACGGGCGCGGTGCGGGCACCGCCGCGATCGTCGCGGTGCCGAAATACCAGCCGGCATCCTTGCCCTCGTCGGTGACGAGCTTGTCCTCCCAGTAGAGCGCATCGGCCACGCTGGGGCCCACCGGCGGGGCATCGACGAGGGTCTGCGCCTGCCCGCCTTCTGAGTAAACGGTGAAATTTGCCGGGCCGACGGGGGAGTTCCCGCACCCCGCGAGGAGGATTGCCACGCCCGTGAAGAGACTGGCGGCTGGCTTCACACGCATGGGATGCCTTTCTCATGGGGAGGGCCCGTGGTTGGACGGTACCCGTGACAGACCGTCCGGCGGAAGCGTGTGCAACTTTGCTCAGTAGGCAGCGGCATCACCACGAAGTACAGTGATGCGATGCTGCGCCGGACTGCATTCACCTCCGTGCTGGCGGCCTGCGTTCTGGCCGGGGCGTCCCCGGCCGCCGCGGACCCCGAACCCGCACCACCGCCGATCCCCAACGCCTTCGCCTATATGCCGGTCAA
>JBMOKE010000085.1:0-10314 GCA_049315425.1 Mycobacterium sp. | reverse complement strand
GTGGTGTCACCTTGGCACCTCCTGTGTCACAAGCTGGGCCGATGGCCTCGGAATGGCCCTGTGTACGACCCGGCGTCTGGCACCGGCAGGGGTCACCCGAAAACGCATCTGCACCCGAATACTACGCAGCGTAGACCACCGATCAAGAGCGAGCCGACACGCCTGCCGATTCGGTTGGTCGCGAGTCCGGGCCCACCCCGCGGTTCGGGCATACTAGGCCGGGTGTGTGGACTGCTTGCCCTGGTAGGACGTGCCGCGGGCAGCATCACCACCCAGACCGTCGATGCGGTAGCCGGGGCATCGCGCCTCATGCGTCACCGAGGCCCCGACGAGCCGGGCACCTGGGCCGATGATCAGGTGGTGCTCGGTTTCAACCGGCTCTCGATCATCGATATCGCCCATTCGCACCAGCCGCTGCGCTGGGGGCCGCCGGGCCAACCCGGGCGTTATGTATTGGTGTTCAACGGTGAGATCTATAACTACCTCGAGCTTCGGGCCGAGCTCGCCGAAGCTCGAGGTGCGATTTTCACCACCGACGGCGACGGCGAGGCCATCGTCGCGGCCTACCACTACTGGGGCACCGAGGCGCTGAGCCGCCTGCGGGGCATGTTCGCCTTCGCGCTCTGGGATACCGAGCGCCGGGAGATGTTCTGCGCGCGCGATCCGTTCGGCATCAAACCGCTTTTCATGGCGACCGGGCCAGGCGGTACCGCCGTCGGTAGCGAGAAGAAGTGCCTGCTGGACCTGGCTGCCAACCTTGGCCTGGATCTCGATATCGATACCAGGGCTCTGCAGCACTACACCGTCCTGCAGTACGTGCCTGAACCCGAAACGCTGCATCGCGGTGTGCGCCGGCTGGAATCAGGCAGCTACGCGGTGATCCGCCCCGGGTGCGAACCCGAGGTGAGCCGATACTTCCGGCCCCGCTTTACCGCCGTGCCTTTTCGAGGCGGTGGCGAGCAGGCTCGCTATGACGAGATCACGGCCGTGCTTGAGGATTCGGTGGCCAAACACATGCGGGCCGACGTCACCGTCGGGGCGTTCCTGTCCGGTGGTATCGACTCCACCGCCATTGCCGCGCTTGCGATCCGGCACAACCCGCAACTGATCACCTTCACCACCGGCTTCGAGCGTGAGGGCTTCTCGGAGGTGGATGTGGCCGTCGCATCCGCGGAGGCGATCGGTGCCCGCCATGTCACCAAAGTGGTCAGCCAATCGGAATTCGTCGCCGCTCTCCCCGAGATCGTCTGGTACCTCGATGAGCCGGTGGCCGATCCGGCGCTGATACCGCTGTTCTTCATCGCCCGCGAAGCACGCAAACACGTCAAGGTCGTGCTGTCCGGAGAGGGCGCCGATGAACTCTTCGGTGGCTATACAATCTATCGGGAACCGTTGTCGCTCAAGGGATTCGACTATCTTCCCCGCCCATTGCGCAAGTCGCTGGGCAGGGCCGCACGGCCACTGCCGGACGGGATGCGCGGGAAGAGTCTGCTCCACCGCGGATCACTGACCCTCGAGGAGCGCTACTACGGCAATGCGCGCAGCTTCTCCGATGAGCAACTGCGGGCGGTTCTACCGGATTTCAACCCGGCGTGGACGCACATCGACGTGACCGCACGGATCTACGCAGAGTCTGCGGGCTGGGATCCCGTCGCCCGGATGCAGTACCTCGACCTGTTCACCTGGCTTCGCGGAGACATCCTGGTCAAGGCCGACAAGATGACGATGGCGAACTCGTTGGAGTTGCGAGTCCCGTTCCTCGACCCTGAGGTCTTCGCGGTGGCCTCCCGGTTACCGTTTGACCAGAAGATCACCCGCACCACCACCAAGTACGCCCTACGCCGCGCATTGGAGCCGATCGTGCCGCCGCACGTGCTCAACCGTGCGAAATTGGGCTTCCCCGTACCCATCCGGCACTGGCTGCGGGCCGGGGAGCTGATGGACTGGGCCTACGGCATGATCGACGCCTCGGCGGCCGGGCACCTGATCAACCTCGCGACCGTGCGCGCCATGCTCGACGAACATCGTCTCGGCGGCGCCGATCACAGCCGCCGGCTATGGACGGTGCTGATCTTCCTGCTCTGGTACGCGATATTCGTCGACGGCAGCGTGGTGCCGCGGATCAGCGAGCCGCGCTACCCGGTCCAGCTTTAAAGTTTTGGGATGAAAGTACTGGGATGAACGTCTAGGCGTACCGGTGATCCAGTCGGATCGACGATCAGGTTATGTCGATCGGGGAAGCGTCACGCTGCGACGCTAATCGCGTCGACGTTCGACGACTCAGAGCGTGGTGTAGCCACCATCGACCGACATCGCGGTGCCCACGACGAAGGATGCAGCATCGGAGGCCAGCCAGACCGCAGCCTCGGCGATCTCCTCTGGTCCGGCGATACGACCGATCGGGTGGAGCGCAGCGACGCTCGCCTCGGCTTCAGCGGAGCCCTGCATCCATTCCTCGACCATCTGGCTACGCGCGGTTCCTGGGCAGATCGCGTTGATGCGGACGCCCTGCGTGATGTACTCGAGCGCCGCCGCCTTGGTGAGGCCGATCACACCGTGTTTGGCCGCGACATAGTTCGCGAATCGCGCCACGCCGATGAGTCCAGCCCCCGATGAGGTGTTGATGATCGCTCCGCCACCCACCTTCAGCATCTCCGGGATCTCGTGCTTCATGCAGTAGAAGACGCCGTCAAGCATGATGCTGATTCCCGCGCTCCAGACCTCCTCGGGCATATCCACAACCGTCTCGTCAGCGCCCTTGATCCCCGCATTGTTATGGGCGATGTCAAGGCGACCATAGGTGGCGATCGTGGTCTCGACCATCGCCTTGACCGATGCCGACGAGGCGACATCGACCTGCACCGCGGTGGCGACTCCACCACCGGCGGTGATGATGTCAACGGTCTGCTGTGCACCGGGGAGGTTGATATCGGCCACGATGACCGATGCGCCTCGCTCGGCGAAGAGGCGAGCAGATTCGCGCCCGATCCCCCCGGCGGCACCCGTGATGACGGCGACCTTGCCTGCGAACTCTTCGGTGTTCATTGTTCTCCTCCACCGCAGTCGGCGACTTCCCGCCAGGCAACCCGGTACAGCTCTAAGACAGGGCCGCGACGATCTCAGCCGCAGCCTCGGCTCCATAGGCATCGGCGAGACGGGTCTTGGCGGTCGGTAGGTGCCAGGTCCAGTTCTGGGTACCCGTGGTTTCCAGCACCAGCACCGCCACCAGCGAGCCCAGCTGGGCGGAGCGTTCAAGATCGAGCCCCGCGCCCCGGCCAGTGAGGAAACCTGCCCGGAACGCATCGCCGACCCCGGTTGGGTCGACCTGAGCCGTCTCGGGAACCACCGAAACGTGGATGTTGGTTCCGTCGGCACTGACCAGGTCAACACCCTTGGCGCCCAATGTGGTGACCCGCAGGCCCACCTGGTCGAGCACGGCCGCATCAGTCCAGCCGGTCTTGGACAGCATCAGATCCCACTCGTAGTCGTTGCTGAACAGATAGGTCGCGCCATCGACAAGCCGAGTGATCTCCTGCCCGCTGAGTCGGGCCAGCTGCTGGGAGGGGTCAGCGGCGAAGGCGAGCCCCAGCTTCCGGCACTCGTCAGTGTGGGCGAACATGGCGTCCGGGTCATTGGCTCCGACGATCACCAGGTCGGGCTCACCGGCAGCGGCGATCACGTTGGCCAGCTTGATATTCCGGGCCTGCGACATCGCACCTGGGTAAAACGATGCGATCTGGGCCATGTCGACATCAGTCGTGCACACGAATCTCGCGGTGTGTTGGGTGTCAGAGATCAGAACGTGAGCGCAGTCCACGCCCGCAGCTTCCAACCATTCCCGGTAGTCGGTGAAGTCGACGCCGGCCGCACCCACAAGCACGGGGCTTCCACCGAGTACGCCGATCGCGTAGGCCATATTTCCGGCGACGCCGCCACGGTGTACCACCAGGTCGTCAACCAGGAAGCTCAATGACACCTTCTGCAGGTGCTCAGCCAGCAACTGCTCGGAGAACTTTCCGGGAAACCGCATCAGGTGGTCGGTTGCAATGGATCCGGTCACCGCGATGGCCACGAAGCATCCCCTTCATCTGCTGAGCTGAGCATCCTCTGAGCTGAGTTTGCTCACAATACCCGCGGTAACGCCGCCCCCTGTCCCGCCCTGCGGTGCGCTAGCCTGCGTACACGGGCCGACCACTCACCGCGAGACCCGACACACTCCAGGAGACAAAGCGATGGCTGGCCCGTATCCGCCGTACCGGCCTGGCGACGTCGAGGGGCAACCGGTCGCGGCGCCGGGTTACGGCAGCCCCGAGGCGTATCCGTATCCCGGCCCCTATCCCGGGGCATATCCCGGCGCATACCCCGGCGCATACCCCGGCCCGCTGCCACCGCCGGTCGGGTTTTCCAAGCCGGCCAGATCCCGCAGGGTGCTCTGGTGGAGCCTGCTGGGTATTGCACTCGTCGGGGCTCTGGTCGCCGCCGTGCTGACCGTAGGCGGTAATCGGACGGCCACCGCGGGATTCACCGACTCCGCATCCAAAGCCGCGATTCAGGGCTATCTGACCGCGCTGTCGACCGGTGACACTGAAGCAATCGCCCGCAATAACGCGTGCGGCATGTTCGACGCGATCAAGGACCGCAAGTCCGATCTGGCGCTGGCCAGATTGGCCAGCGACGCCTTCCGTAAACAATTCCAGCGCGCCGATGTCACGTCGATTGATGAGACCGTGCTGGTCTCGTCCTATCAGGCACAGGTGCTGTTCACCATGAAGGCCATACCGGCTCTGAACTCACGCCCGGCTCGCGAGGACGAGCAGGGTGTCGCGCAATTGCTCCGGCAGGGCAATCAACTGCTGGTGTGCTCGTATTTGCGCCGTACGGCTGCCCAGTACTGAACGCAGTGAAGGACTGAATCAGCCCCAGTACTGAACGCAGTAAAAACAGATCAGTTGAACGAGTCGCCGCAGGCGCAGGATCCGGTGGCGTTCGGGTTGTCGATGGTGAAGCCCTGCTTCTCGATGGTGTCGACAAAGTCGATCGCCGCGCCCTGCACATACGGCGCGCTCATCCGGTCGACGGTCAACCTCACCCCTCCGAAATTGGCGTGCAGGTCGCCGTCGAGGGCGCGGTCATCGAAGAACAGGTTGTAGCGCAGACCGGAGCAGCCGCCAGGCTGCACCGAGATGCGAAGCGCGAGGTCGTCGCGGCCCTCCTGGTCCAGCAAGGCCTTGGCCTTGACGGAGGCGGCTTCGGTCATGATCACGCCGTGGGTTTCAGTCGAGGCGGCCGACTCATCGGACACAGCCAGCGACTCATCGGTCATCGACTTATCGGACACCGTCATTACGTCTCCCTTAATGCACTGGGGTGGGGTTCGGTGGAACTCCTACCGGGTTAACGGTACCTGGTGTGCCTGCTATTCCCCCACCAGCTCGGCCGCGGTGCGTTCAGCAAGGCCCGCCAGCTGCCCGGCGGCGTCGTCGATCGCTTTACGGACCGATCCGGCGTAGTCAGCGAGAGCGTGAGCAGCGGTGATTCCGGCCGCCTTCAGTGCCACCGGCTCCAGGGCGACCTGACCCGCCAGCACCAGTACCGGTACGGCATATGGCCTGGCTGCTGCCGCCAGAGCGCCGACCACCTTGCCGTGCAGCGACTGGTCATCGAGGCGGCCCTCGCCGGTCACGATCAGGTCCGCCGCGGCGATCCGATCGGCCGTACCCGTGTAGGTGGCGATGATGCCGGCGCCCGATTCCCGGCGGGCGCCCAGTGTCAGCAGCGCCGCACCGAGGCCGCCGGCAGCACCGGCCCCGGGAATAGTGCTCACCACACGGCCCGCCGCGGCCTCGAGTTCGGCAGCCCACTCGGTCAGTCTGTTCTCCAGCAGCATCACCGTGGGCTCATCGGCGCCCTTCTGCGGGCCGAACACCCGTGCCGCTCCCCGGGGACCCAGCAGCGGGTGCTCAACATCGGTGGCCACGACGAGCTCCAATGTGGAGAGCTGACGCGCGGCCTGAGGTAATCCGCCAAGTGCTTCCACCATGCCGCGGCCGCCGTCGGTGCAACTGCTGCCGCCGAGTCCGACAACGATTGTGCGCGCACCACTGCTCCGCGCGGCATCGATCAACTGTCCGACACCTCTGCTATGCGCGGCGACGGCGGTGTGCACGGTGGGTGCGCCATCCAGCAGTGCCAGCCCGCAGGCCTGCGCGGACTCGATATAGGCGGTGGCGGTCTCGGGGTCGAATACCCACTTCGCGTCGACATCACCGTCGAGCGGGCCGCAGACACGGGTGCGGCGAACCTGCATCCCCGGGTGCCCGGCGGCAAGCACGTCGACGAAGCCAGGCCCGCCATCGGACTGGGGCGCCACGGTCAGACTGTCGCCGGGCCGGGCCCGACGCCAGCCCCCGGCAATAGCCTGGGCAGCCTCGACGGCGGTGAGGCTGTCGCCGAAGCTGTCCGGGGCGATCAGCACCCGTAACCGGGGCGCGGCGGCCTGCGAGCCCATCATTACAGCAGGGTAAGGCCCGTCATCTGCCACCGCATACACGGGAGAGGACCACGGCGAAGTAACCTGGCAGTCGTGAAACTGCTGGGCCGACGCAAGGACGACGACGCCGAAGGTACACCGGTGGCCGACACTGCCGGGGAGACGGAGGCGACGACCGCCGCACGTGCGACCGCACCGAAGGGTCGGCCGACTCCCAAGCGCAATGAGGGCACCAAGCGCCGAGGTCCGATAGCACCCGCGCCCGCCACGGCGGCCGAGGCCCGCAAGCGCCGCAAAGAGCTCCGCAACACGATGACCAAGGAGGAACGCCAGGCCGACAAGCTCGAGCGGCGCGCCGCCATGGGCCAGCGCCGTGAGCGAATGATGGCCGGCGAGGAGGCCTATCTGCTACCGCGCGACCAGGGGGCGGTTCGCCGCTACGTGCGCGACATCGTGGACTCCCGACGCAACGTGCTTGGCCTGTTCATGCCCTCGGCACTGGTGATGCTCTTCATCATGCTGGCCATGCCCAAGGTGCAGATTCTGATTTCCCCGGTGATGCTGCTGCTGATGGGCGTGATGGCGATCGACGCACTCCTGCTGGCGCGCAAGGTGAATAAGGCCGTCGACGCCAAGTTCCCCGAGAACGCCGAAACCCGTTTCAAGCTCGGTTTGTACGCGGCCAGTCGGGCCTCCCAAATGCGCCGGATGCGCGCGCCACGGCCGGTTGTCTCGCTCGGCACCAAAGTCGTTTGAGCCCCCGCACCATGCGAACACTGGTGCTCGGCGGGATTCGGTCGGGTAAGTCGCAGTGGGCCGAGGCGGCAATCGCACCCGAGGTTTCAGTGCGCTATATCGCAACCGGGTCGTCAGGGGCTTCGGATGAGGCCTGGGCCAAGCGCGTCGCCGATCATCGTAAACGTCGGCCACCGACGTGGAGCACGATCGAAAGTGCCGATGTGGCAACACAATTGCGGGCCGAGACCGATACTCCGACACTCGTTGATGATCTCGGTGGCTGGCTCACCACGACACTGGACCGCCGCGGTTGGGATGGCGGGCCAATCACCACCGAGGTTGATGATCTGGTGGCGGCGATCGGCGCCTTCAGTGCGCCACTGGTTCTGGTGAGCCCCGAAGTGGGCCTGACGGTGGTCCCGGCTACTGAGTCCGGCCGCCGTTTCGCCGACGAGTTAGGTGCATTGAACCAGCGAATCGCCGGTTGCTGCGAGCGAGTCGTGCTGGTGATCGCCGGTCAACCGGTCTTGGTCAAACCCACCACAATGACGGCGTCATGCTGACCGAATTCTCCGAGGTCGCGCCGCCGGACGGACGCGCCGGTGCCGCGGCACGCCGCCGCCAGGACCTGTTGACCAAACCGCGTGGCGCACTGGGCCGGCTTGAGGAACTGTCGGTCTGGGTGGCTTCGTGCCAAGGACATTGTCCGCCAAAGCAATTCGCGCGCGCCCGCATCGTGGTGTTCGCCGGTGATCACGGGGTTACCACCGAAGGTGTGTCGGCGTACCCCGCTGAGGTCACTGCCCAGATGGTGGCCAACATCGAGACCGGCGGTGCGGCAATCAACGTGCTCGCTGAGGCTGCCGGGGCGACGGTGCGAGTCGTGGATATGGCGGTAGACCGCGACGCCGCTGACGCTGATGCAACCGCAGCGCACAAGGTCCGTCGCTCCAGCGGCAATATCGCGATCGAAGACGCGTTGAGTTCCGATGAGGTGGTCGCGGCGATCGACGCCGGCCGCCGGATCGCCGATGACGAGGTCGACGCCGGGGCGGATCTCCTGATCGCCGGCGACATGGGTATCGGGAATACCACCGCCGCCACGGCCCTGATCGCCGCGCTGACCGGCACCGAACCGGTGGCCGCGGTGGGTCGCGGAACGGGCATCGACGATGCGGCCTGGGCGCGCAAGACCGCGGCGGTGCGCGACGCGCTGTACCGAACCGGCGAACGGCGGTCCGATCCGGTCGCACTGCTGGCCGCGTGCGGCGGAGCCGATCTGGCCGCGATGGCCGGCTTCTGCGCCCAGGCTGCGGTTCGGCGCACCCCGCTGCTGCTCGACGGACTGGTGGTGACGGCGGCGGCACTGGTGGCCGAGCAGCTGGCGCCGGGCGCCCGGTCGTGGTGGCGGGCCGGACACCGCTCCCCCGAGCCGGCACACACGCTGGCCCTCACCCAATTGGGTCTGGAGCCGATCATTGATTTGGGCCTGCGACTCGGCGAGGGTACCGGTGCCGCGGTGGCGCTGCCGATCCTGCGCGCCGCGGTGTCGTTGCTGTCCTCGATGGCCACCTTCAGCGAGGCCGGAGTGTCCGAACGCAGCGGGTCGGGGATGTCGTGATCGCTGCGCTGGCGAGCGCTTTCGGGTTCGGGACGGTGGTACCCGTCCGACGGCAGGGCGCCGGCCCGGGCCGGTCCGCTGTCACCGCGCTACCCGTGGTCGGCGTGGTGTTGGGTCTCGCCGTGGCGGCGACGCTGGGGGCCGGCTTCTGGGCCTTCGGACCGCACAGCCTGCTGGCCGGACTGCTCGCCGTGGCGGTGCTGGGGTTGTTGACCCGCGGCCTACATCTCGACGGTCTGGCCGATACCGTCGACGGCCTGGGTTGTTACGGCCCGCCCGATCGCGCCCTACAGGTGATGCGCGACGGCTCAACCGGACCGTTCGGAGTTGCGGTAGTGGTGCTGGCGATCGCCTCCCAGGCGGTGGCGTTCGCAGCGCTGCCACAAGGCCTGACCGGGCTGGCCGCCGCTGTGACAGCGGTGACCGCAGGCAGGGTCGCCGCCGTGCTGGCCTGCCGGCCCCGCGTTCCTGCCGCGGCAGGCAGTGTTCTGGGTGCTGAGGTGGCCGGTACCCAATCGATCGCTGCGGTGTTCGGGTGGGTGGTGCTGGTGGTGGGGTTGGCGGGGTTGGCGACGCCGCGGCTCTGGCAGGGCCCGGTGGTGGTGCTGATCGCCCTAACCGTCTCGACTGCGCTCATCGCCCACTGTGTGCGCCGCTTCGGTGGTATCACCGGTGACGTGTTGGGTGCCGCGATCGAGTTGACGACCACGCTGACCGCCATCGGGCTGGTGATTCGACCGTGATCGACCGGAGGAATCCGCATGTTGGGTGAGTTGAGCACCGGCCAGATTGAGGATCTGCTGCGCGACGAGGTGATCGCCCGCCTAGGCTGCCTGAGCGACGGCCGGGTTTACGTGGTCCCGGTCACCTACGTGTACGACGGAACCTATGTGTGGGGGCACGCTATGGACGGCGCCAAGCTCGCGGCAATGCGTGCCGATCCGCGGGTGTGCGTCGAGGTGGAGCACGTCGACGACCTGTCCAACTGGCGCAGTGTCATTGCCTGGGGCACCTTCGAAGAATGCGGCGACGAGGATTGGATCGCGGGCATGTCGCTGCTCGTCGACCGGATCATGCCGCTATTGACGCTTGCCCCCCACCAGAGCCCACCGGACCCGGCCGGCCCGCATCGCGGGACGGTCTATCGGATTCGGCTGGAAACCAAGACCGGGAGGTTTGAGAAGGTCGACGCGGCGGGGCGGTCGCTGTGAGCGCTAAGGATCGCACGCCCGATTCGGAATGGTTCGAGCAGATGGCCAGCAGCAGCGGGATGATGTTCTTCGTCCTGCGGGTGCACCCCGACGTGGCATTGGAATTCGTCAACAACGCACCCGGTGCGGTTCTGCGAGGCGACCGGACCGAACCCGGCAGTGCCACCGATCTCGACGCCGAATCCCTTCTTGGACAGATTGACCCGGACTACACCGATCGTCTTGCCGAAGTGTTCGCACTCCCGCCCGGCACC
>JBMOKE010000084.1:0-10314 GCA_049315425.1 Mycobacterium sp. | reverse complement strand
GCCACGCTGTCAGCCCAGTGGCGGGGCCACGGTCGTCCACGGCACCGTCAGCACGGCGTCTCGCAGGCTGCGGCGCTGCGGTTCGACGGGCACTCCGGCATCGCTCAGTGCGGACAGCATGGCCCGCCATCGGGCGCGCGGGCCGAATACCGACTGACCGGCCGCCGCGGCCCAGGCGGTGTCGGCGGCGACAAGCAGCGAGTGGATTGGTTGGCCCGGAACATTGTGGTGAATAAGCACTTTCGGTAATCGTTCGGCCAGATCTGATGGTTCAGCGATCGCGCGCGGATCACAGGCCAGCGTCAGGCTGACCGGCCCGTCCCGGTCAAGCAGAACCCAGCAGCAGCGCCGACCCAGTTCGTCGCAGGTGCCATCGACGATAAGACCATCCGGCGCGAGTCGGGACCGCATGGTGTGCCAGGCGTCGGCGACGGCGTCCGCCGGATACTGGCGCAGCACGTTGAAGGCGCGGACCAGCACCGGCCGCAGGCCCGCCAACTCGAAACCACCGAGTGCGAACTCGACACCGTCATGCTCGGCGGCGCGGGCCGTCGCGACCCGCTCGGGGTCGATCTCGACACCGACCACCCGCACGTCGGCCCGCAGCGTTCGCAGCCGGGCCGCCAGTTCCAGTGTGGTGACCGGCAGCCGTCCGTAGCCGAGGTCGATGGCCACCGGGTCGGTGGCGGACTGCAATGCCGAGCGCACCCGCGCTGAGTTGATCAGCCACCTGTCCGCTCGCCGCAGCCGGTTGGCACCTGTTATTCCCCGGGTCGACATACCGACGGGACGCGGGGCTCTAGCGATGGCCGTCCACCCAGTCGGCGGTGAATTCACCCTCTTGGGTGAACAGCATCTTCAGGCCGTTGACGAGCAACTGCTCGATCGTTCCGCCGATGATGGGCACCCGTGCCGTGCAGAGGGTCTCCAGGCGCATCTGGCTGCCGTGTGCGGTGGCTTCCAGAACGTAGTCGCCCGTGACTTCCACCGGGGCGACGGGTACCTGGGCGCGGTAGTGACCGGCGGCCCGGTTGGTGGCTTCGTGGAATGGCTCGAAGTGCTGCTCGCGAGTAATGCTGAAGGTTCCCGGGACTACCGGCCGAGCGATCGCCGGGAGGTCTTGAGCGCTCATGATGTGGGCGAACGAGACGTCGGTTCCATTGTCGTCGGTGCTGAAATGCGTGATCTCAGTCCGGGCCGCATTCTCCTCGTAGAAGGCAGCCAGGTCCTGCCAGTAGCCGATGGAGGTGAAGTTTCGGTACATCACGGCAGCCGACACCTCGACCTCGACGGTGTAGACCATGCTGCGGGGCATGGTCCCACGGTACCGGTGGGCTCAGCTGTCTCCGGCGACCCATCGAATAGTAAAGCGCTGTTCGGAGGTCAGCAGTGCAACCAGCTGGTTGGCGATGAAGTTCTCCAGCTTTCCGCCTACCAGCGGTACCTGGACATCGATGGCAGCGTGAAAAGTCAAGCGGGCGGCCGTTTCTGAACCCGACAGTTCCGCGTTGCCGGTCACTGAGACCGGAGCCCCGAGAATTTTCGCGGCCACGACGGCGTCGGCTCTACCGTCGATCAGCGGACTCCAACTCTCCTCCCGCTGGATTTCCAGGTCGCCCCGATGGAACTGCGAAACCAGCCCGGGCAATCGCGTCGACGTCAGCACCTGGGTGGTCACCACCTCGATACCCCCGTGGGGGCCGGGTTTGATGGAGTCCAGCCTGGCCTCGTCGGCGCCGGAATCGGCCAGCCGTGCCAGCCAGTATCCTTCGTCGCAGAGCATGCTGTGCACGTTCGCGACATCGCTGTCGTAGTCGGTGGCCATGTCGAATGAACGTGGCATAGCGGGTGACGTTACGTTAACCAGCGTGGCTCACGAGCAGGATTTCGGTGGCGCGCAGGTGGCGTGGGACCTACCTCTGGCGCAGATGACCACGCTGCGGGTCGGTCCGATTGCGCGCCGCGTCATCACCTGCGTCACCTCTGAACAGATCGTTGCCACATTGCGCACCCTCGACCGAGGCGACGACCAGGTTCTGGTGCTCGGCGGCGGATCCAACGTGCTCATTGCCGACGATCTGAGTGACCTCACCGTAGTGCGGTTGGCGAGTCCCGAGATCACCCTGGAGTCCGGACTGCTGCGGGCCCAGGCCGGTGCCGACTGGGATCGCGTCGTCAGCACGGCTGTGGACGCTAATCACGGTGGGCTGGAATGCCTTTCGGGCATCCCCGGTTCGGCCGGCGCGACACCGGTACAGAACGTCGGCGCCTACGGGGTCGAGGTCGCCGACTGCATGACCCGGGTTGAACTGCTGGATCGGCGAACCCATGAGGTGAGTTGGGTATCCGCATCGGATCTGAGATTCGGCTATCGGCACAGCCTGCTGAAGAACTCTCCGGACCACCTCGTGCTTGAGGTGGAGTTCGCTCTCGATGAAGCCGGGCGCTCGGCACCGCTGCGGTATGGCGAACTCGCCGATGCCCTCGGGGTGCCGATCGGCGAGCGGGCCGACCCGGCGCAGGTGCGCGCGGCCGTCCTGGCGCTGCGGGCGGCTAAGGGCATGGTGCTCGACGAGGCCGACCACGACACCTGGAGTGTGGGATCGTTCTTCACCAATCCGGTGGTGCAGGTCGAGCAGTTCGAGCGGTTGCAGGCCGCGGCCGAAGGCCCGGTGCCGCACTACCCGGCGTCCGCCGGTGTGAAGCTCGCCGCGGGCTGGCTGGTGGAACGGGCCGGCTTCGGCAGAGGTTTTCCGAGCGCCGGATCGTGCCGGTTGTCGACTAAGCATGCGCTGGCCCTGACCAACCGGGGCGGGGCAACCACCGCCGACGTGCTGTCGTTGGCACGCACCGTGCGTGATGGGGTCCAGGCCGCCTTCGACGTCACGTTGGTGCCCGAACCGGTACTCGTCGGGTGTGCGCTGTAGCGCGCCCGCCACGGCTGAGCCGGCGCCGGGCGTTGACCGCCGCGGCGCTGGGTCTGTTGGTACCCAACACACTGGCGGGCTGCAGCGGCGGCGAGGGCGGGTCCGGGGCGAAGCCCGCACTGACGTTCACCCCGGCTGACGGCTCCACCGGGATCATCCCCACCGTCGCGGTCGGCCTTCGGGTCAGCGACGGCTGGTTCCAACGCATTGCTCTGACCAACCCCGCGGGGAAGGCCGTCGCCGGATCGCTGAACACCGCCCGCACGGTCTTCACCACCACCGAGCCGTTGGGGTACGCCACGGTGTACACCTGGAACGGCTCGGTGGTCGGTCACGACGGGCACGCGGTGGCTGTCGCCGGATCGATCACCACCGTCGCACCCACGAGACAGGTCACCGGCGGCTTCCAGCTCTCCGACGGCCAGACCGTTGGCATCGCGGCACCGATCATCCTGCAGTTCGACGCCCCGATCGCCGACAGGGCCACCGTCGAGCGGGCGCTGACCGTCATCACCGACCCGATCACCGAAGGCGGCTGGGCCTGGTTGCCCGACGAGGCGCAGGGCTCGCGGCTGCACTGGCGCAGCCGGGAGTATTTCGAGCCGGGCACCAAGGTCCACGTCGGCGCCCGCTTTTATGGGGTGGCCTTCGGAGGTGGCGACTACGGCGCGGCCGATGCGACCCTGGACTTCGATATCGGCCGCCGTCAGGTGGTCAAGGCCGCGGCCGGTTCACATCGCATCCAGGTGGTGACCGACGCGGGGGTGATCATGGACTTCCCGTGCAGCTACGGCGAAGCCGACCAGCCCCGCAATGTGACCCGCAGCGGCATCCATGTCGTCACCGAGAAGTATTCCGACTTCTATATGTCGAACCCGGCGGCCGGCTACAACCGCATCCACGAGCGCTGGGCGGTGCGGATCTCCAATAATGGCGAGTTCATCCACGCCAATCCGGCCAGTTCGGACGCGCAGGGCAACACCAATGTCACCAACGGTTGTATCAACCTGTCCACCGATGACGCCGAGCAGTACTTCTACAGCGCGCTCTACGGCGACCCGGTCGAGGTCACCGGAACCTCGATCCAGCTGTCCTATACCGATGGCGACATCTGGGACTGGGCGGTGGACTGGTACGAGTGGACGTCGATGTCAGCGTTGTCGACGCTGGCGCAGACATCGAAGCTGCCGAGTAGCGCACCGGCCACTCCGACTGACGCTCCCACCCTGTCCGGCACTAGACCCGGCGGTTGAACCGGCTGGCGCTGGCCTGGTCGCGTGGGCGCACGATGATCTGGTCGATGTTGACGTGCGAGGGCCGGGTGGCAACGAAGCCGATCACCTCGGCGACATCAGCTGCCACCAGCGGGCTGATGCCCTTGTACACGGCTTCAGCCCGCTGTTCGTCGCCACCAAAACGCACCAGGGAGAACTCGGTCCGGACCGCGCCCGGTGCGACCTCGGTCAACCGAACGGGCTTTCCCAGCAGTTCGCCACGCAGCGTCCGATGCAGGGCGCCCTGGGCGTGCTTGGCGGCCGCGTAGCCGCCACCACCGTCATAGACCTCAATGGCGGCAATAGAAGTGACGGTCACGATCAGCCCGTCGCCGCTGGCGATCAGTTTGGGTAACAGCGCCCGGGTAACCCGCAGCGTGCCCAGCACGTTGGTTTCCCACATCCAACGCCAGTTGTCCAGATCCGCCTCGGCCACCGGTTCAAGGCCCTTGGCACCGCCGGCGTTGTTCACCAGCACATCCACCCGGTCCAGACCTGCGGCCAGGGCTTCCACCCCTGCATCATCGGTGATGTCGGCCACCACCGCGGTTCCGCCGATCTCCGTGGCGAGTTCCTGGATGCGATCTGCTCGGCGGGCCACTGCGACCACGTGAAAGCCTTGTGTGGCAAGCGTTCTGGCCGTCGCCTCGCCGATTCCGGCGCTGGCGCCGGTGACCACGGCCACCCGCGAGTGGGCGTCTGGGTTCGCTGTCATCGAGACCGACTCTATCCAGAGTCTTTCGACTGCTCCACCTACGGTGCCGGCTAGGTCAAGTATCAGTCTGGCCTGGGGCAACAACGGCCGACCCCGGTGGGTGTAAAGATGGAAACGTGCGCCCGTCCCAGGATCTGACCGATGCCCCGGTTGGCGTGCTGCCGCGCCGGGTTGCGGTGTTGTCGGTGCACACCTCGCCATTAGCGCAGCCGGGCATCGGAGACGCCGGCGGCATGAACGTCTATGTCCTGCAGGCCGCGTTGCATATGGCTCGCCGCGGCGTCGAGGTCGAGATCTTCACTCGCGCGACGTCATCGGCGGAGCCGCCGGTGGTTCCGGTGGCCCCCGGCGTACTGGTGCGCAATGTCGTCGCGGGCCCGTTCGAAGGCCTCGACAAGTACGACCTGCCGACCCAACTCTGCGCATTCACCGCGGGGGTATTGCGTGCCGAGGCAAACCATGAGCCGGGGTACTACGACGTGGTGCACTCGCACTACTGGTTGTCTGGGCAGGTCGGCTGGCTTGCCCGCGACCGCTGGGCAGTGCCACTGGTGCATACCGCTCACACCTTGGCCGCGGTCAAGAATGCCGCGCTGGCCGCAGGCGATGCCCCGGAGCCGCTGCTGCGTGCGGTGGGTGAACAGCAGGTGGTCGATGAGGCTGACCGTTTGATCGTGAACACCGAAGATGAAGCGCGTCAATTGGTTTCGCTACATAACGCCGACCGGGAACGTATCGACATTGTGAATCCGGGCGTCGATCTACAGACCTTCAGTCCCGGTGACAGAGCAACGGCGCGAGCCGCGCTGGGGCTTTCGGCAACAGAGCGGATCGTCGCGTTCGTCGGCCGCATCCAACCGCTCAAGGCTCCCGATGTACTGCTGCGCGCAGCCGCTCGGTTACCCGGCGTTCGGGTGCTCGTCGTCGGTGGACCTTCTGGCAGCGGCCTGGCCGCCCCTGACACCCTGGTGCGGTTGGCAGCCGAACTCGGTATCGCCGACCGGGTGAGTTTCCTGCCGCCGCAGTCGCGTGAACAGCTGGCCGACGTGTATCGGGCGGCCGACCTGTTGGCGGTTCCCAGCTACTCGGAATCCTTCGGTTTGGTCGCCGTCGAGGCGCAGGCGTGCGGTACCCCGGTGGTGGCGGCTGCGGTCGGCGGCCTGCCGGTCGCGGTTGCCGGCGGGCGCAGCGGAACCTTGGTCACCGGCCACGACCCGGATCAATGGGCCCGTGCCATCAACGATCTGCTCACAGCGGATCCGGCCACTCTGCGGCGCGCTGCGATCGCCCATGCCGAGCAGTTCTCCTGGGACCACACGGTCGACCAGCTCCTAGGCAGCTACGGACGGGCAATCGCCGATTACGGAAGCACCCATCAGGTCATCGCCGCGCGTGACCCGCTGGCTCGCCGTAGCGGTCGGCGTTGGACGATGCGAAGGGGAATCCGCGCTTGACGCACCCCAGGCAGGCGGAAGCCCGCGTCCGGCAGGTCATCGAGGACATCCTGATCGAGCACGGGCTCACCTACACCCGGCACGACGGCGCCCATGGCGGGCTGCCCGGTCTGATCGTGGAGTTGCCGGGTGAGCGCAAGCTGAGCACCAACACCCTGCTCAGTGTCGGCGAGCACTCGGTGCGAGTCGAGGCCTTCGTCTGCCGCAAACCCGACGAGAACTTCGAGGGCGTCTATCGCTTCCTACTCAAGCGCAATCGTCGGCTCTACGGCGTGGCCTACGCCCTGGACAACATCGGCGATATCTACCTCATCGGCCGCATCGCGCTCGACGTGGTCAATGCCGACGAAATCGACCGCGTGCTCGGTCAGGTGCTCGAGGCGGCCAACAGCGATTTCAACACCCTCCTTGAGCTCGGTTTCGCCTCATCCATCCGGAAAGAATGGGCCTGGCGAGTGGCCCGGGGTGAGTCGCTGAAGAACCTGAAGGCCTTCGAGCATCTGATCGACGACGATCCGCCCGCGTGAGACACTTTCGGTCATGGCTGAGTCCACGCTAATCCTGCTGCGCCACGGCCAGAGCCAGTGGAATGCGAGCAACCAGTTCACCGGTTGGGTCGACGTCGATCTGACCGATCAGGGCCGGGCCGAGGCGGTTCGCGCGGGCGAACTCATCGCCGGCGGTGACCGCCAGCCCGATGTGGTCTACACCTCGCTGCTGCGCCGTGCGATCACCACCGCCCACCTGGCGCTGGACGCAGCCGACCGGCTGTGGATTCCGGTACACCGCAATTGGCGGCTCAACGAGCGCCACTACGGCGCGCTGCAGGGCCTGGACAAGGCCGAGACCAAGGCCCGCTACGGCGACGAGCAGTTCATGATGTGGCGACGCAGCTATGACACCCCGCCACCGCCGATCGAAAAGGGAAGCGAGTACAGCCAGGACGCCGACCCGCGGTACGCCGACATCGGCGGCGGTCCGCTGACCGAGTGCTTGGCCGACGTGGTAGCCCGGTTCGCGCCCTACTACGAGCAGACCATCTCCGCCGACCTCAAGGCGGGCAAGACGGTGCTGATCGTCGCGCACGGCAACTCGCTTCGGGCACTGGTGAAGTATCTGGACGGCATGTCCGACGAGGAGGTCGTCGGTCTGAACATCCCGACCGGCGTCCCGCTGCGCTACGACCTCGACGGCGAGGGCGCGCCACTGGCGCTCGGGGGACGCTACCTTGACCCCGAAGCAGCCGCCGCCGGCGCGGCCGCTGTCGCCAACCAGGGCGCTAAATAGAACATCCGGTTAACAGCTGTCGAACTCCTCGTCCGGAAATTGTGACGTTGTTCGGTTCGGCCGCATGGTGTTTCCGTGATGTTCGCCGGATGCGTACGCTTTGGGGGTGAGTGTTGGTGCGGTGGCACTGTGGGTCGCGGTCGCAGGGTTGGTGGGACTTGCGCTGGGTTGGGCGATCGCCGCGGTCCTGATGCCGTGGCGCCGGGGCCGGAGTCAGTCTCGCGCCGGGCACGAGGCCGGTATGACGGTCTCTGATGTTCTTGAGGGTGCGGTGTCGGCCGCGCCCATCGGGGTGGTGGTGGTCGGTAGCTCGCGTGAGGTGGTGCTGAGCAACCAGCGGGCAGCCGAACTCGGCCTGGTGCGCGACCGGATGGTCGACGAACGGGTGTGGACCGCCGCGCAGCGAACGTTGGTCACCGATGAAGACGTCGAGATCGACCTGCTGGCCCCCGGTGGTGTACCCGCCGGGCGCCTGGGGCTCGCCGTGCACGGCCATGTGCGACTGCTGAACGCGGAGCATCCGAGGCTTGCGGTCGTTTATCTCGACGACCGGTCCGAGCAGGCCCGCATGGAGGCCAGCCGCCGCGATTTCGTGGCCAACATCAGCCACGAACTCAAGACCCCTGTCGCCGCCATGGGTGTTCTCGCTGAGGCACTGCTGGAGTCCGCTGACGACCCTGAAAGCGCGCAGCGGTTCGGACGTACGATGTACACCGAATCCCAGCGACTGGCCAGCATGATCGGCGAGCTCATTGAACTCTCTCGCCTGCAGGGTGCCGAACGGCTCCCCGACCTGGTGAGGGTTGACGTGGATACCGTTGTGCAGGAAGCCATTTCGCGGCATAAAGTTGCGGCCGATCGCGCAGATATCAAGGTCAACACTGACGACCCGATCGGACTCGAGGTACTGGGTGACCAGCCGCTGCTGGTCACCGCGGTGGCCAACCTCATCTCCAACGCAATCGCGTACTCGCCGGACGGCTCCGCGGTGTCGATCAGCCGCCGACGCCGTCGCGACGGCATCGAGATCGCTGTCACCGACCGCGGCATCGGGATCGCGCGGGCCGACCAGGAGCGAGTTTTCGAGCGGTTCTTCCGGGTGGATAAGGCCCGCTCCCGCGCTACCGGTGGGACCGGTCTGGGGCTGGCCATCGTCAAACATGTCGCCGCCAATCACAACGGCGATATTCGACTGTGGAGCAGGCTCGGAACCGGTTCGACGTTCACCCTGTCCATTCCTGCCTACCCGGATGACATTGATGATGCCGACGACAACGTCGGTCAAGAGGAGGCGTAGTGATCCGAGTGCTGATCGTCGAGGATGAGGAGTCGCTGGCCGAGCCGCTCGCCTACCTGCTCCGCAAGGAAGGGTTTCAAGCCACGGTAGCCACCGATGGACCCGCGGCGCTGGCCCAGTTCGACCAGTCCGGCGCCGATATCGTGCTGCTGGACCTGATGCTGCCCGGGATGAGCGGCACGGATGTGTGCAGGAACCTGCGGTCGCGCTCGACTGTTCCGGTCATCATGTTGACCGCGCGCGACAGCGAGATCGACAAGGTGCTCGGACTTGAGCTCGGCGCCGACGACTACGTCACCAAGCCGTACTCGGCGCGCGAGCTGATCGCCCGGATCCGGGCCGTGCTGCGCCGCGGCACCGATGCCGAAGACGTGGGATACGGCGAGGCATTGCTGGATTCGGGACCGGTTCGCATGGACGTCGAACGGCACGTCGTCAGTGTGCACGGCGATCCGGTCGCATTGCCGCTCAAGGAGTTCGACCTGCTGGAATACCTGTTGCGGAACAAGGGCCGGGTGCTCACCCGAGGTCAGCTGATCGACCGGGTGTGGGGTGCGGACTACGTCGGCGACACCAAGACTCTCGACGTACACGTCAAGCGCTTGCGTTCCAAGATCGAGACCGACCCGGCGAATCCGGTCCGGCTGATCACTGTGCGCGGTCTGGGCTACAAACTGGAAGGCTAGCTAGGCCGTGCCTGCGGCCCGGGTTGCCGGATGCACGGCGATCAGCGGAAAACCACTGCGCCGCTTGCACATCGCGGCCAGTTCCGCGTAGGCCTTCTTGCCCAGTAACTCGGTGAGTTCGGCGGCCAGCGACTTCCATACCGGTTCAGATCCGACATGCGCGGCTGGGTCTCCGGTGCAGTACCAGTGCAGGTCTTCGCCGCCTTCACCCCACCCCCGGCGGTCGTATTCGGTGATGGTGGTCTTGAGGATCTCAGTGCTGTCGGGCCGGGTGATCCACTCCTGGCTGCGCCGGATCGGCAACTGCCAGCACACCTCCGGCTTCATCGTCAGCGGTTCGACTCCAAGTTTGAGCGCCTTGCTGTGCAGCGCACAGCCGGGTCCACCCTCGAAACCGGGCCGGTTCAGAAAGATGCAGGCGCCCTTGTGCTTTCGGGTTCGAAGGTTGGGCTCGTCCTCATAGGAGTCCATCTCCAGGTAGCCCTTGCGGCCCATGCCCTTCTCGTAGAACTGCCAGTCCTCCTCAGTCAGCTTCGCCACTGCGGCATCGAGGCTGGCGCGGTCGTCGTCATCGGAGAGGAATGCCCCGTGTGAACAGCACCCGTCGTCGGGGCGGCCCGCCACGGTGCCTTGGCAGGCCGGTGTGCCGAAGACGCATGTCCAGTGCGACAGCA
>JBMOKE010000083.1:0-10327 GCA_049315425.1 Mycobacterium sp. | reverse complement strand
GCGCCGGTGTCGGAGATGATGGCCGGGATGTCGACGCGGGCGTGGTAGGCGCTGGCCAACAGCAGTGGCGTGACGACCGCCGGACCGTCGAGCCCGATGAGGACGTCCCGCAGGTTCGGTGCGCTCTTCTCACAGAAAGCCACCCGCACGTCCAAACCCGGCCGAAGCCGCCGGATTTGGTCGGCCACCGCATGTGCGGTAGCCCCTGAACGCGGATCGGCGCTGCCATGCGCGGTGAGCACCATAGGCATCGTCATCAGAGATGCAACCCACATTCGGTCTTGTCCAGACCCTGCCAGCGGCCGCTGCGCGGGTCAGCGCCCTCGGCCGGTTTCGCCGTGCACGGCTCGCAGCCGATCGACGGATAGCCTTCGTCGACAAGGGGATTCAGCAATACGCGATGGGCTTTTACGTAGGCGTCCATATCGTCGTCCGTCCAGGCCGCCAACGGGTTGACCTTGACCAGCTTGAAGGCCTCATCAAAGGTGATCAGTGGGGAGTCAGCCCGGGTGGGCGAGTCCGCCCTGCGGATTCCGGTGACCCATGCCGAATAGTTACCCAACGCGGTGCCCAGTGGTTCGACCTTGCGCAGCCGGCAGCACCGTTCGGGGTCGCGTGCGAACAGGTCGCTACCCAGTAGTCGGTCCTGTTCGGCGACCGTGTGCTCGGGCCTGACGTTGACGATGTTGACGCCGTAGACACTCTCGACGGCATCACGAGTACCGATGGTTTCGGCGAAGTGGTATCCGGTGTCGAGGAATAGCACGTCCACGCCCGGGCGGACCTTCGAAGCGAGGTCGATCAGGACCGCGTCCTGCATATTGGCTGCCACGACGTAACGGCCTGCGAAATGTGTGTCGGTCCAGGCCAGTAACTCCGCGGCGGTGGCGCCGTCAAGTTCGGCGGCTCCGCGGATGGCCAACGCGCGCAGGTCGTCTTCGGTCATCGTCGCGTTCATCGAAGATCTTCCTCGTTCGCGCGCAGCGCCCACTGGGCGAAACGCTCGCCGGGCTCATGCTGATCGCTGAAATTGCGAACTACTCGCTCGATGTAGTCGCCTACCTCGGCTCCGGTGACCTTGTGCTGACGCAGCTTGCGGCCGAAATTACTGTCCAGACCCAGGCTGCCGCCCAGATGCACCTGGAATCCCTCGGTGCTTCCGCCGTCGCCGTCCTCGACGACCTGGCCCTTGAATCCGATGTCGGCGATCTGGATGCGGGCACACGAATTGGGGCAGCCGTTGAGGTTGACGGTGATCGGAACGTCGAGTTCGGCATTGAGGTCAGCCAGCCGCTGCTCAAGCTCGGGCACCAGAACCTGCGCCCGCGTCCGGGTTTCAGCGAAGGACAGCTTGCAGAACTCGATTCCACTGCAGGCCATCAGATTGCGTCGCCAGCGCGAGGGTGTCGACGGCAGTCCGAGAGCATCAAGACCGGCCACCAGCTCATCGAGCCGGTCATCGGGCACGTCGAGGATCACCAGCTTCTGGTACGGCGTGAATCGGATGCGGTCTGAGCCCGCCTGTTCGGCGAGATCGGCGACCTTGGTCAGGATCGTTCCGGAGACCCGGCCCGCGATCGGTGCCACACCAACGGCGTTGAGCCCGTTGCGGAGTCGCTGTACCCCGACGTGGTCGATCGGGTGGACGGCCGGCACCGGGGCGGGCCCGTCAATCAAACGCCGGCCGAGATACTCGGTCTCGAGAACAGCACGAAACTTCTCGACACCCCAGTCCTTGATGAGGAACTTCAACCGTGCCTTGGCGCGCAGTCGGCGATAGCCGTAATCCCGGAAGACACTGACTACCGCCTCCCAGACGTCGGGCACCTCGTCGAGTGGCACCCAGGCGCCGAGGCGCTGAGCGAGCATCGGGTTGGTCGATAACCCGCCGCCCACCCACAGGTCCAGACCGGGGCCGTGCTCGGGATGGTTCACCCCGATGAAGGCGACGTCATTGACCTCGTGCACGACGTCCTGCAATCCGCTGATCGCGGTTTTGAACTTGCGTGGCAGGTTCGAGTACTCAGGCTTCCCGATATAGCGGCGCACGATCTCGTCGATCGCCGGGGTGGCGTCGAGCACCTCGTCGAGCGACTCGCCGGCAAGTGGGGAGCCGAGAACCACACGTGGGCAGTCACCGCATGCCTCGGTGGTGTCCAGGCCGACGGCGTCGAGACGATTCCAGATCTCCGGCATGTCCTCGACCCGGATCCAGTGGTACTGCACGTTCTGCCGATCGGAGATATCAGCGGTGTCGCGCGCGAATTCGGTGGAGAGCGTGCCCAATGTGCGCAGGGCCGCCGCGGTCAACGCCCCGCCGTCGCTACGCACCCGCAGCATGAAGTACGGCGCTTCGAGCAGGTCGATGTTCTCATCACCGGTGAAGGTGCCGTCGTACCCCTGTACGCGCTGGGTGTAGAGGCCCCACCAGCGGAACCGGCCGCGCAGATCGGTCTTGTCGATGCTGTCGAATCCGTCGCGCGCGTAGGTTGTCTCGATGCGCGCCCGAACGTTCAGCGGGTCATCGTCTTTCTTGGTCTGTTCATTGGCGTTAAGCGGTTCGGTGTCGCCGAGCGCCCACTGACCTTCGCTGCGGGTCTTGCCGGGGGGCTGAGTCATGCGGATGTGCTCCTGTTAAAAGGGCGTAGGAAAAAGCGATGTCACCGGTGGGGCTCCGGCGACGCAGATCCGGCGGCCAGCTGAAGTTCTGGTGGGCGGACTACGGCGTCAGGCCAGACAACAACAGCTGCACACGCGCTTGAAGTCGATATGCCGCCGTGCCACGAGCGCGACGCTGCGCAGCGAGGTCGGGGGAGCGGACATGGGAAAGATTCTGCCATGGATGGCGTTGTTGGACGTAAATGGCTCAGATTTACGCTCGCGGTGAGCGACGGTCGCGTTCTGCGACACTGATGACCATGTTGGATCGTCCCGGGTCGGTCGCCGCGCCCGATCTGCCCGGGCTCACCCTCACCCCCGGCACAGCGTTCGGCATTTATATTCACGTGCCCTTCTGCGCCACCCGCTGCGGGTACTGCGATTTCAATACCTACACCGCCGCTGAACTGGGCGACGCAACGCCCGATAGCTGGCTCGATGCGCTGAAAACCGAACTGGCACTGGCCACCGATCAGGTAGGCGGGGTCGGTGTGGACACCGTGTTCGTCGGTGGGGGGACACCGTCACTCTTAGGCGGCGAGCGTCTGGCCGCAGTGCTGGATGCCGTCCGGGATCATTTCCCGCTGGCCGCCGACGCCGAAATCACCACCGAGGCCAACCCGGAGTCCACCTCGCCGGGGTTCTTTGCCGGTATCCGCGCGGCCGGCTACACCCGGGTCTCACTGGGTATGCAGTCATCCTCGGCCCGGGTGCTTGCGGTCCTCGACCGCACCCACTCACCGGGTCGGGCGATCGCCGCGGCCTCCGAAGCGGCGGCCGCCGGCTTCGGCCACGTCAACATCGACCTCATCTACGGCACGCCGGGAGAGTCAGACGACGAGCTGCTGGCGTCGGTCGACGCCGCGTTGACTGCCGGGGTGGACCACGTCTCGGCCTACGCGCTGGTCGTTGAGGCCGGCACCGCGTTGGCCCGTCGGGTGCACCGAGGCGAGCTGCCCCGACCCGACGATGACGTCATGGCGCGCCGCTACGAACTGATCGACCGCAGGCTGTCCGCGGCCGGCCTGGAATGGTACGAGGTATCCAATTGGAGCCGTCCCGGCGGCGAGTGCCGGCACAATCTGGGTTACTGGAATGGTGGACAGTGGTGGGGTGCCGGCCCCGGAGCGCACGGGTTCGTGGGTGACGTCCGGTGGTGGAATATCAAGCACCCCAGGGCTTATGCCGAACAGCTCAGTCGGGGCACTATCGCAGTAACCGGATTCGAACGCCTCGATGCCCACACCCGCCACCTCGAAGAGGTGATGCTCGGCATCCGACTGCGCAGTGGGCTTGCCGTTGCGGCGCTGACCGATTCGGAAGTCGACCGCGCCGCGCGGGCCGTTGCCGAGGGAACGTTGATCCGCTGTGGCGAGCGACTGAGGTTGACCGCCCGTGGTCGCCTGCTGGCAGACGCCGTGGTGCGGGATCTGCTCGACGACTAGTTCCCGGTGGCACTCGATCGGCTCGGGTGCCAAATCGACTGCTTGCGACACGTAAACTGGGCGCGACCTAGGGTTGAGCGGGATGGAGGTGAGCAGTATGGGAACTGCCGATGACCGTCGGTTCGAGGTGCTGCGCGCAATCGTCGCCGATTTCGTTGACACTAAGGAGCCGATCGGATCAAAGGCGCTGGTCGACCGGCACAACCTCGGTGTCTCCAGTGCCACTGTCCGCAACGATATGGCGGTGCTCGAGGCGGAGGGCTACATCGCCCAGCCGCACACCAGCTCGGGCCGGGTTCCCACCGAAAAGGGCTACCGCGAGTTCGTGAACCGTATCGACGAGGTCAAACCGCTGTCCTCCTCCGAGCGGCGGGCGATTCTGTCGTTCCTTGAGTCCGGCGTCGATCTCGATGATGTGTTGCGTCGCGCGGTGCGGCTGCTGGCCCAGCTGACCCGGCAGGTGGCGATCGTCCAGTATCCGACTCTGTCGGTGTCGACGGTGCGTCACCTTGAGGTGGTCGCGCTCACGCCGGCACGGCTGTTGATGGTCATCATCACCGACTCCGGTCGGGTCGACCAGCGCATCGTCGAACTGGGCGACACCATCGACGATCATCAGCTGTCGCGGCTACGGGAGTTGCTCGGCCAGGCGCTGGAGGGCAAGAGGCTCTCAGCAGCCTCGGTGGCGGTGGCCGATCTGGCTAATCAGCTCACTACCGGAGGCGGCCAGGGCGGAAATCTCAGCGACGCCGTTGGCCGATCGGCCACTGTCCTGCTGGAGTCCCTCGTCGACCACAGCGAAGAGCGGTTGCTGATGGGCGGCACCGCCAACCTGACCCGCAACACCGCCGACTTCGGCGGATCGCTGCGCTCGGTGCTCGAGGCACTCGAGGAACAGGTCGTCGTTCTGCGACTGCTGGCCGCACAGCAGGATGCCGGTAAGGTGACGGTGCGCATCGGCCACGAGACCGAGGCTGAACAAATGGCTGGAACATCTGTCGTCACCACCACCTACGGCAGCTCCGGGACCGTCTTCGGCGGCATGGGCGTTGTGGGCCCCACCCGAATGGACTATCCCGGGACGATGGCCAATGTCGCCGCGGTTGCGATGTACATCGGTGAGGTTCTGGGCAACCGCGCCGGCTGAACACCGGCGCCACCAATGAGGTACGAAAGAGGTCAGGCGTGGCACGCGACTACTACGCGCTGCTCGGGGTGAGCAGGGGCGCAAGCGATTCGGAAATCAAACGCGCCTACCGGAAGCTGGCGCGCGAGCTGCATCCCGATATCAACCCTGACGAGCAGGCTCAGCAACTGTTCAAGGAGATCAGCACTGCCTACGAGGTGCTGTCGGATCCGGAGAAGCGGCGCATCGTCGACCTCGGCGGCGACCCGCTGGCCACCGCGGGCTCAGGCGGTGGGTTCGCCGGGTTCGGCGGTCTCGGTGATGTATTCGAGGCATTCTTCGGTGGGGGCGGAGGCTCACGTGGGCCGATCGGCCGGGTCCGCCCCGGATCGGATTCGCTGTTGCGGATGCGGCTGACCCTCGACGACTGCGCGACCGGGGTCACCAAGGGCGTGACCGTCGATACCGCGGTGCTGTGCGACCTGTGCCAGGGCAGGGGCACCCACGGCAACTCGACGCCCGTGACCTGTGACATCTGCGGCGGCCGAGGTGAAGTCCAGAGTGTGCAGCGCTCGCTACTCGGTCAGGTGATGACCTCGCGGCCATGCCCCACCTGTGCCGGTGTCGGCGAGGTTATCCCGGATCCCTGTCAGCGCTGCGGTGGCGACGGTCGGGTGCGCTCCCGTCGGGAGATCAGCGTGAAGATCCCGGCCGGAGTCGGCGACGGGATGCGGGTGCGGCTGGCCGCCCAGGGCGAGGTCGGTCCGGGCGGCGGTCCGGCCGGCGACCTGTATGTGGAGGTCCACGAGCAAGCCCACGACGTTTTCGTACGCGACGGCGAGGATCTGCACTTCACCATTTCGGTGCCGATGATCGATGCGGCACTGGGAACCACCGTGAAGGTTGACGCGATCCTCGACGGCGCCACCGAGATCACCATCGCGGCGGGAACTCAGCCGGCGTCGGTCATCACCCTGCGTGGTCTGGGTATGCCGCGGCTGCGTTCGGAAGCCCGCGGCGATCTGCACGCCCACATCGAGGTGACCGTCCCCACCAAACTCGACGCCCGGGCCACCGAACTGCTCAGTGAGTTCAAGTCCTGCAGTCCCGACACGGCTGCGGTGCGCAACATCCGGACCCCCACCGCAGCCTCCGGCGGCGGGGGGTTGTTCAGCCGGTTGCGGGAAACGTTCAGCGGCCGCTGAGCCCGGACGGTAAATGACAGCGACCCTGTTCTACGCCGAAGCCATCCCGGCCGTCGGTGGAACTGCGGTCCTCGATGGTGACGAGGGATTCCACGCGGCCACAGTGCGTCGCATCCGGCCCGGTGAGTCCCTGGTGCTCTCCGACGGTGTCGGCACCGTGGCCGACTGCGTAGTGGTCAGCGTCGACAAACGGACTTTGACGGCTCGCGTCGAGCGACGGCGCAGTGTGCCGCCTGCCCGCCCGTGGGTCACCGTCGTACAGGCGATCCCGAAGTCGGAACGGTCGGAGCTGGCGATCGAACTCGCCACCGAGGCCGGGGCCGACGATTTCATCGCCTGGCAGGCCTCGCGCTGCATGGCCCGCTGGGACGGCGAGCGCGCAGAGAAAGGTCTGCGCCGCTGGCGTGCGGTCGCCCGGTCCGCCGCCCGACAGTCGCGGCGCGCCCGGATCCCCGCCGTGGCCGGCCCGCTGTCGACCACGATGTTGGGTGCCCATGTCTGCGAACGGGTCGCACTCGGAGCGAGGGTCCTCGTGCTGCACGAGTCGGCGAGCCGGCCGTTCGGGGAAGTGGCGGTGGCACAGTCGGACTCGATCATCCTGGTGATCGGGCCGGAGGGCGGGCTCAGTGATGAGGAGGTGGCCGCACTGACCGAAGCCGGCGCGGTACCGGTACGCCTGGGATCGACCGTCCTGCGCACCTCAACGGCGGCGGCGGTCGCCCTGGGTGCGCTGGGCGTGCTCACATCGCGGTGGGCGATCGACTGACCAGCATCGACGCGGTAGAATCGCCCGGAGCGCCCAGACCGGGACACCCTAGAAAGCAGGCATCGAAAACCACGTGACGCCACGCGAGACAACCGCTGCAGCACAGCTTCGTAGCAGCATGACTGTTCCGCCCGACCTCGTCATGGGCCTGCTGGGTTCCGCCGACGGGAATCTCCGCGCACTCGAAGCCAGTCTGTCGGCCGAGTTACACGTCCGCGGCAACACGGTCAACCTCTCCGGTTCGGCCGCCGATGTAGCTCTCGCCGAGCAGGTGATCGCCGAACTGATCGCCGTCGTCGCCGGCGGTCAAACGCTGTCGCCGGATGCCGTGCGCCGCAGCGTCGCCATGATTTCCGGTGCTGATAACGCCTCGCCCGCCGAAGTGCTGAGCCTGGACATCCTGTCCCGGCGCGGCAAGACGATCCGACCCAAAACGCTGAACCAGAAGCGCTACGTCGACGCCATCGATGCCAACACCATCGTCTTCGGTATCGGTCCGGCCGGCACCGGCAAGACCTACCTGGCCATGGCCAAGGCGGTCAACGCACTGCAGACCAAGCAGGTTTCCCGAATCATCCTGACCCGCCCGGCGGTGGAAGCCGGTGAGCGCCTTGGCTTTCTGCCCGGCACGCTAAGCGAGAAGATCGATCCCTATCTGCGTCCGCTCTACGACGCCCTGCACGACATGATGGATGTCGCAGCCATCCCGAAGTTGATGTCTGCGGGTGTGATCGAGGTTGCCCCACTGGCCTATATGCGCGGCCGCAGTCTCAACGATGCATTCATCATTCTCGACGAGGCGCAGAACACCACCGCCGAGCAGATGAAGATGTTTCTCACCCGATTGGGCTTCGGTTCCAAGATCGTGGTGACCGGTGATATCACCCAGGTTGATCTTCCCGGCGGGGCCAGGTCGGGTCTGCGGGCCGCGATGGACATCCTCAACGGGATCGACGATATCTATTTCTGCGAACTCACCAGTGCCGATGTGGTGCGCCACCGGCTGGTGGCGGCGATCGTGGATGCCTATGCCCGAGCCGCGGAGCAGCCGGGTCTGCCGAGCCGGGCGCAGCGGCGCTCGTCGCGCGGATAGGACAGGATCGCCGGTGAGCATCGAAGTGTCCAATGAATCTGGTTTGGACGTATCCGAAGAGGAACTGATCAGTGTCGCCCGCTTTGTCATCCGCAAGATGAAGGTCAACCCCAGTGCCGAACTATCGATGGTGCTGCTGGACCTGAGTGCGATGGCTGATCTGCATATGCGGTGGATGGATCTACCCGGTCCCACCGACGTGATGAGCTTCCCGATGGATGAACTCGAACCCGGCGGTCGGCCTGATGCTGCTGAGCCAGGGCAGGCCATGCTGGGCGATATCGTGCTGTGCCCGCAATTCGCCGCGGAACAGGCCGTGACGGCCGGCCACAGTCTGGGTCACGAACTCGCACTTCTGACGGTGCACGGGGTGCTGCACCTGTTGGGCTTCGACCATGCCGAGCCCAATGAGGAGAAGGAGATGTTCGCCCTGCAGCGTCAGCTTCTCGAGGAATGGGTCGCCGAGCAGGTGCGGGCTTATCACCAGGACCGCCAAAACGAGAAGGACCGGCGACTGCTTGACAAGTCACGGTATTTCGACCAACCGTGACCGGGCTGGCGCCGCTGTTCGGTTTGTTCGCGCTGATCGCAGTGGGTGGGCTGTTCGCTGCTATCGACGCGGCTGTCAGCACGGTGTCGATAGCCCGGGTCGAGGAGCTGGTTCGCGACGAGAGACCCGGAGCTGCACGCCTGGCACGGGTACTGCTGGAGCGGCCGCACTACATCAATCTCGTTGTGCTGCTGCGAATTGCCTGCGAAGCGAGTGCAACCGTGCTGCTGGTGTCCTATATCTACGATGACATCGGCCTGACCTGGGGACTGGTCGCCGCGGCGGCAATCATGACCGTGATCAGCTTCGTCGTGATGGGTGTTGGTCCACGAACCCTGGGTCGGCAGAACGCCTACTCGATCGCGCTGTTCTCCGCACTTCCGTTGCAGTTCATCTCGGTGCTGTTAACCCCCATCAGCCGGCTGCTGGTCCTGCTCGGTAACGCGCTGACTCCGGGCCGGGGCTTCCGAAACGGACCGTTTGCCTCTGAGATAGAACTGCGCGAGGTCGTCGACCTTGCCCAGCAGCGCGGCGTGGTGGCAGATGAAGAACGCCGAATGATCCAGTCGGTTTTTGAACTCGGCGATACCGCAGCCCGCGAGGTGATGGTTCCGCGCACCGAGATGGTGTGGATCGAAAGTGACAAGACGGCCGGCCAGGCGACCTCGTTGGCGGTGCGCAGCGGTCACTCCCGTATCCCGGTGATTGGCGAGAACGCCGATGACGTCGTCGGCGTCGTCTACCTCAAAGACCTTGTCCGACGGACCTATTACTCCAACAACGCCGGCCGCGACACCAAGGTGATCGAGGTGATGCGCCCCGCGGTGTTCATCCCGGACTCCAAACCTCTCGACGACCTGCTCCGCGAGATGCAGCGTGACCGCATTCATATGGCGCTACTGGTCGACGAGTACGGTGCGACAGCCGGTCTGGTCACCATCGAGGACGTGCTCGAGGAAATCGTTGGTGAGATCGCCGACGAGTACGACACCGATGAGGTCGCCCCGGTGGAGGATTTGGGCAACAACGTTTTCCGGGTGTCGGCACGGCTGCCGATCGAGGACGTAGGGGAGCTCTACGGCGTCGAGTTCGACGACGATCTCGAAGTCGACACCGTGGGTGGTCTGCTGGCGTTGGAGTTGGGTCGCGTACCGCTACCGGGAGCCGAGGTGGTCTCACACGGTCTGCGTCTGCGTGCCGAGGGTGGCCCGGACCACCGCGGCCGGATGCGTATCGGCACCGTTCTGGTGGAACGGGCCGAACCGAAAACCGAAGGGACCGAAAATGACTGAGTTCCGATCCGGTTTCGTCTGCCTGGTCGGCCGGCCCAACACCGGCAAGTCGACACTGACCAACGCACTGGTGGGCAGCAAGGTGGCGATCACATCCAGCCGGCCCCAGACAACCCGGCACACCATCCGCGGCATCGTGCACAGGGAGGACTTCCAGATCGTTCTCGTTGACACCCCGGGACTGCACCGGCC
>JBMOKE010000082.1:0-10330 GCA_049315425.1 Mycobacterium sp. | reverse complement strand
TCACTGGTAGCTGTAAAAACCCGCTTCGGCGATCCGCCGGCGCTCATCCGCACTGACATCGACGTCCGCCGGAGCCAGCAGGAACACCTTGGTCGCGACCTTGTCGAAGGATCCGCGCAGGGCGAAAGCCAGACCTGCGGCGAAGTCGACCAGGCGTTTGGCGTCGGAGTTGTCCATCGAAACCAGATCCATGATGACCGGTTGACCGTCGCGGAAGCGCTCACCGATGGTGCGTGCCTCGTTGTAATCCTTGGGCCGAAGGGTGGTGATCTTCGACAGCGGGCTGCCCTCCTCGAACAGCAGCGCCATCCGGCGCGGGTCCATCGCCAGTGCGCCGCGGGTCGAGCCACGAAGCGCGCCGAACCGAGCAGACCGCGGCAGGTCGTCGAATTCGCGGGGGCGCATGCGGGAATCGTCGCCGTAGCCGACGCGGAAACCACCGGTGGGTGGGTAGTCAGGGCCGCGCTCGTCCCCGTAACCAGAACCGAAGTCGCGGGGATCGCGCTCGTCGTAACGGCCACCCTCGTAACCGCCCTCGTAGCCGTCGGTGGCGAACCGCTCACCCCGACGCGAGAAACCGCGGCCACGGCCGGCGCCATCGCGGTCGTCGTCGTAGTACTCGTCGTCATAGTCATCTATCGGCGCCATACCGAAGTAGGCCTTGACCTTATGGAGAGTGCTCATCCGCGTGACCCTTCCGAAGCTTCAACTTTGGTACCTGTGAATGTGGGTGCTTGTGTTAGGTAAGTGACTGGAGTGACTACTCAGGGAGACGTTAAAGGACGTTGGCCCATTAACGCTGTACCGACACGCACACACGTGGATCCGTGTCGCACCGCGGCTTCGAGGTCCTCTGACATCCCGGCGGACAGCCCGGTCGCGGCGGGGTGATCACGCAGAACGCGGCGGTGCTCGGCGGCAAGGGTGGCGAATGCCGAGTCGGGATCGGCGCCCAGTGGCGGGATCGACATCAGCCCGACCAACTCAAGGGAGCGGGACTGCGCCACCTGCGCGCAGATCCGGTCCACCTCGCGAGGGTCATTGATGTCCACGCCACCGCGCTCGGGGTCACCGTCGAGAGATATCTGGACGAACACCCTCATCACGCTGGTTCGCCCGTCGGTCATTGCCGCTGCCGTAGCGCTATCGAGCGTGGAGACCACCTTGTCGGTATAGACCGAATGCACCGTATCCGCCCAGCGCGCAAGGTTTTTGGCCTTGTTGCTCTGAATCCGGCCGATCATGTGCCAGCGCGCGGACCCTGACTCCGCGAGGGCGCCGACCAGCCTGTCGAACTCCATGATTTTCGCCGCGGCCTCCTGCTCGCGGGATTCACCGAAGGCCACACACCCGAGCCTCCAGAGAATCGCCACATCAGCGGCCGGGAAGAATTTGGTCACCGGCAGCAGGGTGATCTCGTCCACCGCGCGGCCGGCCGCCTCCGCCGCGCGACTGAGGCGGGCGCGGATGGCCGCCAGGGAGGTGGTCAGCTCCGCCACCCGGCCGTCGGTCGTATTCATGGGATCACCACGGTCATGGCATCCATATCAGCGATGCCAGCCGCCCGGTCGGCGCGTCGCGGCGGTGGCTGAATAACGTCGGGTCAGCGGCCGTGCACCGTGAGTCGACGTCAATGGCGGTCACTCCGGCCTCGATCAGCTGTCGGGCGATACCGGCTCGCAGATCCAGCGCCGGGGTGCCGACCGCTGTGGTGGCGCGACTTCCCGGCAGCAGGGCCTCGACGTCGGCGGCCATATCCTCGGGCACTTCGTAGTTGTCCCCGCTGACGGCAGGGCCCAGCAGTACTGAGACGTCCGCGGCGTGGGCGCCCGCGGCCAGCATCGCCTCCAGCGTGCGCAGCACCACACCCTTGGCCGCCCCCACCCGTCCGGCATGCGCGGCGCCGAGGACTCCGGCACGTGAATCGGACATCAGCACCGGCACGCAATCCGCGGTGACCACAGCCAACGCCAGTCCTGGAGTGGTGGTCACCAGGGCGTCGGTGGCGTCGAATGCGTCGGCGCGGGGCGCATCGACGAACTCGACGTGATCACCGTGCACCTGGTTCATCCAGACCACCCGGTCGGCCGGCAGTCCGATCGCAGCGGCGAGCCGGTCGCGGTTTGCCGCCACCGCTGCCGGGTCATCACCGACATGGTCGCCGAGATTGAACGTGTCGAACGGTGGCGCCGAGACTCCGCCGGCCCGGGTGGTGGTGACACGACGGACGCGAACGTTCACGGGGCCGACTTGCCGTGGCGGTGATCAGTGCCGCATGAACGGGGGCACATCGACGTCGTCGTCATCGTCGCCGTATGCCGACGAGCCGTTGGTATGGACCGGCACGCCCACCGACTCCCGCTGGTCGACAGGGTCGAACAGCGCCGAAGTCAAACTGCCGGCAGATCCCGGTGCGATGGTGTGGGTGGTGATCACCGAGGCCGAACCGGCCGACGCACTCGCACCGTTGCCGATGATGATCGGCCTGCGGTTCGCACCGCTGGCATCGAACCCGGCGGCGATCACCGTGACTCGCACCTCATCGCCGAGCGAATCGTCGATGACCGTGCCGAAGATGATGTTGGCCTCCGGGTGAGCCGCGTCCTGCACCAGCGAGGCGGCCTCGTTGATCTCGAAGAGCCCGAGGTCGCTGCCGCCGGCGATCGAGATCAGCACACCCTGGGCGCCTTCCATCGAGGCCTCCAGCAGCGGGGAGTTGATCGCGGTCTCGGCGGCCTTGAGCGCCCGGCCCTCGCCGCGGGATGAGCCGATACCCATCAGCGCGGTGCCTGCACCGCTCATGATGCCCTTGACGTCGGCGAAGTCGACATTGATCAGGCCCGGTGTGGTGATCAGATCGGTGATGCCCTGGACACCGTTGAGCAGGACCTCATCGGCGCTACGGAAGGCATCCATGAGCGAGACTCCGGAATCGCCCATCTGCAGCAGTCGGTCATTCGGGATCACGATGAGCGTGTCGCAGCTCTCGCGCAGCGAAGCGATCCCGGTATCAGCCTGGTTGGACCGGCGCTTGCCCTCGAACGAGAACGGTCGGGTCACCACCCCTACTGTCAGGGCGCCCAGCTTGCGCGCGATGTTGGCCACGACCGGTGCGCCGCCGGTACCGGTGCCGCCACCCTCGCCGGCCGTAACGAACACCATGTCCGCCCCGCGCAGCAGTTCCTCGATCTCGTCCTTGGCGTCCTCGGCCGCCTTGCGGCCCACGTCGGGGTCGGCGCCCGCACCCAATCCACGGGTGGAGTCGCGGCCGACATCGAGTTTGACGTCGGCGTCACTCATCAACAGCGCCTGGGCGTCGGTGTTGATGGCAATGAATTCAACGCCTTTCAGGCCCTGTTCGATCATCCGGTTGACGGCATTGACGCCGCCACCTCCGATTCCAACGACCTTGATGACGGCGAGGTAGTTATGCGGGGGGGTCATCGGCGTGGTCTTCCTCCGTGGTCGGACTCGGGTGCGAAACGACTCCTCGGGCAAACCCTCAACCTCAAGCTGAGGCTTAGAGTTATGTCAAGTTGTCGCGTAGTCAGAACCGTATGACCGGCACGCACCGGATTGGGGATGCGCGCCCGCGTGTCGCACGCCGAATTTCGACGAACGACCGCGACGGACCGTCGCGCTAAACGTCCCGCGCTACTTCACCGTGGGCAGGTCGGGACTCGACACGTCGTACACGCGGCCGGGCTGGGTCAGCAGGGCGGCCAGTTTTTCGGCCTTCTCGCCGGTGCGGTCGGTGGTCCCCCACACCACGGTCCGGCCGTCAGCAAGCGTCAAAGTCACCGACGAGACCGAGGGCGCAGCAACCCGGCTCACCTGCGCCACCACCTCTGGCCGCAGCGCGGTCATCACCTGCAGTGCGGCCTTGGTCGGCGGATCGGCCGGGCCAGGATTCTCCACCTCGATATAGGGCAGTCCCGGTGGCGGCGGGGCCGTCGCGAAGTCCACGCCATCGCGATCGAACAGGTGCGGCCCGTCCGGAAAGTCCTTCACCACCAGGGGAATTCGCTCGACGATGCTGATCCGCAGCGTCGAGGGGTACTCGCGCTGCACCCGGGCGCTGGCCACCCGTCGGATGCCGGCCACCCGGTCTGCCACCGCGTCGGTGTCGATCTGGAGCAGTGGCGTGCCCAACCGGACCTGGGCAGCGTCGACCACTTCCTCCCGGGTCACCGTCCCAACCCCGATCACGACAACCGATCGTGCCGCCATCGCCGGCGTGAAGTACAGCACCAGGGCCAGAGCGATGCTGGCCGCAGCCAGCACGATCGACCACATGATGAGCCGCAGACCCTTGACGCTGCGGGCCGTGAGTCGCTTGGGCTCGGCCACGACCTGACCGCGGGCCTTGCGCTTGGCTTCGCGGCGCGCCTGTTCTATCGCCGTCGCGCGCTGCTGGGCTACCCGGCGCTCGGCCCGCTCCCGACGCTCCCGTCGGCGGGGGCCGTCGGTGTCTTCGGTTGGCTCGGCTTCGGTTGGCTCGGGCTCGGGCAGCTCGGGCTCAGACGGATCGGGCTCAGGCGGCTCGTGCTCGGGCACCGCCGACTCGACGTCGCTCGCGTCATCGGGGTCGGCGTCGGGCACCTCGTCGTTCGGTGTCTCGGTCATTGGAGACTCCCCGGCTCAGCCTTAGCGCGCAGGGCCGAGATGATCTCCGGGCCCAGCAGAGTCACATCGCCGGCGCCCATGGTGACTACCACGTCGCCCGGTCTGGCCGCCGCAGCCACCTTCGCGGCGACGGCGGAGAAATCCGGCATGTAGTGCACCCGGACGCCGACGTGCTCGGCGATGGTGGCGCCGCTGATACCGATCAGCGGCTGCTCGCGGGCGGCGTAGACGTCGAGCACGAACACCTCATCGGCACCGTCAAGGGCTTGCGCGAATTCCCGCGCGAAAGTCTTTGTGCGCGAATACAAGTGCGGCTGGAACACGACGATGCTGCGTCCGCCGGTGACGGTTGAGTGACCCGTTGGGTCCTGTTGCGCGATCGCGTGCAGTGCCGTCAGAGCAGCCCGTACCTCGGTTGGATGATGGGCGTAATCGTCGAAGACCCGCACCCCGTCGGCGGTGCCCACCAGTTCGAAACGTCGGCGCACGCCCTCAAACCCAGCCAGCCCGTCGAGCACCTCGTCGATCTGCGCGCCGGCCTCGGTGGCGGCCAATACGGCGGCGAGTGCATTGAGCGCCATGTGCCGGCCGGGGACCGCTAGACGCATGGTTCGCGGCTGGGACTCACCGGCAAGTAGGATGTCGGCAGCCGCACCGGTTCCGTACTGCTCCCAGTTGATCAGCTGTCCGGCCAGGCCGTCGGCTGGCCCGCTGCCGTAGCGCAGAACCCGAATCCCCAGGGCCGCAACGCGTTCAGACAGGGCCACCGCGCCCGGGTCGTCGGCGCACACCACCAACGCTCCGCCGGGCCTCAGCCGCTCGACGAAAGCGTCGAACACTGCGGTGTAAGCCTCTGGACTGCCGAAAAAATCGAGGTGGTCGACGTCGATATTGGTGACCACCGCGACGTCGGGTGCGTACTCCAGCAGCGAACCGTCGCTCTCGTCGGCCTCGGCAACGAACACCTCACCGCTGCCGTGGTGGGCGTTGGTGCCTGCCTCGCCCATATCGCCGCCGACGGCGAAGGAGGGATCGAATCCGCAGTGTTGCAGCGCCACGATGAGCATCGACGTCGTCGTGGTCTTGCCGTGGGTGCCGGTCACCATCAGCGTGCGGTAACCGGTCATCAGCATGGCCAGTGCGGCCGGGCGCAGGATCACCGGAACCGCACGACGGCGGGCTTCCACCAACTCAGGGTTGGTTTTCGGGATGGCGGCGTGGGTGGTGATGACCGCCGTCGGGCCGCCGGGCAGCACGTCGAGGTTGGCGGCGTCGTGGCCGATGCTGATCTGAGCCCCTCTGGCCCTCAGCGCCGCCACGCCACGCGATTCCTTGGCATCCGAACCCGACACCAGCCCGCCGCGGTCGAGCAGGATGCGGGCGATTCCGGACATGCCCGCGCCGCCGATACCCACCAGGTGTACTCGCTGGAGTTCGGGCGGCAATTCATGGGAAAGGTTCATCGGCGGGCTGTCCGTTCAGCCCGAGCCACATCCAGGACGATCTGGGCGACCCGCCGAGCGGCGTCCCGATGTCCGACCCCCGCCGCCGAGGCGGTCATCTGGGCGAGGCGGGGGGCGTCGGTGAGGATCCGCGCCACTTCGGTGCCGACATAGGCGGGCGTCAGGTCGGCGTCGGCGACGAGCACGCCGCCACCGGCTTCGACCACCGGCAGGGCATTGAGGCGCTGCTCGCCGTTGCCGATCGGCAGCGGAACGTAGACGGCCGGTAGACCGACAGCGGACACCTCGGCGACCGTCATCGCGCCCGACCGGCAGATGGCCAGGTCGGCCGCGGCGTAGGCGAGATCCATCCGATCCAGATATCCCACGGCGACATAGGGCGGATCGCCGGCCCGGGGGGTCGGTAACTCCAGGGTGTTGGCCGGGCCGTGTGCGTGCAGCACCGATACGCCGGCTGCGGCCAGATCGGCCGCGGCAGCCGAGACCGCACGGTTGATCGACACCGCGCCTTGCGAGCCGCCGAAAACCAGCAGTACCCGAGCATCATCGGCAAAGCCGAAATGGGACCGTGCCTGGGCGCGCAGGGCCATCCGGTCTAGGCCCGTGATGGAAGCGCGCAGTGGCATGCCGACCACCTCGGCCCGGCGAAGTCCCGATCCCGGAACCGCCGCCAGCACCCGGCGGGCGATTCGGGCACCGACCCGGTTTGCCAGCCCGGCGCGGGCGTTTGCCTCGTGGACCACGACCGGCACCGCCGGCGATCGGCGCGCCGCCAGATAGGCGGGCACGGCGACGTATCCGCCGAAGCCCACCACCACATCCGCGCGGACGTCGTCGAGCACGGCCCGGGTCTGCCTGATAGATGTTCGGATCCGCCACGGCAGTCGGATGAGGTCGCCGTTGAGCTTGCGCGGCAATGGCACCGGCGTGACGTGTCGCAGCTGATAACCGCGCTGGGGTACCAACCGGTTCTCCAGGCCTCGGGTGGTGCCGAGGGCCGTGATGCGGACGCTGGCGTCCAATGCGATCAAGGCGTCGGCGACGGCCAGCGCCGGTTCGACGTGCCCTGCGGTGCCGCCGCCGGCAACAACGACCGACAGGATTTCACCCTGGGGTGCGCGCCCGGTGCTGCCCGCGCTACCTGAGTCGTCGCGGCCCGATCCGCTACCTGAGTCGCCGCGGCCCAATCCGCCGTCGACTCCAGAGACATTCACCCGTGACGCTGACCTTCCAATGTGCGGGACCGCCGCGACTGGCCGCTCCCGTGTTGCGCCTTACCCTGCGCGGCAGTGGCGCGTCGCCGTTGCGAAGCGCCTCCATGATGCCCCGCGGCGCTCGCGGCCGATGCCCTGCCCCGCTCGCGGGGGTGTTCGAGATTGCGCGCCTGCCGCTTGGCTGGCTTCTTCGGCGGTTTGGCTGCCCTGGCCGGCTTGGCGGGTTTTGGGCTCCGATCCTGCGAGCGCAGCCGGTCGCGCAGAGCCTCCACCCGGGTGGGCAGGTACGGCTCAGGAATCGGGAGCCGCAGCAGGCGGTTCATCCTGTCGTTGCGGCCCGCTCGCAGCGCCGCGACCGCTTCGGGTTCATGCCGGGCCGCGTTCGCCATCAGGCCAACCATGAATAGCGTTGTCGCCGTTGATGTTCCGCCAGCGGAGATCAGCGGAAGCTGGATTCCGGTGACCGGAAGGAGCCCGACCACATAGCCGACATTGATGAATACCTGACCGATCACCCACGCGGTCGCGGTGGCCGTCAGCAGGCGCAGGAACGGGTCGGCGGATCGCTTGGCGATCCGCATGCCCGTGTAGGCGAACAAGCCGAACAGGGCCAGCAGCCCGAAGGCACCGATGAAGCCGAGCTCCTCCCCGACGATCGCGAAGATGAAGTCATTGTGCGCATTGGGCAGGTAGTTCCATTTCGCGGTGCCCTGCCCGAGTCCGTCACCGAAGACCCCGCCGTTGGCCAGCGCGAACTTGGCCTGGCGGGCCTGGTAACCGGCACCCTGGGTGTCGGCGCTGGGGTCCAGCCAGGACCGCACCCGATCGGACCGATACCCCTCGGAGACTGCCAGCAGGGCGGCGGCGGCTATTCCCGCGAGCAGCGAACTGACGAAAACCTTCTGCGGCAGGCCGGCGAACCAGAGCAACGCCAGCAGGATGATGCCTAACGACACGGTCTGGCCGAGGTCGGGCTGAACGACGATCAGCGCCAGCGCGATCACCGCCGCTGGGATGAGCGGAACCAGCATCTCGCGCAGTGAGGCCCGCTCCATGCGCCGAGCGGCCAGCAGGTGCGAGCCCCAGATCGCGAAGGCGATCTTGGTGAGCTCGGAGGGCTGCATGGACAGACCGCCGATCAGGAACCAGCCGCGGGTGCCGTTGGAAACGTGACCGATACCGGGGATCAACACCAGGACCAGCATCACGATGGTGACCGAGAAGGCGAAGAACGCGGTGGCACGCATGAATCGGACTGGCAGGCGCAACGCGAACCAGCACGCGAACAGACCCACCGCCGCCCAGAGCAACTGGCGGAAGAAGATCGACCACGGGGAGCCGTCTTCGTCGTAGGAGTGCACGCCCGAGGCCGACAGCACCATGATCAGGCCCAGTGTGGTCAGCAATCCCGCGACCGAGACCATCAGGTGGAACGAGGTCATCGGCCGGGATAACCAGTCACCGAGCCTTCTGTGCGGATAGAACTTCGGCCCTACCGATGCGGGAACCGACCCGGCTGCCGCTGCAGGTTCGGCATCGGTCACCCCGGCGCCCCGGCGCATCAGCCGGGACAACACGTTTCCCACCCTGTTACCGCGCCGCGGCGCGAACCGCAGCCGCGAACGCATCCCCACGGTCGCCGTAACCGGCGAACTGGTCGAACGACGCACCGGCCGGGGCTAAGAGCACCGTGTCGCCGGGACTCGCCAGGCTGGCCGCCGCGGCGACGGCCTCGGTCATCACCCGCAGTCCCAGGCCAGGGCCGACCGCTTCGATCACGCGAGTCCCACTAGCAACACCCGACTCGTTGGTCTCATGCATCCCAGCATCCTCCCGCGTCCTCACCTCGATGACCGGGACATCGGGCGCGTGTCGCGATAACGCCTTGGCAAATGCCGCGCGGTCGCGCCCGATCAGAACCACGCCGGCCAACCGGTCAGCGATCCGCGCCACCGTGGCATCGACGGATGTGCCCTTGAGCAGGCCACCAGCCACCCAGACCACACGCGGGAAGGCCAGGATCGAGGCCTGCGCGGCGTGCGGGTTGGTGGCTTTGGAGTCGTCGACGTAGCGCACCCCCCCGATCACGCCCACGGCTTCGGCCCGGTGCCGACCGATCTGGAATCCGGCGAGCGCAGCGGCGATCGCGGCGGCGGGCACGTCGACCGCGCGGGCCAGGGCGGCGGCCCCGAGCGCATCGAGCACACCGACCGGACCGGCCACCGGAATGGACCCGACCGGGGCCAGAGCCAGACCGTCGGCAAACGCGCGGTCCACGAGCAAACCATCGCGTACGCCCAGTTCGCCGCGGGCCGGCTCACCCAGCCGGAAGCCGACTTTCACCCCGGCCGCCGCTCCCGGCAGCAGCGCGGTCGCCGCCGGATCGTCGAATCCCACCACGGCCACCCGCCCATTGAGAGCACGGGCCTTCGCCGCGGCGTACGCGCCGAAGCTGCCGTGCCAGTCCAGGTGATCCTCGGCGACGTTGAGCACGACACCGGCCTCGGGCCGCAGCGAGGACGACCAGAACAGCTGAAAGCTGGACACTTCGACAGCGAGCAGATCCGACGGCCGCGCCAGCACGTCGAGAACGGGTTCGCCGATATTGCCGCACAGCACCGCAGCACGCCCGTCTGCGATCAGCATCGCGTGCAGCATCGATGTCGTCGTGGTCTTGCCGTTCGTCCCGGTCACCACCAGCCATCGCCGCGGCGGGCCGTAGTGGCCGGCCGCATCCAGTCGCCACGCGAGTTCAACGTCACCCCAGATCGGGACGCCTGCCGCCGCCGCGGCGGCGAGTACCGGTGCGGTCGGCGGAAAGCCAGGGCTGGTGACCACCAGATCGAATTGCGCCGCCCGGTCAATCGCGTCGGCCGGACTGATGGTGTCGGCTCCGGTGAGCGCCTGCAGTGCGACGACATCGTCGTCGCACACCAGCATCTCCAGATCCCACGACGACAGCGCGCTCACCACGGCGCGACCGGTAACTCCCGCACCGGTCACCAGGATTCGCGCACCCGGGGCCAG
>JBMOKE010000081.1:0-10351 GCA_049315425.1 Mycobacterium sp. | reverse complement strand
TCGATAACTAGAACACGTTACAGAAATGACAATACAATGAACTAGCTGGCACAAGCTTGCGCTGCTCGACACAAATCGTAACGTGTTCTAGTCTGATATGCAGAAAACGTACTCTTCGGGAGGCTTGACGTGACGTCCATTCAGCAGCGCGATGCGCAGACGGTCCTGGCCGCTATCGACGATCTCCTGCCGCGGCTGCGTGAGCGAAATCAGGAGACCGAGGATCTGCGCCGGATTCCCGACGCGACGATCGCCGATCTCGATGAGGCCGGCTTCTACAAGATGCTTCAGCCCGAGCAGTGGGGCGGTCTGCAGTGCGATCCGACACTGTTCTTCGAAGCGGTGCGCCGAATCGCCAGCGCCTGCGGGTCGACCGGTTGGTCCAATGCCATCCTGGGAGTGCATAACTGGCATCTGGCCCAGTTCGACCAGCAGGCCCAGGATGACGTCTGGGGCGATGACCCGACGGTTCGGGTGTCCTCGTCGTACGCCCCCATGGGCCTCGGCACGGTCGTCGACGGCGGCTATCTGGTCAACGGCACGTGGCTGTGGTCTTCCGGCTGTGACCACGCCACGTGGACCTTTGTTGGCGGTCCGGTGATCAAGGATGGTCGTCCGGTCGACTTCGGCAGCTTCCTCATGCCGCTTGGCGATTACCAGATCCGCGACGACTGGAACGTTGTGGGACTCAAGGGCACCGGGAGCAACACCCTGATGGTCAAGGATGTTTTCGTGCCGCGCCATCGGTTCCTGTCCTACGGTGCGATGAACGACCACACGGCGGGGGGCTTGGCGAATAACACCGCTCCCGTGTACCGGATGCCCTGGGGCACAATGCATCCCACGACGATCTCGACGCCGATTGTCGGTATGGCCTACGGCGCCTACGCCGCGCATGTCGAGTATCAGGGCAAGCGGGTCCGTGCTGCCTTCGCCGGTGAGAAGGCCAAGGACGATCCGTTCGGCAAGATCCGTATCGCTGAGGCCGCCAGCGATATCGACGCCGCCTGGCGCCAACTCAAGGGAAATCTCGCCGAGGAGTACGCACACGTGTGCGCCGGTGAAGAGGTTCCGATGGAGTTGCGGGCTCGCGCCCGCCGCGACCAGGTCCGTGCCACCGGTCGGGCCATCAGCTCCATCGACCGGCTATTCGAGGCCGCCGGCGCGACCGCACTCAACAGTGATCAAGCGCTGCAGCGATTCTGGCGGGACGCCCACGCGGGTCGGGTGCACGCTGCTAACGATGCCGAGCGCGCCTACGTCATGTACGGCAACCATGAGTTCGGGCTGCCAATCGGCGACACGATGGTCTAAGGGTGAGATGACGTCGTTCATCCACGAGGCCCAGTCCCAACAGGACCTGACCTTCGAATCCACCTCTAAGTTCGCCGAGGTGCGTGCCGGCGATCGCGACATGCGCCTGCACTATCACGAGGCTGGTGTCGGCAATGAGAACACCGTCGTGCTCCTGCACGGCGGTGGTCCGGGTGCGTCGAGTTGGTCGAACTTTGGGCGCAACATCAGCGTTCTGGCACAGCACTTTCATGTGCTGGCTATCGACCAGCCCGGCTACGGACACTCCGATAAACACACCGAGCACGAGCAGTACAACCGCTACAGCGCCAATGCCGTGCTGGCACTGTTCGACCACCTCGGCATTCAGCGCCCCGCGTTGGTGGGTAACTCACTCGGCGGCGGCACCGCGGTGCGCTTCGCACTCGACAATCCCGACCGCGCCGGCCGGCTGGTGTTGATGGGCCCCGGCGGACTCTCGGTCAACCTGTTCGCACCGGACCCCACCGAGGGCGTCAAGCTACTGGGCCGCTTCACGGCCAATCCGACCCGGGAGAACATGGAGCGTTTCCTGCGCATCATGGTCTACGACCAGAAGCTGATCACGCCGGAACTGATCGATGAGCGCTTTGCCATCGCCAGCGAACCGGAGTCGCTGGCGGCCGCTGTGGCGATGGGAAAGTCCTTCGCCGGCCCCGACTTCGAACTCGGCATGATGTGGCGAGAGGTATTCAAGCTGCGCCAACCAGTGCTGCTGATCTGGGGCCGCGAGGATCGAGTCAACCCGCTCGACGGTGCGCTGGTCGCGCTCAAGCAGATCCCCCGCGTGCGATTGCACGTATTCGGGCAGTGTGGACACTGGGCTCAGCTCGAGAAGTTCGACGAGTTCAACAAGCTGACCATTGACTTCCTCGGAGGTACGGCGTGAGTCCCATTCGGTCGTTGGGCTATCTGCGTTTCGAGTCCACTGATGTTGCGGCTTGGCGGGATTACGGGTTGAAAGTTCTCGGCATGGTCGAGGGCAAGGGCGAGACCGACGGTGCGCTGTATCTGCGGATGGATGAGTTCCCCGCTCGGCTGGTCATCTTCCCGGGCACCCACGACCGGCTCTCCGGGGCCGGCTGGGAATGCGCGAATGCCGCAGGCCTGCAGGAGATCCGCAATGCGCTTGACCTCGAAGGCGTGCCCTACAAGGAAGCCACCGCCGCCGAGCTGGCCGACCGCCGTGTCGACGAGATGATCCACTTCGTCGATCCGTCCGGCAATGGACTGGAGGTGTTCCACGGTGCAGCACTCGAACACCGCCGGGTGGTGAGTCCGTACGGGCATAGGTTCGTCACCGGGGAACAGGGCCTGGGCCATGTTGTGCTCACCACACAGGATGACACTGAGTCACTGCACTTCTACCGCGACGTTCTGGGCTTCACTCTGCGTGACTCAATGCGGCTACCGCCCCAGGTGGTCGGACGACCGGCAGATGGACCGCCGGCCTGGTTGCGGTTCTTCGGATGCAACCCGCGCCATCACAGCCTTGCCTTTCTACCGATGCCCACGCCCAGCGGCGTCGTACACCTAATGCTCGAGGTGGAGGGCAGCGACGATGTCGGGCTGTGCCTGGACCGCGCACTGCGGCGGAAGGTGCCGATGTCAGCGACGCTGGGGCGTCACGTCAACGACAAGATGCTGTCGTTCTATATGAAGACCCCGGGTGGTTTCGATATCGAGTTCGGTTGCGAGGGGCTTGAAGTCGATGATGCGGACTGGATCGCCCGGGAGAGCACCGCGGTCAGCTTGTGGGGGCATGATTTCACCATCGGTTCGCACGTCAAGTAGCGGCCGCCATGACGGCTGAACCGATCGATCCCCGTGCGTTCCGACATGTTCTCGGACAGTTCTGCACCGGCATCACCATCATCACGACGATGCACGACGGTGCGCCTGTCGGTTTCGCCTGCCAGTCATTTGCGGCGCTGTCGCTGGACCCGCCACTGGTGCTGTTCTGCCCGACCAAGGTGTCGCGGTCCTGGCAGGCAATCGAGTCCAGTGGTGTGTTCTGCGTCAACGTGCTCACTGAGAAACAACGAGAGACCTGTGCCCGGTTCGGATCCAGGGAACCAGACAAGTTCGCCGGTGTCGACTGGCACCTCTCGGAATTCGGCTCCCCGATCCTCGACGGATCACTTGCCCATATCGACTGCACCGTGGCATCCGTGCATGATGGCGGCGATCACTTCGTTGTCTTCGGCGCCGTGCAATCCCTCTCGGAGGTGCCGGCGGTCAAGCCTCGTCCGCTGCTGTTCTACCGGGGTGAGTACACCGGGATCGAACCGGACAAGAACACACCGGCGCAATGGCGCGACGACCTTGAGTCATTTCTGACCGCCACCTCCCCAGACACCTGGTTGTAGCTAGGTCTGCTCGCCGATGAAGCCGATAATCGCGTCGGCCACTTCTTGGTGCGTGGTGTCGTTGAGGACATCGTGGCGGGCTCCGGCGAACTCGGCGATCCGAAGGGTGGGGATCTGTTCGGAATACGCCCGCACGGCGCCCACTGACGCGATCGGATCGATCTCGCCGTGCACGGCCAGTGTCGGCACGGCCAGCGCCGGCAACTCGGCTCCGAAGCGGTCCCAACCCCGGTCCAGCTCGCGGGTCAGCGCGGTGCCGTCTGCTCCGGTGAATCCCAGCGGATCGTTCTCCAGACAATCCAGATAGAAAGGATCGGCAGACAGACCGCGAACGTCGAGTTCCAGCACGGTATTCGCGTCCAGTAGTTCGGCAATGGGGACCAGCGGTGCACCTGAGATCACCCCGGCCAGGTATCTATCGGGTAGTTCGAGTAGACGGAACAGCGTCACGACCGATCCATACGAATGTCCCTGCGCCACCAGCGGAATCCCTGGCCGCTGGCGTTCGGCAAGCGTGGTGAGCCTCTCCGCCAGCGCGGAGCTGTCCTCGATCGTGCCGAATTGACCACGGTCACCGGGGGAGAGGCCGTGGCCGAACTGGTCGACCGCCCAGAGGTCGATGCCGGCAGCATTGAGAGCGAATCCGTACCGGTGGTAGAGGCCGGTGTGCTCCCCGAAGCCATGGAGGAAGATCACCGCGGCGCGTGGTTCGGTGGCAGCCCAGTGCCGGTAGTAGACCCGGCCGCGTTGATGATCAAAGAAAGGCATGTCCTTGACTGCACCAGGATTGGCGCCGGGAATCAAGTGGCGCGCTAGCGACTGAGCCAGGGACCCAGTCGGCGTAAAGCCTCATCGATATCGGTGGAAGGTCCGGCGAACGAGAGCCGTACGAACGAACCGCCCTTGGCGGTGTCGAAGTCCACACCGGGTGCGATAGCCAAACCGGTTTCAGCCAGGAGTCGTTCACAGAATCGCAGTGAATCCGAAGTGAAGTCCGATACGTCGGCGTAGACGTAGAACGCCCCGTCGGCGGGTGCCAGCCGGGTCAGGCCGAGTTGCTGGAGCCCGGCCAGTAGAGTTTGCCGATTAGCCGCATAGTGGTGCAGGTGACTCTCAGCTTCGGCAATGGCTTCCGGGGTGAAGGCAGCGACGGCGGCGTGCTGCGGCAGTACCGGCGGGCAGATCGTGAAGTTCCCGGTAAGGCAATCCACCGCGCGGCGCAACTCGGCGGGCACCAGAAGCCAGCCCAGCCGCCAGCCCGTCATCGCGAAGTATTTCGAAAAACTGTTCACCACAACGGCGTTGCGCGATGTCTCCCATGCGCACGACGTCTCCGGCGCACCCGGGTAAACGAGTCCGTGATACACCTCGTCGCTGATGAGTCGAACGCCTTGAGCATCGCACCAGCGGGCGATGGCGGCCAGTTCGGTCGGCGGGATCACCGTTCCGGTCGGATTAGCCGGACTCGCGACGATGACACCCTGCACCGGTGGTTCGAGTTCGGCGAGCATCGCAACCGTCGGCTGGAACCGCGTCTGCGGACCGCACTCGATCTCGACGACCTCACAGCCCAGCGCCGAGAGGATGTTGCGGTAACAGGGATAGCCCGGGCTCGCGAGGGCGACCCGATCGCCGACGTCGAAACACGCGAGGAAAGTCAGTAGGAAGCCTCCGGAGGAACCGGTGGTCAGCACGACGTCGTCGGCCGTCACGGCGAGGCCGTACTTCTGTGAGTAGGAATCAGCGATGGCCTCGCGAAGTTCCGGAATACCCAGTGCAACGGTGTATCCCAGCCGGTCAGATTCGAGCGCCTTGATAGCGGCGGCGCGGACGGGAGCCGGCGCTCCGGTGCTGGGTTGGCCGGCCGACAGGTTCACCAGGTCGCCGTGGGTGCGCTGGCGCTCGGCAGCAGCCAGCCACACATCCATAACGTGAAACGGCGGGATACCGGCTCGGCTGGCGATGTGGGGCGTCACAAGTGCTACAGCGCCTCGGATTCGAGGCGCTGCAATTGGTCGCCGGGCGGGCCGAACAATTGGGCACTGCTGTAGGCACGTTTGAAATAAAGCTGCATATCGTGTTCCCACGTGATGGCAATTCCACCGTGCAACTGGATCGCCTCGCCGGCCACTGCGCAGAACGCCTCACTGGCAGCCAGTCTGGCCATCGCGGCGGAGACCGGAGTCGGCGCTTCGACGGCATCGGTGATCACGGCTCGCGCCGACTGCACCGCCACGTACATGTCTGCCATCCGATGCTTGAGCGCTTGGAAGCTGCCGATCGACCGACCGAACTGAATACGTTGCTTGGTGTATTCCACGGTGAGCTCTAAGCAGCGGGCCGCGGCACCGATCTGCTCAGCGGCCAGCAGGATCGCAGCAGTATCGGCGATACCGGGGTCACCGCCGATCACCGTCGAGGCGCCCGGTGTTACGCGGGCCAGCCGTCGGGTCGGGTCGAGGGTGGGTGTGGCTTGGACTGTCACATCGGTCCAGCGTTGAATCCGTTGATCCTCAACGGCAAGCACAATGTCGGCGACGTCGCCGTTGATCACGTAGTCGCGGTCAAAAACTACTGTGCCGATCGAGGTACCGGCCGCCAATTGTTCGAGAGTATCGACGTCGGGTTGCTCGGAGGCCAGTAACGCCAACTCGGCCAACGTGGTACCGAGCAGCGGCGTGGGCACCAGTGCGCGGCCGAGCTCCTCCAGAACCGCTGCGGCGTCGGCTAATTCGCCACCGGCGCCACCGAGGTCCTCCGGAATCACCAACGCTGCCACACCGACCTGCTCACAGAGCATCGACCACAGCGATTCGTCGTAGCCCTGCTGCGATTCCATGGCCCGGCGGACGGCCTCGGACGAGGCGTGCTTGTCGACCAGTGCTGCCACGGTCTGCCGAAGCAGCTGCCGCTCTTCGATTGAGGTCATAGCGCCTCCAGGACGCGGCGTCGGTGGCTGGCCGGGTCGCCCCAGGCCGAGTGCAGGGCCTGCACTCGCAACAGCCACTGCGACAGGTCGTGTTCGGCGGTGTAGCCGATGGCACCGTGAGTCTGCAACGCGGTGCGCGCCGAGAGAAGTGCAGCATCGGAGGCCGCAGCTTTGATGGCGCTCACGTCGCGTGCAGCATCGGCGGAATCCTCAGCCAGTGACAGCGCCGCTGCGTACATCAGTGGTCGTGCCAGATCCAGGGCGATGTGCACGTCGGCCAGCCTGTGTTTGATGGCCTGGTAGCCGCCGATCACCCGGCCGAACTGGGTGCGTTGCTTGGCATATTCCACCGACATATCGAGCATCGCCTGGCCGGCACCGACCAACTGTGCGGCTGTGGCTAATGCGCCGAACTCATACGCCCGCGAGACATCAGCCGGACGCGACTGTCCAGAGGCTGCCACGTCGAACAGTCGGCGGCTCGGGTCCACCGACCGGTGCCGTTCGACGGCGATCGCATCACTGACCGTTCCGTCGGCGGCCAGCAGCACCAGACCGGCAAAGTCGGCGTCGACGGCCCGGGGAACCGTTGGCGGCATCGCAACGGTGGCAATCAACTCCCCGGCAGCAAGTGCTGTGCACCGCTCGTCACCGGCTAGGAGAACCGGTGCCACCGCGATGGATTCGGTCACCGGTCCTGGAACGCACCAGCGGCCGAGCCGCTCGCAAGCGACAACCAGGTCCACCGGGTGCGCCCCCAGACCGTCGAATTCTTCTTGAACGACCAATGCGGTCACGCCGAGATCAGCCAACTGTTCCCATACCTTGCGCCCCGGTGTGGTGTCGCTGTTTGCCCAGGACCGGACTGCACCCGGTACATCCGCTGCAGCCAGTGCCGCATCGATACTGGCGGCGAAATCCCGCTGCTGCTCATCGAGTACGAACCTCATGACTTCTTCACCCCGGCGCTCTCCCTGGGTAGGCCGAGAAGTCGCTCGGCGATGATATTGCGCTGAATCTCATTGGTTCCCGCGTAGATCGGGCCGCCGAGGGCGAAAAGCAGGCCATCGGTCCACGCATCGGTGAGTTCGCCATCGGGTCCACGCAATTCGCACGCGGTCTGGTGGATCGCGACGTCCAGGTCCGACCAGAACACCTTGGTCACTGACGACTCCGCACCAAGTTCGCCGCCTTCGGCCAGCCTGGTCACGGTTCCGAAGGTGTGCAGGCGGTAGGCCTGAGCTTTGATCCACGCGTCGGCTACCCGGTCGGCGAACGCCGGGTCCGGATTGGCCTTCCACGCCTCGACCAGGCGCTGCGCCGGAGACACAAACCTCGCGGGACTGCGCAGCGACATCCCTCGCTCGTTACTGGCGGTGCTCATGGCCGCCCGCCAGCCATCGTGTACGGCACCGATGACGTCCTCGTCGGGAACGAACACGTCGTCGAGGAAGATCTCTCCGAAACCTGTCTCGCCGCTGAGTTGTTGGATCGGGCGAACGGTCACGCCGTCGGCGTGCAGGTCAAACATGAGGTAGGTCAGACCCTGGTGGCGCTGGGCGGTGGGGTCGGAGCGGAACAGGCCGAATCCGCGCTCTCCGAATGGGGCCCGGCTGCTCCAGATCTTCTGGCCGTTAAGGAGCCAGCCGCCCTCGATCTGCGTCGCGGTCGACCGCAGCGACGCGAGGTCGCTGCCCGATTCCGGTTCCGACCAGGCTTGCGCCCAGATCTCCTCGCCGCTGGCCATTTTCGGCAGGATGCGGGCCAACTGCTCTTCGGTGCCGTGCGAGAACAGTGTCGGGGCGAGCATCGAGGTTCCGTTGGCGCTGGCGCGGCCGGGGGCGCCGGCGCGGAAGTATTCCTCTTCGAATACCACCCACTGCAGCAGCGTGGCGTCGCGGCCGCCGTATTCCGCGGGCCAGGTGATCACCGACAGCCCGGCGTCGAACAACACCCGGTCCCACTGCCGATGCTGCGTGAATCCTTCGGCGGTGTCATACGACTTCGTCGGAAACGATGCCGCGTTGTCGACCAGGAACGTGCGCACTTCGTCACGGAAGGCACAGGTCTCGTCGTCGTAGTGCAGATCCATCAACTCATCTTTCGCAGAGCGGTCTTGAGAACCTTTCCACCGGCATTGCGTGGTAAGGAATCGACGAAAATCACCGACCGCGGCGCTTTGAAATTCGCCAGATGCTCGCGGCTATAGGCGATCACGGACTCCGCATCAATCTCAGAACCCGGGCGGTGGACGATGAATGCGCGTCCGACCTCGCCAAGTCGTTCGTCGGGTACCCCGATCACCGCAACGTCGGCGACCCCTTCAAGGCGGGCCAGCGTTTGTTCCACCTCGGCGGGGTACACGTTGAATCCGCCGCATTTGTACATGTCCTTGAGTCGGTCGGTGATCCGCAGGTTGCCGGCCACGTCAACAATGCCGATGTCGCCGGTGTGGAGCCACCCCTGGGCGTCGATGGTTTCGGCGGTCGCCTGTGGATCATCGAGGTAGCCGAGCATGACGTTGGGACCGCGCAGCAACACCTCGCCTGCTCCGGTGTCGTCGCGGGGGGTATCGATGCGCAGTTCGAAGCCGGCTATCGGCCGCCCGCATGTGGTGGCAACCGTGACAGGGTTATCGTCGGTGCGGCACATGGTCCCGAAACCGGATGCCTCGGTCAGCCCGTAGGCCGTCAGCACGATCGTGAAGTCGAGTTCGCTTTGCATTCGCTCGACCAGGACAACCGGCACAATCGCGGCGCCGGTGACGGCGAAACGCAGTGAACTGAGATCGAAGTCTTTGCGGGCTGGGTGATCAAGCAGGGTCTGATAGATCGTCGGCGGCCCGGGAAGCACGGTGATGCGGTGCTCCTGAACCATCCGCATCGCCTGTTCCGGGTCGAAGGTCAGCTGCGGGATCAGTGTCGCTCCGGTCTGCAGGCAGGCCAGAATCCCGGCCTTGTATCCGAAGTTGTGGAAGAACGGGTTGATGCACAGATAGCGGTCGGCACTGGTGATCCGTCCACACTCGGCCCAGGCCGCCGGAGCCGACAGCGACTGCCGATGGGCGCACAACACACCCTTGCTGCGCCCGGTGGTGCCGGAGGTGAACAAGATGTCGGAGACATCGTCGGGGCGCACCGCAGCCGCACGGGCGTCCACTTCCGACAAGGGGGCCTGCGGTCCGGCCATGAATTCGTCCCAGGTGCCGTCCTCGGCGTCGAGAGGCACCCGCACGATGTGCCGCAGCATCGGCAGCGCGTCGCGATCGAGATCGGCCACCCGGTCATGGCCGAGGAACCGGCCCATCCCGATCAGCAGTGGGGCCTCGGTGCGGATGAGGATGTCGGTGGCTTCTTCGGCGGTATAGCGGGTGTTCAGTGGCACCAGCACCGCGCCTGCGTAATGGATCGCCAGACAGGCAACGACCCAGTGCCAGGTGTTCGGGGACCAGATCGCGACCCGGTCACCCGGCGCCACGCCGAGTCCGGCGATTGCGGCCGCAGCCCGGCGGACTTCGTCGCGTAATTGCGCGAAGGTAAAAGTGCGGTCTGCAGTGACGACTGCGTCGTGGTCGGCGGCGTCTCGCGCCATCCGATCGAGAACCGCCGGAGTGGTGAGCAGTTGCGCGGTGTCCGCGGTCATTGCTGCTCCTCAGGGTCTCCAGACAAGCAAGTGCTTGGTAGGTTAGCCTACAAGGGTGATCACGGTCGAGGAGTTCCGG
>JBMOKE010000296.1:0-2324 GCA_049315425.1 Mycobacterium sp. | reverse complement strand
GCGCGTTGTCCAGGAACAGGGCGCGCACCACGATCAGACCGAGCATGGCCAGCACCACACCGATTGTCGCGGCCAGTACCGCCTCCAGCAGGAACGGCAACTGGGTGTACCAGCGGGTGGCGCCCACCATGCGCATGATGCCGATCTCAGTGCGCCGGGTATAGGCAGCGACCTGAACCATATTGGCGATCAACAGGATTGCGCTGATCGCCTGCACCACCGCGATCGCGAACGCCGCCTTGGACAGTCCGTCGAGTACCGCGAAGAGCCGGTCGATCAGTTCTTTCTGGTTGAGCACGTTGAGCACACCGGGCTGACCACCCATGGCAGCGTCGAAGCCCTTGTGTTGCTCGGGGTTATTGAGCTTGACGATGAACGAGGCCGGGAAGGAGTCCTTGCTGGCGACGTCCTTGTACTCCGGGAATTTGGTGATCGCGTCGGTGTAGGCGTCGTCGCGGTTGAGAAAACGCACGCTCTTGACATCGTCGCGGGCTTCGATCTGTGCGCGTAGCGCCTTACAGGCGTCGGCGTCACAGGTGGGGTCATTGGCCGACACGTCGTTATTGAGGAACACCTGACTCTCGACGCGGTCCAGATAGATATTGCGAGACTGCTTGGCGAGCTGAATCACCAGCAGACCGCCACCGAACAGTCCGATCGAGATCGCGGTGGTCAGAATCATCGCGATCGTCATCGTGACATTGCGACGCAGGCCGCTGTAGACCTCGTTGACCAGGAAGCCGGCGCGCATTTAACGGTCCATTCCGTAGACGCCGCGCTGCTCGTCGCGGACCAGCCGGCCCAGTGACAGCTCCACCACGCGCTGGCGCATGGAGTCGACGATGTGGTGGTCGTGGGTAGCCATCAGCACGGTGGTGCCGGTCCGGTTGATCCGGTCCAGCAGGTCCATGATCTCCCGACTGGTCTCCGGATCGAGGTTGCCGGTCGGCTCGTCGGCCAGCAGCACCAGTGGGCGGTTGACGAAGGCCCGGGCAATGGCGACCCGCTGCTGCTCGCCACCGGACAGCTCACCGGGCAGACGGCCGGCCTTGCCCGAGAGCCCCACCATCTCGAGCACCTCGGGCACCACCTTCTTGATCAGATCGGACTGCTTGCCGATGACTTCGAGGGCGAATGCCACGTTGTCGAACACGGTCTTCTGTTGCAGCAGCCGGAAGTCCTGGAACACGCAGCCGATGACCTGGCGCAACTTGGGGATATGGCGACCGGAAAGTTTGTTGACGTGAAACTTCGAGACCTGCAGCTCACCGGAGGTCGGGGTCTCCTCGGCCAGCAGCAGCCGCATGAACGTGGACTTGCCCGAACCGGACGGCCCGATCAGAAAGACGAACTCACCCTTGTCGATAGCGACGCTGACGTTGTCCAGGGCCGGACGCCCGGACGACTTGTACTGCTTGGTGACATGGTCCAGGGTGATCATCACGGGTCGCCAGTCTAGCCGGGAGACCGCGCCCTACCGCGTGGGTGCCGCCGGAGTCGGCGAGCCGGGCGATGGTCCCGAGGTCGGCACCGATGTGGTCGCGGGCGGCGGGACCAGGGGCGGCGAGGTCGGCGTCGTCTCCGGGCCGCTCGTCGGCGTGTCGGGTCCCGATGGAGTCGGCGACTCGCTGGCCGTTGTCGTTGGTTCGGCGTCGGTCGTGGTCGGCGTGGTGCTGGTCGGCGTGGTGGTGGTCGGCGTGGGCCGCTGCACATCCGAGCGGGGCACCCAGGTGTAGGACGGGTCGGGGATGAAGCCGGGCGGCACGACTTCGGTGGCCGGGATCTGCTCGGGCGGTGCGGGTGCCGGCTGGTAGGTGTCAAAGAGCCACCAGGTCGCGAAGAATGCGATCAGCAGTACCAGGGTCGACGTCCGGACCCGGCCGCCGAACAGGAAGCCCGGCCAGCTGCGGCCCGCTCGTCGGTCGGTGGCCCGGCTCATTCCTGCACCCCCTGCGTCGCATCCAGGGTGGGCGCGTTGTCACCGGAGGTGACGATTCCGGCGCGCATCAACGCGGCGACGACATGCAACCGGAGTTTGCGACCGACCTCGAACTGCTTGCCCGGCAGCGTCCTGGCCACCATCTGAATATTCACGGTATCCAGTTCGATGCTCTCGATACCCTTGATCATCGGCTTATCCAGCAATAGTTCCTTGAGGCCGGGATCGTCCATCGCGGTGTCGCACACGTCGTCGAGAACCTTGTTGACGTGAGCGAGGTCCGAGGTGGCGGACACCGGGATATCGACGACCGCCCGCGCCCAGTCCTTAGACAGGTTCAGCGACTTCATGATCTGGCCGTTGGGGATGGTGTACATCTCCCCCT
>JBMOKE010000080.1:0-10376 GCA_049315425.1 Mycobacterium sp. | reverse complement strand
GCCTTCAGCCGAGCCAGGGCGCGGTGCTGGGCAACCCGCACCGCTCCGGGGGTGCTGCCGACAGCCTCGGCGGTCTCTTCGGCGGACATCCCCACCACGATCCGAAGTGTCAGGATCTCCCGCTGCTTCTCGGGAAGCACGGAGAGCAGCTTGGTCATCCGGGCGGAGGAGTCGGACTGAATCGCCATCTGCTCGGGGCCGGCATCCATCGAGAGCCGTTCCGGGAGCACCTCGGTGGGCTCGGAACGGTTACGGCCTGCCGCGCGATGAGCGTCGGCGACCTTGTGCGAAGCGATGCCGTATACGAAGGCCAGGAACGGGCGTCCCTGATCCTGGTAGCGCGGCAGCGCCTGGATGGCGGCCAAGCAAACCTCCTGAGCAACGTCGTCAGCCGAGAGCCCACTGCGCTCTGCGGCCCCCACTCGCGCCCGGACGTACCGGATCACGATTGGGCGGATGATCTCCACTACTTCCCGGAGGGCATCACGGCTGCCTGCTACGGCCTCAGCCACAGCAGCGTCGAGACGCTCTCCTGGAATGGTCATCGGCGACGGCATCTCCAACGTTACGGACCGGGGGATTGAAGGCAGGTTGGCTCCGTTACAGACAATATCGGCCGGAACTGCGGATAGCCGGTTAGCGGCTGCTCAGCCGCCCGCCGTGGCGGGTGATGAACGTTGCACTCAGGTCACGAATCTCGACGACCTCGGCCCCGGTGTGGGCGCTGCTGCCGATATCGGCCAGCAGGCAGGCCAGTGCCCACCGCAGCGGTACCAGGCCGTGGCTCTGGGTATCAGCCAGGGCCGCATCGGCCACCGCCCGCGAACCTGCCAGGTCGCCGCTGCTGCACAGGGCCGCTGCGAGCACGACCTCGCTCTTCACCCGGTGGCGGCACAGTGCCGGGAGGGCCTGTACGGATAACTCTCGCGCGCGCTGAGCATGGTTGAGCGCATCGGCTCCCTCGCCCGCCGCCATCGCCAACTCGGAGCTCACCCAGGCCAGCCTGATCGCCAACCGCGGCGCAAGGCTGTCGGCAGACCCCATCAGCCCGTCGGCGCGATTCAGTAGCGCCGCCGATGCGGCCAGCCGGCCCAACCCCAGGGCATCGGCCGCCAGTCCGATCAGGGCGTCGACGCCGGATCCCGGATCCCGGCCGGCCAGCGCCAGCGCCCTTCCGTCCCAGCCGCGGGCCTGCGCGTGCCAGCCGAGTTGTCGGTGAAACGACGCCCGGGTACTCATGGCCAGGGAGGCCCGCCGGCCCCGAGGATCCCGGCGCAACAGCTCGGCGAGATCGGCGTGGGCGCTGCTGTATCGCCCCTGACCGCCTGCCGCCACAGCGCGCAACAGCAACTCGTCGGCATTCCGCGCGGCCGGCAACGGCCAGCGGCCGGGATCCGCACCGAAAGCGGCGGCGGCCAGCGTGGTCGAGATCATCGGGACACGACGCTATCAATCGCGGTTAAGAGTTTGTGCTGCCCACGTTACGGCCATGTCAACTTGGGCCCTCGGGTCGATAGCCCCGGGCCCGGCGCGAATCGTCTCCTGCATGAATCGACGGCGATCGCCACTAAAGATGAACGTGATGTAAATTCCTGCGCCGCCGTTATGCGATTGAGCACACATCCGGGTTATTGACGCGATTTCGCGCCACCCCTAGCGTTGCGGTCACGAGTGGTCACCGGCGACAGAACTCGAGATGAATCTCATCGCGGAACTGCGAAAAATGCACCGGGAGAGGGGCTTTCACATGCTACAACCGCAGCAGTTACCCGGACCGAACGCCGATATCTGGGACTGGCAGATGGCCGGTCGCTGTCGGGGTGCCGACTCTTCGGTGTTCTTCCATCCGGACGGTGAGCGCGGCCGCGCCCGCGCAGCACGCGAGATGAAGGCAAAGCAGATGTGTCGCCAGTGCCCGGTGATCGTGCAATGCCGGTCCCATGCGCTCAGTGTCGGTGAGCCCTACGGCATCTGGGGCGGCTTGAGCGAGGCTGAACGCGAGTTGCTCCACAAGCGCGGAATCGGCCGCCGGAGCGCGTGAGCTTCTTACAGCGGATGGTGGCAGGCCACGGCGTGCTCCCCCGCACCGGATAATCGCTGAATCAGTGGCGGGCGCTCATGGGCGCAGATATCCGTCGCCGCCGCACAGCGTGGATGAAACGCACAGCCGGTCGGTGGTGTCGCGAGGCTCGGCACATCCCCGCGGAGGATGATCCTTTCGCGCTTCCGGATTCCGGACACTTCGGGAATGGGCACTGCCGATAACAGGGCATTCGTGTAGTGGTGCGCGGGGCGGTCGCACACCTCAAGCGCCGGGCCGACCTCGACGATCCGGCCGAGGTACATGACCGCGACGCGGTCCGATACCTGTCGCACGACAGCGAGATCGTGTGCGATGAAGACATAGGTCAGACCTAGATCCCGCTGCAGGTCGGCGAGCAGGTTGAGAATCTGGGCCTGGACCGACACGTCGAGCGCGGACACCGGTTCATCGGCGATGACAAGACGGGGATTGAGCGCGATCGCCCGGGCAATGCCGATGCGTTGGCGCTGACCGCCGGAGAACTCGTGCGGGTAGCGGTCGGCGTACTCGGGTCGGAGTCCGACGATCTCAAGCAGTTCCCGAGAGCGCTCCCGCCGCTGTGCCGCCGTGCCCACGCCATGAATGGCGAGCGGTGCGCCGACGATAGCGCCCGCGCGGTGCCGGGGATTCAGCGATGCGGCCGGATCCTGGAACACGATCTGCATCTCCCGGCGCAGCCGCCGCAGATCCTCCCCCTCGATACCGGTGATGTCCGTGCCGGCGAAGGAGATACTTCCCGCATCGAGGTTCAGCAGGCGCAGCAAAACCCGCCCCAGTGTCGATTTGCCGCATCCCGACTCGCCGACAAGCCCGAGCGTCTCGCCCTCATGAACATCGAGCGAGACGTCATCCACGGCGTGGATCCACCCCCGGGTACGCCGCAGGAGGCCGTCGCCGCGCAGTGGATAGCGCTTGGACACGCCGCTGGCGCGCAACAGTGGAGTGTTCATCTCAGCGCGGCCCGCCCGTCCCGGGGAAGGACGCACGCGTCGAAATGTCCGGCGCCATCCCCGATCAGCGCCGGTGTCGTATCGCACTCGGACAACCGGTGGTCACAGCGCGGGGCGAAGACGCAGCCGGTCCGGTGGTCGTGCGGTGCCGGTGGTGCGCCGGGAATCGTCGGTAGCCGTTCCGGCCGTGGACGGTCGACGCGGGGCATCGAGCCCAACAGTCCCCAGGTGTACGGATGGCGCGGGTCGTCGAAGATCGCCGTCGTCGGCCCGGACTCGACCACCTTTCCGTCGTACATCACCGCCACGTGATCGGCGAGCTCGGCCACAACGCCGAGATCGTGGGTGATGAGCACGACGCTGGTGCCGTTTTCCAACGCGACGGCCCGGACCAGGTCCAGGATCTGCGCCTGGATCGTGACGTCGAGCGCGGTCGTGGGCTCATCGGCGATCAGCAGCTTGGGCTTGCAGGACAGCGCCATCGCGATCATCAGGCGCTGGCGCTGGCCACCGGAGAATTCGTGGGGGAAGGAATTGATGCGCTGCGCCGCATCGGGAATCCCGACATGCTGCAGCAACTCGACGACCCGATCCCGGGCTTGTGCCTTGGAGAGATGCTCGTGCGCCCGGAGTTGCTCAGCGATCTGCCATCCCACCCGAAGGACCGGGTGCAGCGAGGTCATCGGGTCCTGGAAGATCATCGCGATCTCTGCTCCGCGGATCTGCCGCCACTCGTCGCGCTTGAGCGCGAGAAGATCACGGCCCCGGTAGCGCACCTCGCCCTCAATACGTGCGTTCGGATCGATGAGCAGACCCATGACGCTCATCATCGTCACGCTCTTGCCCGAGCCCGACTCACCGACTATCCCCAGGACGCTTTGCTCCTCAACGGTGAAGGAGACGCCGTCCACCGCAGTCACCGAACCGTTTTCGTTCTCAAACCGCACACGCAGGTCGACGACCTCAAGCAGTGGGGTGCTCATGAGGCCCGTGTCCTCGGGTCGAGCCAGGCATAGAGGACGTCGACGGCCGCACTGGCGATGACGATGACGAACGCCCCGTAGAGAACGGTTGTCATGATCACCGGAAGGTCAAGGCCGGCGAGAGAGAGGTAGGTCAGCCGTCCGATCCCGGGCAGCCCGAATACGACTTCGACGAGCAGTGCCCCACCTGCGACCAGCGCTCCGAAGTCCAGACCGAACAAGCTCACGAAGGTAATGAGAGATGCCCGGAGTTGATGCCGCAGCAGCACGCGGCGCTCGGAGATGCCCTTGGCGCGGGCGGTGCGGATGTAGTCCTCGTTCTCCTTCTCGATGAGATCGGAGCGAAGCACGCGCGCATAGAACCCGACGAACAGGATCGAGAGGACGATCCAGGGGATGACCAGATGCTGAAACCAGAGCAGCGGATTGTCTGTCAGTCGCGTATAGCCAAGGGGCGGCACCCATCTGAACAGAAAGGTGTCGTTCCAGCGCTGCTGGGTGAGCAGGTTCGCGACCATACCGAGCCAGAACACCGGCAGCGACACACCGACGAGCGCGACAGCCATGATCAGCGGATCCCAGAGGGTGCCGCGCAGCGCGGCCGACAGAACGCCTAACGTGATGCTGGCGAGCACCCAGATGACGGATGCGCCGAGCACCAGCGAGAGTGTCACCGGCGCAGCGCGAACAATCTCCGGGATTACCTGGACGCCACGGTTTGTGTACGACTCGATGTCACGCTGTACGACGAGGTGATCCATCATCGTCACGTACTGGATGGGCAATGGTCGATCGAGACTGAACTCGGCGCGAATGGCCGCGATATTCGCCGGTGTGGCATTGCGTCCTGCCATCCGGCGTGCCGGATCGACTCCGGGTGTGGCGAAGAAGATGAGGAATACCAGAATGCTCAGGGAGAACAGCACAACCGCCATCGAGAAGAACCGGCGGACGATGAACGCGATCATCGCGACCTCCGCAGCCTGCGGGTGCGTACCTTCGCGCGAGGGTCGACCGCCTCGCGGACTCCGTCACCGAGGACGTTGAGCGCCAGGATGGTGATGGTGATGAGGATTCCCGGAGCGATTGAGACCCACGGCCGGGTGTAGAGCTGGGTTTGCCCGACGTTGATGAGGCTGCCCCAGCTCGCCTGCGGGGGCTGCACGCCGATCGAGAGGAATGACAGTGCCGACTCGGTCAGGATGCACGTCGCGACCATCAGTGGGAATATGACGATCACACTCGGGATGACATTCGGCAACACCTCGCGGAAGAGCAGGCGTCTGCGCCGGGCACCTTGGGCGATCGACGCTTCGACGTAGTCTCGGCGTCGGACCGCAATCACCTCGCCCCGCACCGGCCGTGCCACATAGGGGACGTAGATCACCCCGATGATGAGGATCGGCAGCCATAGGCTCTGCGGATCGACCGTGATCGGCCCGAGCGAGAGCCCCTGGGTGAGTAACACCGTCGAGAGCGCGATGGCGAGAAGGTAGATCGGGAACGCCCAGATGATGTCGAGAGTTCGCGAGACGACAGCATCGGTCACTCCCCCGAGGAAGCCGGCGAAAAGTCCCACCAGGGTCGCGATGAGACACGCGATCAACGCCGCACCAATACCGACAAGCAGCGATGCGCGGCCTCCGTAGAGCAACCGAGCCGCCACGTCGCGACCCTGGGTGTCGGCACCGAGGAAGTACTGCGATCGCAGCGTCGGCCCGATCGGAATCGAGCCGAGGCCACTGTCGTTCGGTTGGATGACCGCGACCTGTTTTCCGTCGATGACGACCGTTCCCGACAGGTTCGAAGCGAACGGATCGGTGTGGGCAACGTGGTCGGCATAGACCGGAGCGAGCAGTGTGCCCAGTGCGATCAGCACCAGTGCGGCAGCAGCAAGCATCGCCGCACGGTTACGTCGCAGCCGGGAGATCGCAGTCGCCCAAGTCCCTCGGCCGGGGCGAGCGGAGGCCTGCGTGGCAATAGTCACGTGCAGGTCATGTGGGCCGTTACTGCACCCAGGCTTGCTCGATCATGAATCCACCCACGACCGATGGGTTGTACTTGTAGTTGCCCACCCGGGCCGAGACGAAGTCAAGCTTGCTGCCGACGAACATCGGCACCCACGGCGAAGCGTCGGTAACAAGCTTGTCGATCTCGGTCCACTCCTTGGCCGCCGCCTCGGGGTCAGTCAACTGCAACGCTTCGGCCTCCTTGGTCTTCTTGTCGATGGCGGGATCGCAGAACATCGAGAGGTTCGGGTTGGCTGTGCTGTTGGGTCGGTAACCGCCGCATCCCACGACCACGTCCAGGAAGTCCGCAGGCGCGGTGTAGTCGGGATACCAATAGCTCGGCGAGATCTGTGCCTTATTCGCCGAGTCCTGGACATAGGTGTACTGCACGCTGGAGTTGAGCGCCTTCGAGCTCGCGTCGTACCCGAGTTCCCTCAGCAGCGAGACGAAGTAGTTGCTGATCGCGGTATAGGCCTCTTCGGTCGTCGTGATGATGACCACCTTCTGCCCCTTCGTTCCCGACTCCTCGACGAGTTGGCGGGCCTTCTCCATGTCTGGTGCGCTCCAGGTCGTACCCGGATCCTTCGTCCACGGGCAGTACGGTTCGTATGACGGGAAATTCGGTGGGAGCACCTGACAGGTGATCTCCGCGAGCTTCGGGCCGCCCCAGATCTGCTGCAGCGCTTTACGGTCCGCCGCGTAGTTGAGTGCCTGGCGAACCTTCAGATTGTCGAACGGCGCCACCTGGGTGTTGAGCGCCATGTGGTACACCTGCGGCCTCGGGTCGATGAAGATCCGATCCTGGTACTTACTGCTGATTTCCTCCAGCCGGTCGGCCGGGGGCTGGTCGGCGATGTAGTCCGCGTCCCCGTTAGCGACCTGCGTGGTGCCCTCGTTCGGGCTGATCGCGAGGTTGAACTCGATCCGGTCCGGGTAGCCGTTCGGCTGCGCCTCACCGGACCACTGCACGAACTCCGGATTGCGGACCATCACCATGCTCTCGCTGGGCGTATAGCTCTCAATCATGTAGGGGCCGGTAGCGGGCAACGGTTTCACGCCGGCTTCCTCCGCCGGAGTCCCGGCAGGCAGCACATAGGCGAACGGCAGTGCGAGCTTCTGGAGGAAGTCCGGATCCTTCTTCGCGAGTTTGAAGGTCACGGTCATCGCCTGATCGTCGGCGAGGATTCCCGCACTCAGGTCGCAGGCCTTCCCGGCCTCCGGGGTTGCCTCGCACTCTTCGCCGCCCTTGATCGCGGAGTAGAAGTTCGCGACCGGTCCGGGCAGCTTGTATTGACGCTCGATCGTCGCCTTGAAGTCGCTCGGCTTGACCTCCTGGCCGGTCGAGTACTTCACGCCCTTGCGCAGCGTGAACTCGTAGCTGAGTCCGTCCTCGCTTGGCTTCGGGATTTCGGTGGCGAGGTCGGGCACCAGCGTGTTGCCCTCCGGACCCGGGACACGCTTCCAGGTCAGTAGGCCGTCGTTGGTCATCCGCAGCAGCGACCAGTTGCCGTCATAGTCGATGCCCGGGTCGATCGATGATCCGAATCCCTCCCAGATGATCTTCATCGTTCCGCCCCGGTGCGGGCTACCCAGCGTCTGGTCCTTGGCCGGGTCGCCCGACGAGTCCTCAGTTGCCGACGACGAGGCCGCTACGGTTCCCGTCGAATCCGACGATCGACCGCAGCCGGCCACGCCGGCAACGACGACAGGAATGAGCAGGAATGCGAACGTCTGACGAAACTTCATCTGATACTCCTTGTTGCGCTCAATCAAGTGCGCGTTGCATTGCGGTGATGACTCGTTGTAGGTCCTTGCGGGTGCGGATGATGTGTCGCTCGAGCGAGCGCGTGATCCAGGGGCCGTGCGCCCGTGCGTCCGGATCGCCCTGCAACGATGCGATCTCCTCCCACAGGTTCGGTCCAACGGGAAGATGACTGGCTCCGATCCAGTGTTCGCTCGTCGTGTTCTGGGCGCGCCGCTGCAGGTGTGTCGCATGGGCATCGCGACTCAGGAAGGCTGCGACCTTGTTGTCGCCGACTCTCAGCAGGTGTCGTGCGGCCCGCCGGTCGTCCTTCGTCGTGAGAGCGGTGCGGGCGGCGTTGAGTTCCTTCAGATCCTTGGTGAGCTGGGTGTGCGGATAGCAGGTCTCGATCTGGCTGTCGACCGCCGAGAGTTCGGTGCCGACCTTGGTGAAGGCGGCGCGGCCCGTTCGCCTACCGTGCCGATCCGCGGCACGCTCGATGCCCGCGGTGGGAACACCGCAGTCTTTGACCGCAGCTTTGAGGTGGCGGGCTCGATCGGCGTGGTTGAGAATCCCGTCGGGGTTCCGGTCGGCCATGAGCAGCAGATAGGAGAAGAACCGCACCTGCTTCTCCAACTTCGCGAAATCCAATGCGTCGAGCGTGTCGAACTGGGTGTGATAGAACGCCTTCTCGAACCACCGATCCCAGTTGAACGCCGTGACGCCGGGAACCCCGCGGATCAGATACGGCCACTGCTCGGTTCCGGTTGACGGACTGTCGCTGTACCAACCCGTCGTAAGCCAGCCCTTGTCTTCCCCGGTCCGACAGGCCTCGCGAGCCCAGCGGGCCAGATCGGGCGGAGTCAACATGATCATCCGCATGGTGGGGTGGCCGCTGGCCTCGAGGCACAGATGGAACGCGGCGTTCGCACCCCAGTCGGGATGCGTGTGCGCGACCTGTTCCCAGGCACCGACGCACCAGTCGCAGTCCGAGCCCACCATGCCGTACTCCTCGCCGGTGCGGGAACTGAACGCCAGGCGATGATGTGGGTTGATACCCGCCTGCTGGAGGGCCTCAGCCATGACGATCAGCGACGCAACACCGGTCGCGTTATCCCAGGCGCCGTGATTCCAGCCGTCGTGGTGGGCGCCAATGACGATCGGCTTGCGTGGATCACCGTCGCCGAGATAGCCGATCGAGTTGTAGCCGACGGCATCGCGGTCAAGCTTGGCGTCGAGGGTGACCGTGGCGCTCGCATCACCTGAGGCGAGTCGCTTCCTGATATCGGCCGCATGTTCCTTGCGGATCATCACGAACGGCGGAGCGCCATCGTGCCAGCCGCTATCGAAGGCTCCCAGGGCGTTCGGGGCTTGATAGTAGGGCCCGCCCGGCGGGCAGTTGATGACGATCGCGCGGACACCGCGACGACCAAGTTCCAGACCTGCCAGCCGCGGCGGATAGGCGGCGAGATCCCAGTCGCACAGCACGACCGCACCGGCGAGATCCATACCCTCGATCGCCTTGCGATCGCCACGACCGACGTCGATGAAACGCGCTGTGACGCCTTTGCGACCGGTGCCCGGCACACCCCCGAAGCTCGACGCCTGATAGGTCTTGCCGCCGGCGATGGCGACACTCGCCCCCTTGAGGCGCCACCCGTCGACCCGGACGCGCTCGACACCGCAGTCGTCCAGCCCGGCCCGCTTGAGTGTCTGCGCAACATATTCCGCTGTCGCCCTGTCCTCCGGCGTCCCGGTGACGCGGTAGCCCAGATCGCAGGAGCCGATCTCGCTGAGATCCTTGACGATGGAACGCAGGCGCTTGGCGGCAATGGGCAGCGATTCGGCGATCGCTAGCGCTTCGGGGTCGCGGACCCGGCGGCGCTTGGAGGCTGGGACGGCCGACATTGGAGCGAGCCTACTGAGCTTTAAGGCAGGGTACCCATCGAACCGAGGTAATACTTTTCCCGCCCGTTCGGGTATCCACCGCCGTCGGTGGCGATGTGAACGTGGTCGAAGTGGTTGGCCGTTTCGTTGCCGTAATCCGCCGTCCAACTCGGCGCGCCGATGCCCGGGTAGAAGCCCTGCCGCCAGATCACGTGCAGCACTCCCCAGCGTTTCGCGTTCGCCAAGGCATATCCGGCGATCTGGTTGCCGAGCTCAATGCCCTCGGGGGTGTGATAGTTCGGGATCATCACGTCGATCGCCAATCCGTTGGGATGCCAGGGAAGTGCATCCTGGCGGAACCCGCCGATCGTTTTAATCTCCAGAAACATCATGCTGATGGCACGGGCGGCCCAGATGGTGTGGACCTGCAACCCCTGCTCCGGTGCGGCCCCGGGCGACAACTCGAATTCGAAGTCCTGGGCAGCGACCGGCGCGCTCGCGGCCAGCAATTCCGCTTCCCTGGACGTTGCCACAAAGGCCGCGGCTGCCGGCGCCGGCGCCTGGGCTGATGCGATGGTGGCCGCCGACTCAGCGCAGCACGGCGTCTCCCTACCTTGGGCAGAGAACATGGCGACGGAGACCGCGACCGAGGCGGCGGCGGCAAGCAGGCGGCCGCGACCGTTGCCGAACATGCCCATCACGGACGACAGCTTAACTTCCGGG
>JBMOKE010000009.1:0-38807 GCA_049315425.1 Mycobacterium sp. | reverse complement strand
CCGACAATCGCGGCAGTACCCGCGATCAGATGAGAACGAAGAGAGATTTGCACAGAAAGTCCTTTGGTAAGCAGTTAACACTGACTGGATGAGAGTACCTAAGAGCAGACTGAGCGCAAAGCTATTCGCGGAAGAAGTTACTTTCGGCCCCCTCGGTCGTGCCGTGGCGAACCGCCTCAGGACCCGAAGTGACCACTTCACGTCCTTGTCGAGGTGCCTCGACACACGTGAGGGCAACGATCCTTTCCGGCACGGCGGCGCCCACTGATCCGGCGGCAGGCCTGAGGGATCACATAGGGATTCTGTGTGAAGACCGGTAGCTGATCGACACTTCTCAGCAAATGCCGCCACGGCATGGCGGCGCCGAAATACGCCCCTACGGCCTACCGCAACATGGCCAGCGCAGCCAGCGCAGCCTCGGCGCACTCCGGTCGGCACACCAGCAGGTCGGGCAGTAGCAGATCGGCCTGGTTGTACCGCAGTGGCGAGCCGTCGATACGCGAGGTGTGCAGTCCGGCCGCGCGGGCGACGGCGACCGGAGCCGCGGAATCCCACTCGTACTGGCCCCCGGCGTGCACGTACACCTCAGCGCGGCCCTGCACCACCGCGGCGACCTTCGCCCCCGCCGAACCCATTTCCACCAGGGCCGCGCCCAACGCGTCCTGCACGCGCAGGGCGACCGCGGGCGGGCGGGTGCGAGAGACGACGATGCGCGGCACCGCCGGAGCCGGGGGCGGCGCAGGTACCTGAGGGGTCGCCAACGTGACACCCTGAGCCGGCAGCGCAACCGCACCGGCAATGAGCTGACCTCCCGACCACAACGCGACGTGCACCGCCCAGTCGTCACGGCCGAGTTCGGAGAACTCTCGGGTGCCGTCGAGCGGGTCGACGATCCAGACCCGATCCGATCGCAGTCGGACGGGGTCGTCTGCGCCCTCCTCGGAGAGCACCGCGTCACCGGGACGGGCCGCGGCAAGCTGTTCGGTCAGGAAGTCGTGCGAGCGCTGGTCGCCGGCGGCCTTGCGGTCCTGCGCGGCAGCGTCGGCGAATTCGGCTCGCACCTTAAGTAAGAGTCGGCCCGCCCGAGTCGCCAGTGTCGCGGCCAACTCGTGATCGTTCGCAACCGGGTGGTTCATACCGGAGCATCCAGCAATTCGATCACCTGCTGGGCGAGCTCCGCCGCGGTGTGGTCCGGGGTGAGCCGCAGGTCCGGATTCTTGGGCCGCTGATACGGACTGTCGATTCCGGTGAAATGGGTGATCTCACCGGCGCGGGCGCGGGCGTACAGACCCTTGGGGTCACGGAGTTCGCAGTCCGCCAGCGGGGTGTCGACGAACACCTCGAAGAACTCGATCCCCGCCTCCGAGTGCACCTTTCGGGCCAACTCGCGGTGTTCCTCCAGTGGGCTGATCGCGGGCACCAGCACGGTCAGCCCGGCATCGGCCATCAGGGTGGCGACATGCGCCAGTCGACGCAGGTTTTCGGCCCGGTCGGCCATCGTGAAGCCGAGATCGGCATTGAGGCCGTGGCGCAGATTGTCTCCATCCAGAATGTAAGCGGGACAACCGTGTTCGAGCAGCGTCTGCTCAGCCAGTACGGCAATAGAGGATTTGCCCGAGCCCGACAGACCGGTGAACCACACCGTGCGCCCCGTGGTCAGCCGCTCCCCCGCCGTCACCAGTGACTGGTGTCGCACCGTGTTCGGGGTGGCGGCACGGGTGGCCACCGGCGCGGTGTCGCGCACCATGCCTGCCGCGACAGTCACATTGGTCTCCGGGTCGATCAGGATGAACGATCCGGTGGCCGCATTGCGGGTGTATTCGTCGAGGAGCAGGGGCACCTGGGTGCGCAGGCTGACCCGCCCGAGTTCGTTGAGTTTCAACGCCGTTGCGCTCTTGTCGCGGTGCAGGGTGTTGACGTCGAGGCGGTAGTCCAGGCCGGTGACCCGCACCCTGGTGGTGCGGGTGGTCTGCTTGATGACGTAGTCCCGGCCTGGTTCCAGTGCGGCCTCGTCGGCCATCCAGCACACCATGGCGTCGAACTCGGTGGAGGCGGCGGGCTGGTTCTGCGGGCGCGCCAGCAGATCGCCGCGGGAGATGTCGATGTCATCGGCCAGGCTGATCGACACCGCCATCGGCGGAAATGCCTCGGCCACAGGGCCTTCCGGCCCGTCGATAGCGGTGATGCGGCTGATCTTGCCGCTGGGCAGCACCACCACCTCGTCTCCGGGACGCATGATGCCGCTGGCAACGGTGCCGGCGTAGCTGCGATGGTCGGCGTGCTCGCGGGTCTGCGGGCGGATGACGTACTGCACCGGGAACCGGACGTCGACCAGGTTGCGGTCGCCGGCGATGTAGACATCCTCCAGATGACTCAGCAGTGGCGGTCCGTCGTACCAGGATGCCCTATCACTCTTGGTCACCACGTTGTCGCCGTGCAGCGCCGAGATCGGGATGGTGGTGACGTCGTGAATGTCCAGCCGGGCGGCGAACGCGTGGAACTCATCGCGAATCCAGTTGTAGCGCTCCTGATCCCAGTCGATGAGATCCATCTTGTTGACCGCAAGCACGATGTGCTGCACCCCGAGCAGCGAGGCGAGGAACGCGTGCCTGCGGGATTGTTCGAGCAGACCATGGCGGGCGTCGACGAGAACGATCACCAGCTGCGCAGTCGAGGCGCCGGTGACCATATTGCGGGTGTACTGCAGGTGCCCCGGAGTGTCGGCGATGATGAATTTGCGCTTGGCCGTGGCGAAGTAGCGGTAGGCCACGTCGATCGTGATGCCCTGCTCGCGCTCGGAGCGCAGCCCGTCGGTCACCAGGGCGAGGTCGGTGTATTCGTTGCCGCGCTCCCGCGAGGTTCGTTCCACGGCCGCCAGCTGATCCTCCATGACGGCCTTGGAGTCATACAGCAGCCGGCCGATCAGGGTGGATTTGCCGTCGTCGACCGAACCGGCGGTAGCCAGTCGCAACAGGGTTTGTCCGGAAGCGACCCGGGCCGTGGTTTCCGTCATCAGAAGTAGCCCTCCCGCTTGCGGTCTTCCATCCCGGCCTCGGAGATCCGGTCGTCGGCCCGGGTGGCACCACGCTCGGTGAGCCGCGAGAGAGCGGTCTCGGCGATGACCTCCGCCACGGTCACTGCGTCCGATTCCACGCAGCCGGTGCAGGTGACGTCACCGACGGTGCGGAATCGCACCGAGGTCTCGAACACCTCCTCGCCCACGTTCGGCGCCATGAACTCATGCACCGCCAGCAGCATGCCGTCGCGGCGGAACACCGGCCGGGTGTGCGCGTAGTAGATGCCGGGCAGCGGAATGTTCTCGGCGCCGATGTAGGCCCAGATGTCGTACTCGGTCCAATTCGACAGCGGGAACACCCGGATGTGCTCGCCCCTACGGTGCCGGCCGTTGTAGAGGTTCCACAGCTCAGGCCGCTGCGCCTTGGGGTCCCACTGGCCGAACTCGTCACGGAAGCTGAACACCCGCTCCTTGGCGCGGGCCTTCTCCTCATCACGTCGCGCCCCGCCGAATGCGGCGTCAAACTTGTTTTCCCGGATGGCGCGGAGCAGGGTGACCGTTTGCAACGGGTTGCGCGACGGCCCGTTGTCCACCACCCGGCCGGCGTCGATGTCGTCCTGCACTCTCGCCACCACCAACCGCACCCCGTGGTGGGCGACCAGTTCGTCGCGGGTGGCGATGACCTCATCGAAGTTGTGCCCGGTGTCGACGTGCATGACCGGAAAGGGCAGCCGGCCCGGCGCGAACGCCTTGATCGCCAGGTGCAGCATCACGATCGAGTCCTTGCCGCCGGAGAACAGCAGCACCGGTTTCTCGAACTCGGCCGCGACCTCGCGGATGATGTGGATCGCCTCGGCCTCCAGCGACCGCAGCTGACTCAGCTCGTAGCGCCGGGCTTTGGGCGCCTCGGCAACAGGACTCGCCATCGTTTCCTCGTAAAGTCGGTACTTTTTACCGGATTTACCGGGATGAGGAACAGTAGCGTGCGCGGCCCTGCAGCGTCAACGGCATCGACTCTGCGCTCAGATCGCCGATCCGGCCCCGATCGCGATCTGAGCGCAGAGTCGATGGGGAATTACAGCGTGACCTCGCTGAGCTTGCCGGTCGCGACGTCGAAGACAAACCCACGCAGCGAGGTCTGCTTGACGACGAACGGACTGTTCTCGATGCGTCGCAGCGACTGGCGGACGTCCTCCTCCACATCGGGGAACGCCTCGGCTGCCCACTCGGGCTTGATGCCGGTCTCGCTCTGGATGTCGCGTTTGAAGTCGTCGTCGGTGAAGGTCAGCATTCCGCAGTCGGTGTGGTGGATGAGGATGATCTCGCGGGTGCCCAGCAGTCGCTGGCTGATGGCCAGTGAGCGGATCTCATCATCGGTGACCACGCCGCCGGCGTTGCGGATCACGTGCGCCTCGCCCTCTGCCAGGCCGAGGATGCCGTAGACGTTCATCCGGGCATCCATGCAGGCGACCACGGCCACATGCTTGCTCGGCGGCAGCGGTAGCGGGCCGGTGAAGGTTTTCGCGTAATCGGCGTTGTTGGCCAGGTATTGGTCGGTGACACTCAAGGCGGCCTCCTGAATTTCTCTGATGGTCGGGTCGTGGAGATGGTATCGGCAGCGCCCGCACTACCCTGTGCTGCATGCACCGACCGCCCGGGCACCGCCGATGACGCGGTTCCTGGCGCGTCGGCTGCTCAACTACATCGTGCTGCTGGCCCTGGCCTCGTTTTTGACGTTCACCCTGACGTCCTTGACGTTCACCCCACTGAACAGCCTGCTACAGCGCAACCCGCGCCCGCCGCAGGCCGTGATCGACGCCAAGGCCGCCGAACTTGATCTCGACAAACCGGTGCCGCTGCGCTACTCCCACTGGGTATCCGGCGCGGTGCGCGGCGACTTCGGCACGACCGTCAGCGGCCAACCGGTTTCCGACGAGTTGTGGCGGCGGATCGGCGTGAGCCTGCGGTTGTTGGTGATCGGCTCCGTGCTGGGAACCGTGATCGGCGTGCTCGTGGGAGCCTGGGGGGCGGTCCGGCAGTACCGAATGTCGGACCGGGTGATCACTGCGCTGTCGCTGCTGATTATCAGCACGCCGACATTCGTTCTGGCCGGCCTGCTGATTCTGGTTGCGCTGCGGGTCAATTCGGTACTGGGCGTGCAACTGTTCGAATACACCGGGGAGACCTCAGCGGATGCTGTCGGCGGGCCGTGGAATAAGTTCGTCGACCGGCTGCAGCATCTGGTGCTGCCCACGTGCACGCTGGCGTTGATGGCCATCGCGGGCTACAGCCGGTATCAGCGCAATGCGATGCTCGACGTACTGGGACAGGACTTCATCCGCACAGCGCGGGCCAAAGGCCTCACCCGGAGACAGGCCCTCTTCAAGCACGGTCTGCGCACCGCGCTGATACCCATGGCGACGCTGTTCGCCTACAGCGTCGCCGGCTTGGTTACCGGCGCGGTGTTCGTGGAGAAAATCTTCGGCTGGCACGGCATGGGCGAGTGGGTGGTGCAGGGTATCGCCACTCAGGACACCAATATTGTCGCGGCGATCACGGTGTTCTCCGGGGCGGTCGTGCTGCTGGCAGGTCTGCTGTCCGATGTCCTCTACGCCATCCTCGATCCGCGGGTGCGAGTGACATGACCGAAACCCCATTGGCTTCCGGCATCGATCCGGCCGGCTTCGTCTCTCGGCGCACCCTGGTTGCGCGCCGCTTCCTACGGAATCGGCTGGCCGTCGCATCGCTGGTGGTGTTGGTGCTGCTGTTCATCGGCTGCTATGCGTTGCCGCCGTTGCTGCCCTACTCGTACTCCGAGCTCGACTTCTACGCACTGCAGACCCCACCGAGCCCTGCGCACTGGTTCGGCACCAACGCGCTGGGCCAGGACGTGCTCGCCCAGGTATTGCGAGGCACGCAGAAGTCCATGCTGATCGGTGTCACCGTCGCGGTGATCTCGACGCTGATCGCGGCGACGGTCGGTTCGATCGCCGGGTACTTCGGAGGCTGGCGCGACCGGGCCCTGATGTGGTTCGTAGATCTGCTCCTGGTGGTGCCCAGCTTCATTCTCATCGCGATCATCACGCCGCGGACCAAGAACTCAGCCAATATCGCGCTACTGATCGCCCTACTGGCCGCGTTCAGCTGGATGATCAGTTCACGCATGGTGCGTGGACTGACGATGAGTCTGCGGGAACGCGAATACGTCCAAGCGGCGCGGTATATGGGAGTGCCGAGCAGGCAGATCATCGCACGTCACGTGCTGCCGAATGTGGCGTCGATCCTGATCATCGACACCGCTCTCAATGTCGGAGGCGCGATCCTTGCCGAAACCGGTTTGAGCTTCCTGGGATTCGGCGTCCAGCCGCCCGATGTTTCACTGGGTACGCTGATCGCCGACGGCACCAAATCTGCCACGACGTTCCCGTGGGTGTTTCTGTTCCCAGCCGGAGTCCTGGTGGGAATCCTGGTCTGCGCCAACCTCACCGGCGACGGCCTGCGCGATGCATTCGACCCCGGCAGCACCAGCCTGAGGCGACGCCGGACCAGGAACCGGAGCAGGAAGTGACCGTGACACATCCGCTGCTCGAGGTGAGCAACCTTGCGGTCACCTTCCCCACCGACGGCGGTGACCTGTATGCCGTCCGGGGCCTGAGCTACCGGGTCGCACCCGGCGAGGTGGTGGCGATGGTCGGTGAGTCGGGGTCGGGCAAGTCGGCGGCCGCGATGGCAGTGATCGGCCTGCTACCCGAGTACGCCACGGTGACCGGATCGGTCAGCCTTGGTGGCGAGGAATTGCTGGGCATGTCAGACGCCGACCTGTCGAAGATCCGCGGACGACGCATCGGCACGGTGTTCCAGGATCCGATGTCGGCGCTGACCCCGGTCTACCCCGTCGGTGATCAGATCGCCGAGGCGATCACGGTGCACCACCCCGCCGTGAGCAAGGCACAGGCACACCGACGCGCGGTTGAACTTCTCGAACTGGTGGGCATCTCCCAGGCCGAGACGCGGGCGCGGTCCTTCCCACACGAACTGTCCGGCGGCGAGCGCCAACGCGTGGTGATCGCTATTGCGATCGCCAACGATCCGGACCTGATCATCTGCGACGAACCGACGACCGCACTCGACGTGACGGTGCAGGCGCAGATTCTCGACGTGCTCAAGACCGCCCGTGATGTGACCGGCGCGGGGGTACTGATCATCACCCACGACCTGGGTGTCGTGGCCGAGTTCGCTGACCGGGCATTGGTGATGTACGCCGGTCGTGCGGTCGAGCAGGCCGGCGTCGCGAACCTCTATGCCGATCGCCGGATGCCCTACACGGCCGGACTGTTGGGTTCGGTACCCCGACTGAACGCTCCGCGCGGCGAACGGTTGGTGCCGATACCGGGCGCACCGCCGTCATTGGTAACGCTGCCACCGGGTTGTCCGTTCGGCCCGCGCTGCCCATTGGTGACCGATGAGTGCCGCCAGACCGAACCCGTCCTGGCTACCGTCGCGCCCGACCACTCGGCGGCGTGCATCCACACCGATAAGGTGGCCGGCCGCAGCGCCGCGGACATCTTCGAAGTGGCCACCGACCCACCGGGCCTCGATGAGAGCTCCGAGACGGCGATCGCCGTTCGGGTTCGGGATCTGTCCAAGACCTATCGGCTGACCAAGGGCGTGGTGTTCCGCCGCCAGATCGGTGAGGTCAGGGCGGTTGACGGCATCAGCTTCGAGCTACCGCAGGGCCGCACGCTCGGTATCGTCGGCGAGTCCGGCTCGGGAAAGTCCACCACGCTGCACGAAATCCTGGAACTGCGCGCACCGCAGTCCGGATCCATCGAAGTCCTGGGCAACGATGTCGCACTGCTGAGCACCGAGGGTCGCCGCGAATTGCGCCGCAATCTGCAGGTGGTGTTCCAGGATCCGGTGGCCGCGCTGGATCCGCGGCTGCCGGTCTTCGACATTCTCGCCGAGCCGCTGAGGGTCAATGGTTTCGACAAAACCACCGCTGACATCCGGGTGGCCGAGTTACTGGAGATCGTCGGGCTTGCTCGCGCTGACGCCAGCCGGTATCCCGGGGAGTTCTCCGGCGGCCAGAAACAGCGCATCGGCATCGCCCGAGCGTTGGCTCTGCGGCCGAAGATCCTCGCCCTTGACGAGCCGGTCTCGGCCCTGGACGTCTCTATCCAGGCGGGCATCATCAACCTGCTGCTAGATCTGCAGCATGAGTTCAACCTGTCCTACCTGTTCGTCTCGCATGATCTGTCGGTGGTCAAACACCTGGCTCACCGGGTGGCCGTGATGCAACACGGGAAGATCGTCGAATACGGCGAGGCCGACGATGTCTTCACCAACCCGCGCCACGACTACACCCGGCAACTGCTCGCCGCTATCCCCCAACCGGATCCGAATCGCCGCTAGCATCAGTGCCGTGAACCGAACAGACACGAAATCGCACTCGGCGGGCCTACAGAACGCGATCATGCGTCTGCTGGCGGTGGGGACAGCGACGACGCTGGTAGTGGCCGGCTGCTCATCCGGCCAGCGTTCCACCCCGGCGGCCGGCGGTAACGCCGAACTCGGCTCGGCGAGCGACGTTAACCCGCAAGACCCTGCCAAGCTGCAACAGGGCGGAAATCTGCGGCTGGCCATCAGCGCGCTGCCGTCGAACTTCAACACCCTCAACATCGACGGCAACGAGGCCGACACCGCAGGCGTCCTTCGGCCCACCATGCCGCGGGCGTTCACCATCGCCCCCGACGGCACGATGAAGGTCAATAACGACTACTTCACCAATGTGGAGTTGACCAACAGCGACCCACAGGTCGTCACCTACACCATCAACCCGAAGGCCACCTGGTCCGACGGCGCACCGATCACCTGGGAAGACATTGCCGCCCAGATCAACGCCACCAGTGGCAAGGACCAGGCGTTCGCGATCGCCTCCCCGAACGGTTCTGACCGGGTGGCCTCAGTCACCCGCGGCGTCGACGACCGCCAAGCCGTGATGACCTTCGCCCAGCACTACCCGGAATGGCGCGGCATGTTCGCCGGCAACACCATGCTGCTGCCCAAGAGCATGACCGCAAACCCGGATGTGTTCAACAAGGGCCAACTGGAGGCACCGGGTCCGTCCGCGGGGCCGTTCATCGTGTCGAAGGTGGATCGCACCGCGCAGCGAATCACATTGACCCGCAACCCGAAATGGTGGGGAGCGCCGCCACTGTTGGACTCGTTCACCTTCCTGGCACTCGACGATGCGGCACGTATCCCTGCGTTGCAGAACGACACCATCGATGCCACCGGCATCGCGTCACTGGATGAGCTGCAGATCGCTCGCAGCACCAGCGGCATCTCGATCCGGCGGGCGCCGGGCCCGAGTTGGACTCATATGACCTTCAACGGCGCACCCGGGGCAATCCTTTCCGACAAGGCATTACGGCAGGCAGTCGCCAAGGGCATCGACCGCCAAGCCATCGTCAACGTGACCCAGCGTGGTCTGGTCGAAACCCCGACACCGCTGGGCAACCACGTCTTCGTCGCCGGGCAGGAGGGCTATCAGGACAACAGCGCCGTCGTCGCCTATGACCCCGAGAAGGCCAAGGCTGAGCTCGACGCATTGGGCTGGAAGACCAACGGCGAGTTCCGCGAGAAGGATGGCAAGAAACTGGTGATCCGGGATGTGTTGTACGACTCCCAGCCCGGCCGGCAGGTGGCGCAGGTGGCGCAGAGCAGCCTCGCCCAGATCGGGGTGAAGCTGGAATTGGATGTCAAACCGGGCAATGGCTTCTTCACCAACTACGTCAACGTGGGCGACTTCGATATCACGCAGTTCTCCTGGGTCGGTGACGCTTTCGCGCTGTGCTGCCTCAACCAAATCTTTACCACCGGAGCCGAGAGCAACTTCGGCAAAATCTCCAGCCCCGCGATCGATGCCAAGGTCGAAGAGGTGCTCGACGAACTCGACCCGGTGAAGGCGCGTGCGCTTGCCAATGAGGTGGACAAGCTGCTCTGGGAAGAGGTATTCAGCCTGGCGTTGTTCCAGTCGCCGGGCAACGTTGCGGTGCGGAGCAAGCTGGCTAACTTCGGACCGGCGGGTGTCGGCGACTTGGACTACAGCACAATCGGTTTCATGAAATAACTCGCTGGATAAAGCGGGGCAGTGCGGCTTCGATCCTGGCTGCGGCTGAGACGGCTGCCCCGGTCGCTCGCATCGCCGGCGGGGCTGCAAGTGCATCAAGGGCGCCGCCGAGCGCCGACAGGTTTGCGGTTTCGCCGGTGCAGACCGCGGCCGCGATCCGCAACGCAGCCAATTCCCTGGTGTCCAGCAGGCTGTGACCGGCCGTCGGTAGCAGCACTAGGGCGGCGTCAGGTATCAGCGCGGCGATGCGTTGGGCTACCGCTGACGGAGTGGTCAGATCGCGGCCCCCGGAGACGATCACCGTGGGCCAGTCGAATTCGGGCATTGCCGTGACCAGATCGAAGGGTTCGGACTCGAAGTCGGGCGTTCCCGAGCCGGCGACTGCACGCAGTGCGATCGCGGGATCCAAGGGCAGCCCGTCCGGAACGCCGGCGAAGTTGAGCTCACGGAAGCCGATCGCGCCGACAAGATCAGACTCATTGCGGTAGGGCACTTTTCGGTCCGTCATGCTCCGGGCCGCGCGGTCCATCGCCGACCAAAGTAGGCGGCGCCCATCGAGCAGGAGGTCGAGTTGGCGGCGCAATAGATCCACCCCTCCGAGGCTGTACACGGCGGCGACGATCAATGCGTCGCTGGACGACATGGTGCCGCGTTCAGTCAGCCACCGGACCTTGGCCGCTAACTCAGCGGTCCGCGGGTCGCGGCCGTACCAGAACATTCCACGCATCACCTGGCGGACGACCTCGATATCGTCGTGGTTCAGCAATGGCGAGTCGAGGATCATCGCGTGCACCCGCGCGGGGTGACGGACACCCATTCCGGCTGCGAGATAACTGCCATAAGACGTGCCGTAGACCACCGCGCTGTCAACGGCGGCGTCGTCGAGAACCGCGGCGACATCGTCGACCACCTGCGTGACGGTGAGCGCGGCCAATGGCAGATCGGCACCGGAGTCATCATGGCGCGACAGGCCGATTCCGCGGTGCTCGACCATGATGACGTCGAGTCCGGCCGCGGCGGCCCGCCGCCGCAGTCCGCGGTAGTGCCCGATCGAGGCCACGCCCGGCCCGCCCGGGATGATCACCAGCGGGTGGTCGCCGGGAGGCCCGGTGCGGACATAGAACAGGTCGAAGTGCTCGCCGACGGTCGCGGTGACCGGTCGTCGCACCGACCGCACACCCGGCTGCGCGGCCAGTTTGTCGTGCGCGCGGCGGCGTTTTGCGCCCAACGTCATCGGTACACCGCGGCCATACCGGTGATTCTGCCAATACCGCCCGGTTAGGGAAGAAAGTCACTAGCTGCTGCGTCGTGCCGGTCGTAGCTTGATGCTTGAGATGACCGAGTTCATGAGCCAGACCGACGCCTTCACCTGGGCGATGGAGTCCGATCCACGGCTTCGGTCCACGGTGGTGACAGTGATCATGCTGGACCGCTCGCCGGACTGGAACGTGGTGCGGTCCCGCTTCGAGGTCTTGTCGCGGAGCCTGCCGATCTGGCGCCAACGGGTCGTGGAGTCCCCACCCCCCACACCGCCGCACTGGGAGGACGCCCCCGACTTCGACATTTCCTTCCATCTGCGGCGGGTGTCCGCGCCGGAACCCGGCAACCTCGACGGTGTGCTGGAGATGGCTCGGGTGGCGGCCATGTCGGACTTCGACCGGGCCCGGCCGTTGTGGACGGCGACGCTGATCGAAGGACTTGACGATGGCGGGGCCGCGGTGCTGTGCAAGTTTCATCACGGCCTCACCGACGGGGTCGGCGGCGTGCAGATCGCGATGCATCTGTTCGATCTCGGCGAGGAGCCACGCGGGGTCGATTCGGTCGAGGCCCGGATCGGGGGGCCGGAAGTGCATGAGCGCGGGCCGCTGAGTGACTACGTCGACGTGTTGCGGTACGACCTCGGCCTGGTGCGCCAGGCAGTCACCGGTGCCGCCGGCGCCGCACCAAAGCTGTTATTCCACGCCATTCGCAATCCACTGCAGTCGCTGGCTGACGCCGGTGAGCTGGCCGCGTCGGTGTACCGCACCATTCGCCCGGTCGCCGAGACCGGGTCGACATTGATGCAGGAACGCACGACGGTTCGCAGACTCGGTGTGCACGAGGTGTCGCTACCCAAACTGAAGGAAGCCGCACACAACGGTGGCGGCGCCCTGAACGATGCATTCGTCGCCGGCATCGCCGGGGGTTTGCGTCGCTACCACGAGCAGCACGGTGTCACCGTGGGCGATCTGCACCTGACCATGCCGATCAGCGTCCGCACCGAAGGCGATAGCGAAGGCGGCAATCACATCACACTGGCGCGCTTCGACGTTCCGGTCGGAATGGCCGACCCCGCAGAACGGATCGCTGAGACCCGGGCGCGGACCACCAGGGTGCGCAATGAGAAGTCGACGCCCTACATCCAGATCATCGCCGGCGCGATGAACCTGATGCCGCGCTGGTACATCGGTTCGGTACTTCGCAAAGTCGACTTCCTGGCCAGCGACGTACCCGGTATTGGTGTTCCGGTGTACCTCGCCGGGGCGAAAGTCCGCGTGCAGTACGCATTTGGGCCCACGATCGGTTCGGCCGTCAACGTGACGCTCCTGACCTACGTCGACACCTGTGCGCTGGGAATCGATGTCGACACCGGCGCGATCCCGGACTTCGACGAGTTCCACGAGTGCCTGGTCGCCGGGTTTGATGAGGTCCTGGCGCTAGCCGACGGGTAACGGTTCAGGCGAGTTCACGCCAGCAACTCGATGACCGTCGCGTTGCGGACACTGCTGTAGCGGTCTGGCTGACAGGTCAGCAGGATCACCTGACCGCGCTCGCCGATTGAATTGAATACCTCGCCCATGCTGATCAACCGCTTCGGGTCTGCGAATCCGAGTGCATCGTCGATGACCACGGGGACGGTGTCCACATCTGCCACCAGCGCGGCACCGGTGAGTCGCACCATGATGGCGAGTTGTTCCCTGGTACCGGTGGATAGCGAGTCGTAGGGCACGGTGCGCCCGTCGAGTGTGCGCGATTCGATGGACAGGTCGGGGTTGATATCCAGTTTGACGGACTCGTCGGCAAATACGATGCGCCCGAGCCGCTCCAGTTCCGTGCGAAACGGTTCCACGTAGCGCTGTTGGGTGTTCTCGCGGTGCTTGATCATGGTCGTCCGCAAGAGTTTGGCAGCCTCGGCGCGATCGCGGATAGCGTCATGCTCGGCGCGGATGCGCAGTAGTGCAACCTCGGCGTCATCCAGCTGGCCCTGGCGGCCCTCCGCCCCAATGATCTCCCACTGCGCGGTGAGCGCATCGATCTCCTTGTCGGCGTCCGCGAGTACGCCGGTGATATCCCCCTCCGCCCGGACTGCAGCAGCCAGTTCGGCGGCTACGTCGTCGGGGTTGCGGGCCTGATACTCCGCCGTCAAGGCAGCCAGCTGTTCATCGGCTGTGTTCTGCGCCGCGGCATCGGCGGCGGCGACGGATTCGATCTGCTCGTCGGAGGCGACGACCTGTGACTCCGCGAGTCGACCACGTGCATCCGCCAACTCAGACTCGGCGGCCTGCGCCCGCTCTCGCAGAATACCGGCGGCGCCGACCTTCGACTTCAGCGCCTCCTCGGCGGTCTCTGCCGCCTTGGCCTGGGCTTCGGCGGCGGCCACGGCATCGTCGAGCGCCGTGCCGGCCGCCCTCAGTTCCGCTTCGGCCTGCGCCGCAGCTTCTGTGGGATCGGTCTCGGGTTCGGGCTCACCCGCGCGGAACTCGGCCACCCGTGCGCGCAGCGCATCGATGTCGACGCCCTCGCAGAGCGCACCCCACGTGGCCGTCAGCGTGTCGCCGGCGGCTGTGAGTTCACGCCGGCGGCCGTCCAGGGCCCGCGCATGCGCAACGTCGGATACCTCGCCGAGGGTTAACGCGTTGGCAAGGCGGCTCTGCGCGGCATCGAGCCTGGTTCGCATGTCGGCAACTCCGGCACCGGGATCGATGCGCACAGTGATGACGCCGGGGACCTCGACGGTGAGCGGCGCCGAGGGCGTGGGCGTCCAGGGTTGCCCTGCAGCCAGCGTCACCGCCTCGCCGTCGGCTACGACCGCCAGATCTACCGGCGCGGTGAACTCGACGGCGCCGGCATCGGCGCGCAGTTGCGTCTGGAGGAGTTCCACCAACGCAGCACTGTCGTCGATCTCGCCGAACAGTTCCCCAGTCAGGGCGATAGCAGCGAGTTGATCGGTGACCTCCGCGCGCTGAGTGAGGATGCGTTCGATCTGGGCCAGCTGATCGGCCAACCGACGCCCCTCCAGCCTTGCGGCGCAGGATTTCTGCGCGGCGGCGGCGGTGTCGAAGCGCAGCTGCGCCGCCTGGCGGACGGCCGTGACAGTAGCCGACTGGGCGGCGACCGTACCGACATGCTCATGCGCGGCCGTCTCCTCTTTTCCGGCTGCGATGAGCTTCTCGTGCGCGTCGGAAAGGGCGGCTGCGCGCGTCGCAACATCGGCGATCTGCATCAAGCGCTGTCGCTGTGCAGCTGTCGAGGCGGTGGCGGTGGCGATAGCGGCGGCCACATTCAGGCGCGCTTTCTCCAGTTTCACGGCGAGTGCGGCCAGTGCGATCTTCGCCTGTTCAGCTGCGACGCGCCGGGCTGCAGCGGGGGCAAGGGCGTCGGCTAGTTCGGCACGGGTCGTGCTTAGACGTTCCTGTCGGGTTACCCGTTCCTCGATGTCGGCGATCGCTTCTCGACAGCTTTTCGCCGTCTCTTCGGCGGCTTTCACCCGGGCGATGGCGTCTTTGTATTCCTTTGTGGGCTTGGCGGTTGCAGCGGTGAAGTAGCGCGCAAATTCGGCGTCGATGCGGTCGATCAGTAGGGTTTCGGCGCCTGAGGCGGTTGTTGCCTCGCCGGCCGCAGCGTCAAGGGCGCGGGTCAATGCCGTGCAGCCCGACAAATCGACCGCGTTGGTGGAGTCTGACTGCAATACCCGTTGGGCGTCCCACAGGGCAGTGTCGACAGTCTCGTCAAGGATGGCGCGAACCCGATTGTGCGCCTCGTCACCGGTGAGTTGCTCGTGGTTCGGCGCGGTGATGCTGAGCTCAGTGAGGCTCTTCTTGTGGAAACGTTTCCGGTAGACGAACCGGTAGGGGCCGGTGCTGATTTCGGCGATCACCTCTGAGCCGACGTCACCGTGTACGGGCTTGACTGCCACGACGGTCTGCCTGGCCGAGCTGTCCTTTTGGTCCAGCAACAGACCGAGCGCCTCGAGCACCGACGACTTGCCGATCTCGTTGGGGCCGTGCACCACCACAACCCCACGGTCGGGAAAGTTGATCTCGCGGTCAGCGATCCCGCGGAAGTTCTTCAGCCGCAGCTGGTGCAGGATCACTCGACGCCTTTCCGCAACCGCAGCAGCAAAGCCAACGCTCTGCGCGCGGTCTGTGCGTCAGGACCGTCGGAGCAGGCCTTCTCTTTGAGGTCGTCGACAGCGTCGGCGGCGAACCCGCCAATTCCGAGATTGTCGAACTCCTCGTCGGCGGGCATGACTACCAACTCAGTGTGGCGCTCCCAGTTATCCAAGCCGGCGAAGAGCCGCGAGTACTTCTCGATGCAGAGGTCCAGATCAGCCTGCTCGGTGACGGTGACAGTGCCCTTGAGTGCCAACTGAACTACGGTGCGGTCCTTGCCGGGCAGTGTGTCGAGTCTGGCGTCGAGTGCGGCGATATCGCTGCCGTTGTTCAGATCTGCGGCGATTGTGCGGAAGCACCAGGTGCCGACGGTGTGAGTTTCCACGGTGACCGGATGCGCGGGGTCATCGAGATCCATATCGACCAGCAGCACATGGCCGGAGTCGGCTTCCCTGTGGTCATAGTCGGTGACCTCGGGCGAGCCGGAGTACCAGACGCGGCCGCTGTTACCGACCTCGGTGCGGGAGTGCTTGTCGCCCAGTGCCACGTAGTGCACGGCGGAGCGTTCCAGTACCGCAGCCACCGCGGCCATCCGGATCGCAGCGATGTTGTCACGGTCGGGATCGAGGACGTCGACGGCGCCGTGCGCCAGCAGAATCCGCGCCGTGCCGTCGGAAGGAAGTTCAGCCAGCACATCGGCGGCCAGGTCGGTGGTGGGATGCTTCGAGCGCCACGGGGCCGCCACGATCTGCACGCCAGGACGTACGTCGAATACGCCTGCCCGGTCGAGTACCACCACGTTGTCCGGGCGCTCTGCGAGGAACTGCTTGCTGGTGTACACCGACGAGGCATCAAGCGGATCGTGGTTGCCGGGTAAGAGGTACACCGGAACCTCGATACGGCCCATAGCGGCAAGCGACTGGCTGATCACCTTCGGCGCCAGCTGGTTGGCCTCGAACACATCGCCGGCCACCACGACAAACTCTGCGCCGGTTCGCTGGGCGAGCGCGCCCAGTCCCGCGACCACGTCACGGCGGGCAGCCGAATACCGCGGCTGAGCGTCGTCGTCCAGGAAGTGGCGGGTCATTCCCAGTTGCCAGTCCGCGGAGTGGATAAAGCGCATTCCCCCAAACCTTTCTCCCCTGATGCTGCAGCCCCGGCGCGAGTGTATGACCGGGGTCGGACAAGTTCGGCAGCCCCGCCCCGACAGTGCCCTAACCTGGGACGAATGAGAACCCTGGTGCTGATGCGACACGCCAAGTCCGCCTACCCCGATGGCGTCCCCGACCACGACCGGCCGCTGGCCACGCGCGGGATCCGGGAGGCCGGACTAGCCGGCGCTTGGCTGCGCGATGAAGTGCCGCCGATCGACGCGGTGCTGTGCTCGACGGCGCTCCGAACCCGCCAGACCCTGGACCGAACCGGTGTCGGAGCCCCCGCGAGCTACCTCGACCAGCTCTACGGGGCCACTCCTGGGACGATTCTGGGTGAGATCAATCGGATCGGCGACGATGTCGCCACCCTGCTGATCGTCAACCACGAACCCACCGTGAGCCAGGTGGCACTCGGCCTCGCCGGCCGCCCGGGAAGCGATACCGAGGCGCTCGGCCGCATCGAGATGAAGTTCCCGACCTCCGGTATTGCCGTGCTGCGGGTACCCGGGGCCTGGTCGGCCCTGGAACTCAACGGCGCGGAATTGGTGTCATTCCACATTCCGCGCTAGGTGCCGCGCTGAGGTCAACCCCCCCGGCGAGTCGCGTCTAGGAGTTGGTGGCCAACGTCAGCTCCATCAGCTTGATGGCCTGGCCACACGCGTCGATACCCGGCGCCTGCGGGTTGATCCACCAGCCGACGACACCGGCGGCATCACTGGCCACCCCGCAGCCCCCGTTGGGATCGGTGGTGCGCATCACGATCGACGCGACGCCGGCCACCGAGCGGCTTTCGACCTGGTAGTTGAGAAACTCCGCGACCCTGCGCTCGTTGTCCAGGCTGCCCATCTCGTACCACATCCGGGTGATATCGATCAGACCCGCGGGGTTAGCCGCCTGCCACCGACAGACCGCGCCGACGAAGGTGCTCTGGATGTCCAACGGGTCCGCGCCCACCGTCTTAGCCAATACGTCGGAGGTCAGGACGTCGCACTCCTTGAGCAGGTTCGGGTATTCCTTGGCGGACTTGTCATTGCGCTGCGTGCTGCCCGAGCCCGTTTTCATCGCGGTGCCGCCCACCGTCTGCGCGCACCCGGTGAGTACGGCCAGGGCGGACAGAGTGGCAACCGCGCCGATGAGGGGGCGGCTAGAAGTTCCAGGCATCAGCCGCCTCATTTCGCGTTCACAATCGACTGACGGGTCAATTCTTTGGCCACATCGCAGGCCGGCGGATAGGGCTTCTCGGCGAAGCTGATCGACCATTCGATGAAGTCGTCGTTGAATCCGATCGCAATCTCGCACAGGTTGTCGCCCAGCATGGGGTCGGTACCCACCGCGACCCAGCCGGCATGACCCTCGATGGTGATGTCCTCAACGCTGGTGCGCGAGAGTTCCTCGGTCTTGCGCTCGCGCCCGATCGGGCTGCCCCGGTACCACGTGAAGGAGAAGTGCGGCCCGAGGATGCCGCCGCCGGCCAGCCACTGGCAGCCGACGGAGTTGACCGCGGTCTTCAGCAGGCCGGTTACCCCGGTCTGCTCGGCGAGCGTCTGGTCACTGATACCGCCACACTCGGGAAACATCGGCCCGTGTTTACCGTCCTTGCCGGGGCCCGGCGAATCCTGCTGCGCCTGGGTCGACTGCGACTGGTCAGTGGTGGAACTCGAACACGCGCCGAGGGAGGTGACCACCGCCACAGCGGCGACAGCGAGGGCCGCGAGTCTGCGCGTTACCGTCATACGAACCTGCTGTTTCTCACATGATGCACTGTAGCGGCAGGCGCGGAATGAACCGCCGACACACCGGCTGAACTGCGGTTTGCCTGCGCTAGCCGGTATGGGACAGTAACGAGATGCTCCTGGCACTGGTGCGGCGGTATGTCCTCCCGTACCGGTGGCTGGTCGCGGCGGTCATGGTGCTGCAGATCGTCAGTTCGCTGGCCTCGCTGTATCTGCCGACGGTCAACGCGGCGATCATCGACGACGGCGTCGCCAAGGGCGATACCGCAATGATCTCCCGGCTGGGCCTGGTGATGCTGGCCGTCACCGCCCTGCAGGGTGTCTGTGCAATTGGCGCGGTGTATTTCGGCTCCCGTACCGGGATGGGGTTCGGCCGCGATGTTCGCTCGGCGATGTTCCACCACGTGACGGCCTTCTCCGACAGCGAGACCGCCCGCTTCGGCGCGCCGTCACTATTGACCCGCACCACCAATGACGTCCAACAGATCCAGGTTCTGGTGCAGATGACCGCCACCGTCCTGGTGACCGCTCCGATCATGTGCATCGGCGGCATCATCATGGCGATCCACCAGGATGCCGGACTGTCCTGGCTGCTGGTGGTCAGCGTGCCCGTCCTGGCGGTTGCCAACTATCTCATCGTGACGCAGATGCTGCCGATCTTCCGCAGCATGCAGCTCCGGATCGACGCCATCAACCGGGTCCTGCGCGAACAACTCTCCGGCATCAGGGTGGTCCGGGCATTCGCGCGCGAACCCTTCGAACAGCAGCGGTTCGCCGCCGCCAACAACGCCGTCTCGGATGCCGCCCTGGCGGCCGGGCGCTGGCAGGCGCTGATGCTGCCGGTAACGACACTGACCATCAACATCTCCAGCGTCGCGCTGATCTGGTTCGGCGGCCTGCGCATCGACGCCGGCCAGATGCAGGTCGGCTCGCTAATCGCGTTCCTGTCCTATTTCATGCAGATCCTGATGGCCGTACTGATGGCCACCCTGATCCTGGTGATACTGCCCCGCGCCTCGGTGTGCGCCGAGCGGATCACCGAAGTCTTGGACACCGCGCCGGCCATCACCAGCCCACGCTCACCACGGAGCCCAACCGGGGGCATCCACGGCACGGTCGCGCTGGACCGTGTCACCTTCAGCTATCCGGGTGCGGAGCGCCCGGTGCTGGAAGGGGTGTCATTCACCGCACGCCCGGGAACTACAACGGCCATCGTGGGCGGAACCGGTTCGGGTAAGTCGACGCTGGTGTCGTTGATTTGCCGGCTGTACGACGTGACGGCCGGCTCGGTCCGCGTCGATGACGTCGATGTGCGCGACTACGACACCGAATGTCTATGGTCCTCACTCGGGCTGGTGCCGCAACGCGGATACCTGTTCTCCGGCACCGTGGCCGACAACCTTCGTTACGGCAAGTCAGATGCGACAGAAGACGAGATGTGGGCCGCCCTTGGGGTGGCCGCGGCCGACGACTTCGTCGCTGCCCATCCCGACGGGCTCAACACCCGCGTCGCGCAGGCCGGTATCAACTTCTCCGGCGGCCAACGCCAGCGGTTGGCGATCGCCCGAGCGGTCATCCGCGGGCCAGCCATCTATCTGTTCGACGATGCGTTCTCTGCACTCGACACCCGGACCGACGCCCGGGTCCGGGCGGCACTGCATGAGGTTTCGTCGACCTCGACCGTCATCATTGTGGCGCAGCGGATCTCGACGGTGACCCATGCCGATCAGATCATCGTTCTCGACTCCGGCCGAGTGGTGGGTGCCGGCACGCATGACGAGTTGCTGGATCGCTGTCCCGCGTACACCGAGTTCGTCGACTCGCAGTCACTAGGAGCCGGAGGTCGGCTGTGACAACCCCGCCCCTGCGCGGCGCGATGCGCCCGATGATGACCGACCCTGCCGCGGCACGGTCACGAGATTTCACCGGCTCGGCACTGCGCCTTTTCCGGCGCCTTGCGCCGCAACGTGGGGCGATCGCCACGGTGCTGGCATTGTCCATCGGGGGCATCGCGCTGTCGGTGATCGGCCCCCGGGTCCTCGGCCACGCTACCGATCTGTTGTTCAACGGGGTGATCGGACGGCAGCTACCCGCGGGAATCACCAAGGAGCAGGCGGTCGCTGCGGCACGCGCCCGCGGGGACGGTAACTTCGCCGACCTGCTGAGCGGAATGAACGTGATCCCGGGAACCGGAGTCGACTTCACCGCGGTGGGACGCACCTTATTGCTGGCCCTGATCATGTATCTCATTGCTGCACTTCTCATCTGGTCGCAAGCCAGGCTGCTGAACAGCATCGTCCAGCGAACCATCACCGCGCTGCGCTCCGAGGTCGAAGACAAAGTCCATCGTCTACCGCTGTCATATTTCGACTCGCGTCAACGTGGTGAGTTACTGAGCCGGGTGACCAATGACGTCGACAACATCCAGACTTCGGTGTCGATCACCATCAGTCAGCTCTTCACCGCGGCGCTCTCAGTCATCGCGGTGTCGGTGATGATGCTGACCATTTCGCCGCTATTGACCCTGATCACCGTGTGCACGGTGCCGCTCTCACTGTGGGTGACGCGGGCAATCGCACGCCGGTCACAGAAAATGTTCATCGCGCAATGGGCGAATACCGGTCGGCTCAATGCCCATATCGAGGAGACCTATAGCGGCTTTACTGTGGTGCGGACGTTCGGCCACCGCGCTTCCGCTCAGGAACAGTTCGGTGAGCTCAACACCGATGTCTATCGCGCAAGCTTCGGCGCACAGTTCTTCTCCGGCCTGGTATCCCCCGCGACGATATTCGTCGGCAACCTCAGTTATGTGGCGGTTGCGGTCCTCGGCGGTTATCAGGTGGCGACCGGCCAGATCACGCTCGGCAGCGTGCAGGCATTCATCCAGTACGTGCGTCAGTTCAACCAGCCCCTGACCCAGGTCGCCGGTATGTACAACACTTTGCAATCCGGGGTGGCCAGTGCCGAGCGGGTGTTCGACTTTCTTGACGAACCCGAGGAATCAGTCTCAGCGGCAACCGAACTCCCCAGCGGTCGCGGTCGGGTCCAATTCGACAACGTCTGGTTCAGCTATCAGCCAGGCACACCGGTGATCGAGGATCTTTCGTTCACCGCTGAGCCCGGAACCACGGTTGCGATCGTCGGCCCGACCGGCGCCGGCAAGACGACGCTGGTGAACCTCTTGATGCGGTTCTATGATGTTGACTCTGGGCGGATCCTGCTCGACGGTGTCGACATCCGAGAGGTGAGTCGGCAGTCATTGCGGTCCCGGATCGGAATGGTGCTTCAAGACACTTGGCTGTTCGGCGGGACGATCTCCGAGAACATCTCCTACGGCAGGCCCGAGGCAACAGATGATGATGTCGTCGAAGCAGCCCGGGCCGCCTACGTGGATAACTTCGTCCGGTCACTTCCCGACGGCTATCAGACCAGGGTGGCGGACAACGGCAGCAATCTCAGTGCAGGCGAGAAGCAGCTCATCACGATCGCCCGCGCCTTCCTGGCCCGGCCGCAACTTCTGATACTCGATGAGGCGACGAGTTCGGTGGACACTCGCACCGAGCTGCTGGTTCAACAGGCGATGATCGAATTACGCAGGGAAAGAACAAGTTTCATCATCGCCCACCGGCTCTCCACCATCCGTGATGCGGATCTCATCGTCGTCATCGAAGGTGGCCGGATAGTTGAGCAGGGCAGTCATACGGAACTCCTTGGAAGAGCCGGTGCTTACTGGACGATGACCCGCTCGGGTTAGCCGCCGGGCATTTTCCTTCGCAACCCTGTTGGTGGTCGGTTTCACCCGGCCGACTACCTGTTCGACACACCATGCGAGATACTGGATCTATGGCAGGAAAAGAGCTTGATCCCCAGCGCGCCCGTGCCGCCCGCGACGTGGTCCGGCAGCATCCGGCGATGGTGCTGTTCGCGGTGTCACCGGTCCTGATCGGTGCCGGATTGGTGTGGTGGCTGGCGAGCCCGGGTTGGGCGATTCTTTTGCTGATTGCGGCGACGGTGATCGGCGGCAGAGCGGTGTTGCGGAAGCGCTGAAGTCAGGTGCTTTCCGGATCCGTGGCGCGACGCACCCGGTACAGGTCGACATCGTCCCGGATCCCGCGCAGTCGACGGTCCCCGGCATAGGACCATCGGAATCGCTCGTCGTCGCCGATCTGCTCGTGGGCCGACGCCGCGACCAGTATCGAACCCGGTCGCGCGACCGAGGTCACCCGGCTGGCCAGGTTCACCGGGCTGCCGAACCAGTCACCGGCGCGACTGACCGCCGGTCCGTAGGCCACTCCCACCCGCAACTGGGGCAGTAGGTCGTCGGCTTCCGTGGCGTCGATGAGCGCGAGCATCACATCAATAAGCGCGGCGGTGTCGGTGGAGACGAACATGACGGCGTCGCCGATGGTCTTGATCAGACGGACCGGTTTGACCACCACCTCGCGCGCGAGATCAGCCAGCCGGTTGGCCAACAGTTCGATGCCTTCCGGCGGGAGTTCCTCACCGAGCCGGGTGAACCCGACGAGGTCGGCAAACGAGCTGGCCACCATGCGTGCACCGGGCAGCGGTGCCCCGATTTTTCGCTCACTTGCGTTGACGGCGTCGGTTTCGGCCGCGTGGCGCAGTTGCAGCAGGAGCATGTCCTGAATCATCGGACCCAGTAGTGGTGCGGCGGCACTCACCAACGCCTGCGATCCCTTGGCGATCTCGAGTTCGGTGACACCCGGGTAAAGGACGGGGCCCAGCGCAGCCGAACGCATGACCTCGGCGGCGTTCGACAGACTTTCGGCCAGGACCCGGACGACGGTCAGCAGATGCTCGGCATTGATACCCAGTTCCAGAAATCGTTTGATGTGGACCGCGGTGTCGCCATCGGGTCGCATGAAGATTGGTGCATCCGGATCGTCGACCTGGGGCAGCCCGCTGGCCCGTTGGAAGCGGTTCAGCACGTCGAGTTCAAGGCCGACCTGCTCGCTGATCTGACGAGCCGACAGGTAGGTGCCGTCGTCGCCGAGGCCCCGCCGCGCCGACAGCAGCATGGGCGCGAACGATTCCCGGATCTGCTCGACGGTAATGCCCTGTGCCAGCAGCCACGGGATCAATTCGGCCCGCTCGGCGCGGGTCTCCCCGGTCAACCCGTCCAGCAACCCGGAGGACTCGAGGTCGAAGGTGCCAGGGTCGAATTCGCGGCTCATGACACCGGCGGTCGCCGGTTCACCCACGGCCGGGCGGCTTCGATCTGGGCGCTCAACGACAGTAGCGTCGCCTCATCCGACGGCCGCCCGACGAGTTGGACCGACAGTGGCAGGCTCTCGCCGTCCAGGGTCCACGGGACCGATGCCGCGGGCTGACCCGTCGCGTTGAAGATGGCGTTGAACGGCACCCGAGATGCAACCATCGCCAATGTGGCGACACCGCCACGATGCTGGTAACGCCCGATCCGCGACGGCCCGGCCGCGGTACCCGGAGTCACCACGACGTCGATATCGTCAAAGATCGACTGCACGCGTGCCGCCAGCGCAGGCTCGGCGGCCCGCACCTTGGCGATCTGGCTGTCCGAGATCAGCCCACCGAGTCGCGCGATCGCCCGCGTCCGGGGCTCGAGGCGCTCCGGATACGGCAGCTTCTGCACATCCTCGTAAACCCCGCGCCACATCCGCGGCAGCACATGGCCGTAGACGGCCCACGCCGGATAGTCCGGATCGCGCCACAACACCTCGTGCCCGAGGTCACGAAGAAGGTTTTCGACCCCGTCGAGGGCTTGCTGTTGCGCGCGGCCGACCCGACCCACCATCGTGGTTGGCAGCTTGGCGCTCAACGCGATTCGCAACCGGCCCGGCTTGCGGGCCGCCGCTTTGACAAACCCGCCGCGGGGGGTCTTACCGGTATGGGTCACGTCCAGGAACAGTGCGGCATCTTCGACCGTGCGAGTGAGCGGACCGTTGACGCTGAGCCCGCACCACGCATCATCGTGCGGGGCGATCGGAACCCGATCCCGCTGCGGCTTGAGGCCGAAGAGCCCGCACCAGCCGGCCGGGATGCGGATCGAACCCGCGCCATCTGAGCCCAGGGCGATCGGCGCAAGGCCGGCGGCCACCGCGGCCCCACTGCCACCGCTGCTGCCGCCCGGCGTGTACGCCAGGTCCCAGGGATTGTGCGTGGCGCCGAAGGAGACCGTCTCGGTGAACGGCCACAGCATCATCTCCGGAACCGCCGTCTTGCCCAGGATCACCGCGCCGGCCTCCCGCAGCCGCCGCACCACCTCGGCGTCGGCGGTGGCAGGCAGGTCGTAGGCGCTGCTTCCGTAGGTGGTGAACTCACCGGCGACGTCGATGTCATCCTTGATCGCAATCGGTACGCCGAGCATGGGCAGCCGCTCGCCGGCGTCGAGGCGCTCCTGCGCGGCGGCCGCCTCGCGACGGGCGCTATCGGCCATCACCACCCGGTAGGACCGCAGCTCGCGGTCAACCCGGGTGATGCGGGCGAGGTACAGCTCAAGCAGGGCCGGCGCGGTGATGGCGCCGGACGCGAGCATGCGGGCCTGTTCGGCCGCGCCAGCGAAGGCGATGTCGGTGACGTCCACTGGACGCAGCGTAGCCGCTGCCGGTGTTGCTGAACCGCTACGGTGGTCCGATGGCATGTGTGTTCTGCGAGATCGTCGCCGGGACTGCACCGGCCGTTCGGGTCTACGAGGATGACGACGTTCTGGGCATCCTCGACATCCGCCCGTTCACCCGCGGTCACACCCTGGTGATCCCCAAGCGGCACAGCGTTGATCTCACCGATACCCCGGTATCGACGCTGGCCACCATGATGGCTGTCGGCAAGCGCATCGCCGAGGCGACGCGGGTCTCCGGACTGGCCGCCACCGGCAACAATGTGGCGATTAATGACGGCAAGTCGGCGATGCAGTCGGTGTTCCATATCCACCTGCATGTGATCCCCCGCCGCGACGGCGACAAGGTGTCCTTCGTCAAAGGCATGCTGCTGCGCCGCGACCCCGACCGGGAGACCACCGGTGAGATCCTGCGCGTCGCTCTGGCGGGAATGCCGTGAGCACGCTCTCCGAGAAGGCGCTCGGGGCCTTCGTGCGCGTGCATGACGCGGTGTACCAGCGCACCGGCGGTCTGATCGGGCATCGGATCCCCGGCGCGCCCAACAGTCTGCTGCTGCATACCGTCGGCGCCAAGACCGGCCTGCCACGCACGAACACGTTGTCTTACGCACTCGACGGAGACACCTACCTCGTGGTGGCGTCCAACGGTGGCGATCGGCGGTCTCCCGGCTGGTATCACAATCTGAAGGCCCGCGACGGCGTCGAGATCAACGTCGGCCGTCAGCGATTCTCCGCCACCGCACGCGCGGTGCTGCCGGATGATCCGGACTACCCGCGGCTGTGGCGGATCGTCAACGCCAATAACGCTGACCGCTATGACAGGTACCAGGCGAAGACGGACCGGCCCATCGCGGTAGTCCGGATCACCGCGTCAGATCAGCCCGCCTCGCAGCCTCGCTGAACACCCCGTCCAGCATTGCCGGCGTGAGGCGCCCGGTGAACATGTTCTGCTGACTCGGGTGATAGCAGCCCAGCAACACCAGACCGGACGGGAACTGCGCCACCGCTCCATGGCCGAATTTGGGCGTGGGACTTATCTTTTCGTCCACCGAGCGCAGCGCGGCCTGCCAGGCGAAGCCGCCGAGCGCGACGATCACCCGCACATGCGGTGCGATCAGCCGCCACTCGGCGTTCAGCCATGGTTCGCACGCCGACCGCTCAGTGGGTGTCGGAGCGTTGCCGGGCGGGGCGCAGCGCACCGCGGCCGCCACCCGAATGCCGTTGGTCGCCAGGCCATCTGCGGCGTCGACGCTCTCCGGTGAGTTCACCAGGGAACAGCGGTGCAGTGCGGCAAACAACTGATCACCGGATCGGTCGCCGGTGAACACCCGGCCGGTCCGATTGGCGCCGTGGGCGGCCGGTGCCAACCCCAAAACCAGAATCCGGGGTTGCGACGCACCCCACCCGGTCGCCGGGCGGCCCCAGTACGGCTGCTCGGCGAAGGCGCGGCGCTTGACCACCGCCACGTCCTCCCGCCAGCCGACCAGCCGAGGACAGGCCCGGCAGACGCTGACTTCGGCATCGAGGGTGCCCATATCGCCTACCGCGCCCGCAAGTGCCGCGACCTGCCCGGCATCGCGGGCGACGGGTGTGTCAGCGGTAGCCGGGTCACCGGGCCACCCGGACCCTGGCGGCACCGGGGATACGAACAGCACTCCGGTGCGCGGATGCGGCAGGCTCACTTGGCGAATCTATGCTCTATCCAGTGAGGACGTCGCGGGGGCCGGCACTGCTGATCCTGTGCTCGACCTTCATGGCCGCAGCGGGCAACGGCATCTCGATGGTCGCCTTCCCCTGGCTGGTGCTGCAGCGCACCGGCAGCGCCACCGAAGCAGCAGTGGTCGCGGGGGCGGCCACTCTGCCACTGTTGATCGCCACCCTGATCGCCGGCACCGCGGTCGACTTCCTGGGCAGGCGGCAGGTGGCCATGCTCGCCGACGCGATGTCGGCGCTGTCGGTGGCGGCTATCCCGGTGCTGGCGCTCACCATGGGCGTCGGCGTACTCAACACCGCCCTACTGGCCGGCCTGGCCGCATTCGGCGCGTTCTTCGATCCGGCCGGTATGACGGCGCGGTTATCGATGCTGCCCGAAGCGGCGCGCCGGGCCGACTGGACGCTCGACCACACCAACAGCGTCTACGAAGCAGTGTTCAACCTCGCCTATATCACCGGGCCCGGTGTCGGCGGTCTGCTCATCGCGACCCTCGGCGGCATCAGCACCATGTGGGTCACCGCCGCGGCCTTCGGCCTCTCGATCCTCGCCATGGCCGTGCTGCGTCTGCCGGGTGCGGATCGTCCGGAACCCGAGGAGCGGCCCGAGGGCGTGGTGTCCGGCGTCATGGAGGGGCTGCGCTTCGTCTGGAACAACCGGGTGCTGCGGGCACTCGGGCTGCTGGAGCTGGCCGTCACGGGCCTGTACCTGCCGATGGAAAGTGTGCTGTTCCCCAAGTACTTCAGCGATCGCAACCAAGCAGCCCACCTCGGCTGGGTGTTGATGGCACTGTCCATCGGCGGCTTGGTCGGGGCACTGAGTTGGACCGTGCTGTCCCGGGTTGCCAGCAAGCGCACGACCGTCTTGACCGCGGTCGCCACCTTCGGTGCCGCGGCAACGGTCATCGCCTTCCTGCCTCCGCTACCGCTGATCCTGGTGCTCTCCGCCGTCGTCGGGCTGGTGTACGGGCCGATCGGCCCGATCTACAACTCCGTGATGCAGACCCGCACACCCGAACAGATGCGCGGCCGGGTGGTCGGGGTGATGACATCGATGGCCTACGCGGCCGGTCCGGTCGGATTCATGATCGCCGGGCCGCTGGTGGACGCCTTCGGGTTGCGGTTCGCATTCCTTGCCCTCGCGCTGCCGGTTCTGGTGATCGCACTGCTGTGCCCGTGGGTTCCGGCGTTTCGGGAACTGGACGCCGTCGCCCCTAGAGTGGCCTAGTGGACCAGTTCGATACTGCCCGGTCGGCGCCGGTCGCGATTCTCGTCAACGGGCCAAGTTCATCCGGAAAGTCGACCCTGTGTCGAGCACTGCAGGAGCGTCTGACCGACATTGCCGACGGTGACCACTCAGCCACCTTCGCAGGTGTGGCATTCGATGACGTGGTCCTGATGATCGCGGACAAACTTCACCCCATTAGTTTCGTCGCATTGGCTGGCGGCGATCTCGGCAGGCTTGCTTCTCGCGAGCCGCACGACGGTCGCGCCGCTTGGGAATACATCGATGAGATCGATACTGACGGCAGCCACGGCGGAAACCTGCGAGCACGACTCGTTTTGAGCGACCACACCCGGGTCTTGCTGTCCGGAATTCAGCGCGGTTGGGGTGAGCATCTCAAACTGGGTACAAATCTCATCATCGATCACTTCCTCCAGGACAGGGACTGGGGCGACGAGGCGATCGCCGTTATCCGGGATGCCGGGGCTCAGATCTTTCTGGTCGGAGTCTTCTGCTCGGTAGAGGAGTTAGAGCGTCGCGAAGCCTCCAGGGGCGACGGCGGGCTTGAAGGAAGACCTCTCGGATTGGCCCGGCGGAGCAATGAGCTATGCCACTCACATGGCCTCAATTACGATGTGACCGTGTGGACGGATCAGCAGACCACCGAGGAGTCGGTTGACGTGATCGTCGCAGCGCTGTGCTCGCTACAGAACGACATGCCGTGGCCCCGGAGGAACTCATGACGGTGAGCGCATTGCCAGCTCTGATCGACGAGCTCGGCGCCGGAGTGGTCGTCACCGACCCGGAGATCCTGGCCTCCTATCGGCACGACTATGCCATGGACCCGGACGCCGGCATGCCGCTGGCGGTGGTCCGGCCAACCTCAACCGAGGAGGTTCAGGCCGTGCTGCGCTGGGCCAGCGCTCACCGCGTCCCCGTGGTGCCCCGCGGCGCAGGCACCGGACTCTCCGGTGGGGCGACGGCGGTCGACGGCGGGATCGTGCTCTCGACGGAGAAGATGCGCGAGATCACCGTCGACCCGGTCACCCGGACTGCCGTCGCGCAGCCGGGTCTGCTCAATGTCGAAGTGAAGAAAGCCGTTGCGGCCCAGGGACTGTGGTACCCGCCGGATCCGTCGTCGTACGAGATCTGCTCCATCGGCGGCAATATCGCCACCAACGCCGGCGGACTGTGCTGCGTCAAGTACGGCGTCACCACCGATTACGTACTGGGCCTGCAGGTAGTGCTGGCCGACGGCACCGCGGTGCGCCTCGGTGGTCCGCGCCTCAAGGACGTGGCCGGGCTGAGCCTGACCAAGCTCTTCGTCGGCAGCGAGGGCACCCTGGGGGTGGTCACCGAGGTGACATTGCGACTGCTGCCGCCTCAGACCACCACGGCAACGGTGGTCGCCACTTTCGACTCAGTGGAAGCCGCAACAAGTTCGGTGGTCACCATCACCGGGAAGATCCGCCCGTCCATGCTGGAGTTCATGGATGCCGTCGCGATCAACGCCGTCGAGGACAAGCTGCGGATGGGCCTGGACCGCAATGCTGCAGCCATGATGGTCGCCGCCTCCGACGACCGCGGCCCCGCTGGAGCCCAGGATGCCGAGTTCATGGCACAGGTGTTCAACGACGCCGGTGCGACCGAATGCTTTTCGACGGATGACCCGGTGGAGGGCGAGGCCTTCGTCGCAGCCCGCCGGCTCGCCATCCCGGCGGTCGAGGCCAAAGGCTCGCTGCTACTCGAGGATGTCGGCGTACCGCTACCCAAACTGGCCGACCTGGTGGGCGGGGTGGCGAAGATCGCCGCCGACGCCGGGCTGATGATCTCGGTGATCGCGCATGCCGGGGACGGCAACACCCACCCGCTGATCGTGTACGACGCTAGCGACGCCGCGATGACCGCCCGGGCGCACAAGGCATTCGGCGACATCATGGATCTGGCAATCGCGCTGGGTGGAACCATCACCGGCGAGCACGGCGTGGGTCGGCTGAAGAAACCCTGGCTGGCCGGCCAACTCGGGCCCGAAGCGATGGCGCTGAACCGCCGGATCAAGGCGGCGCTGGATCCGGACGGCATCCTCAACCCCGGCGCGCTGATCTGAGGTTGGGGCTTGCGCCCAGCACGCACCTCCGGCAGAGTCAAAAATCTTTTGTCGTTTTTCTGCAGGTCAACCCCGGGAGGAAACCCACCGTGCAATTGTCTTTGCGTTCGCAACTGACCGCGGGCGTCGCAGCCCTCAGCGCGACGGCCGTCGCGGTCGCCCCGATCGCCCAGCCCGATCTGCTGGCCTCGCCGCAGCAGGTCTCTGCCGCGATTCAGCTGTCCGCATTCGCCAACCCGGTGGCGGAACTGCTCGGCACCCTCGCCTTGACCTCGGAGAGCATCTTCTATCAGGACACGCTGCCCAGTCCGAGTGATCTGTTCTGGCCGGACTCGTTCTACAACTCCGACTTCACGTTCGTCTACGCACCGATATATGTCGGACTGATCCCGGATGCGGTCAATCAGTTCTCCAACGGCGCGCTGAGCGCGGTCCTGACCAACCTGTCCGGGTATATCGACACGACCGTCTACGGCGTGACCGGCGTCGCGATCGGGGCGTCCGATGCGGTCTTCAACACACCCTTCGCCTTGATCACCGCCGCCCAGTTGGCGCTGGCCGGCCAAATCGACGCGGCGATCGCCGAACTGCAGACCCAAATCCTGGCTCCGTTGCAGGACGGAATTGCCACCGGAATCCAGGCCGGCACCTACATCCTCAACAACGTGGTCGCCAACGCTACGACCCTTCTGACCGACACCCTGCCCAGGCTGGTTTCCGGCCTGGCCGAGGCGACCGTGGCAGGCACCACCTACCTGGTTGAGACGGCGATCGCCGTCGCCACCGATGTCGCGTCCAATCTCGCCAGCCTGAATATCGAAGGCGCCTGGAACGCCGCCGTCAACGGCCTCCTCGATCCCGGCTCCGGCCTACTCGGCGCGGTCACAGCGCTCACGGTGGGCGTCGGCCTCTTTGAGGACATCGACTACCCCGATATCGGCGTCGTCCAGACGGTCACCCCACCGAGCATTCGCTCGGTGCTGACCAGCGTGGGCCAGCGGGTCGGCGACTTCAGCGACTTCGGTGACGGCGGCATCCGTAACAACCCGTGCTGCACCGTCGCCAGTGCCGCCGCGGTGACCGCGCCCACCGCCGCACGGCAGGGCGACTCGGCCCCGGCCGAGGTGGCGGCTCCGGTTGCCGAGGTGCCGGCCGCCGATACCGAATCCGCCGCCGCCGACGCCTCCCCGAGTCGGGCCAAGACATCAGTGGCACGGGCATCCGACCGGGCCACCAAGGGCTCAGCCCGGGCCGCCAGGACTGCGGACCGGGCCGCGAAGGCCGCCGCCAGCGGCTAGGTCGGTCACGCGTCGAGCACTACCGCGGTGTCCCTCATTGACTTCCGGCACCGAACATCACCATCATGAGACATGCGGACCGAAATGTCTCAGCCGGAATTCACACTCCTCAGCGGTCCGTCCTGGGCTGATCCCTGGCCGATGTACGCCGCACTCCGGGATAGCGAACCGGTGCACCACGTCGGTGCGGGCTCGCCACATGACTACTGGGTGATGTCCCGGCACGCCGATATCTGGAGTGCGGCCCGCGACCACCAGACCTTCTCCTCCGCGCAAGGCCTCACCGTCAACTACAACGAGTTGGAACTCATCGGTCTGGCCGACAACCCCCCGATGGTCATGCAGGATCCGCCGGCCCACACCGAGTTCCGCAAACTGGTCGCCCGGGGGTTCACTCCCCGCCAGGTCGAGTCGGTCGAGCCGAAAGTGCGCGAATTCGTCATCGAACGCATCGAGCGGATGCGGGCACAGGGCGGCGGGGACATCATCGCCGAATTGTTCAAGCCGCTGCCCTCCATGGTGGTGGCGCACTATCTCGGGGTGCCCGATGCCGATCGCGCACAGTTCGACGGCTGGACCGACGCCATTGTGGCGGCGGGCGCGTCCGGCCCCAGTGGCGTCGCGGGCGCCGGTGACGCGGTGGTGTCCATGATGGGTTATTTCAGCGAGTTGATCGAACGGCGTCGGCGCGATCCCGGTGACGACACCGTGTCCCATCTGGTGGCGGCCGGTGTCGGAGCCGATGGCGATTTCGCCGGCACGCTGTCGATCCTGGCTTTCACGTTCACCATGGTCACCGGAGGTAACGACACCACCACCGGATTGCTCGGCGGCGCCGTGCAATTGCTGCATCAGCGACCCGACCAGCGCATGCTGCTGGCGCAAGAGCCCGAGTTGATCAGTGACGCGATCGAAGAGTTCCTGCGCCTGACCTCACCGGTACAAGGCCTGGCCCGCACCGTCACCCGCGATGTGACGATCGAAGAGCGCACCATCCCGGCCGGCCGCAAGGTACTGCTGCTGTACGGGTCGGCCAACCGCGATGAGCGGCAGTTCGGTCCCGACGCCGGCGAACTCAACGTGACCCGCAAACCGCGCAATATCATGACCTTCAGCCACGGTGCCCACCACTGCCTTGGTGCCGCGGCCGCTCGTATGCAATCGAGGGTCGCCCTGACCGAACTGCTGGCCCGATGCCCCGACTTCGAAGTCGACGAGGCCGGAATCGCCTGGGCGGGCGGCAGTTACGTGCGGCGGCCGTTATCGGTGCCGATTCGGATGGGCAGCTGACATGAGCGGTGGCGACTGGCTGGGATCACGACGAGCCGAGGTCGCCGCGGAACGGATTCTCGATGCCGCCGGCGAGTTATTCGCAGGGCACGGCGTTGCCGGTATCGGGATGAATGAGATCGCCCGCGCCGCCGGGTGTTCCCGGGCCACGCTGTATCGCTACTTCGAAAACCGTGAGGCACTGCACCGCGCTTATGTCCATCGTGAGGCTCGCGCGGTGCACCGCACGCTGGCAACGTCTCTGGTCGGAATCTCCGATCCGCAGACACGACTGCTGGCGGGGCTGACCGGTGCACTGGAACTGGTACGGGAAAACCCCGCTCTCTCATCGTGGTTCGCCGATACCCCCCTGGGCGCCGAGATGGCCGAGCAGTCCCAGGTGATTCAGACACTGACAGCGGGCTTCCTGCAGTCGCTCAACGACAGCGACGACCTCTCCCGGCGCGCACGCTGGCTGATTCGAGTGCTGACGTCACTGCTGATCTCACCGGGTCGCGATGCGGACGATGAGCGGGCCATGTTGGAGGACTTCGTGGTGCCGATGATGGCGCCTGCCAATGCGGCGCCGCGGCTAGTCTGACCCCATGTCGAAGGACAGGGTGAATCTCCACACCGAGACCTGGTCGTGGATGTTGGACGAGATACCCGAGGGTCTGGTCCTGTCCGTGGTGTGCGGAACGGTGGGCCTGTATGAACGGTCTCTCCTCCTGGAGCCCAGCGAGATCGAAACATGGCGAGACGGTGGCCCGGCGGCGCTGGAGCCCATGGTGGAGGCGATCCGCAACGATGTCACCGGGGCGCAGTTCGGCGACCGCTACCGGCCCGACCTGGCCGACGCCGGTACCGACGATGGATGACCCGGGGTTCGACGCGCTGCTGACCCGGGTGGCGGAAACGTCGACCCGGATGCGGATCGCCATGGCCGTCACCACGGTGTTGTGTGTGCTCATCGTCGCGGGGATCCTCGCCGACGACTCGCTGTGGACCGGCGGACTCGGATGGCGAATCGGCGGCGCCATCGGCATCGCGTTCTTCGCAGCGGTGGCCGTCCTGATGGCCTACGGCACCCTCTGGCGTCAACAGCGCCATATCGCCCGGCTGCGCCGGACACTGCGTGACGACCCTCAGACGATTCGGTCGATCCGACTTCTGGTGGCCCGGGCCGTCCCGGTGGCCTCGTGGTCACCCGATGACGGTTCAGCCCGCACCGGACTGCATGTCAGCGTGACGGACGACCGTGGACGCAACTGGCTGCTGCCGGTATCACGAGCCGAGGCCACAGCGATGATCGCTGAGCTCACACGGCGTTGCCCCCAGGCGACTACCGAACCCGGGTGAAGCGGTGCAGCAGCCACGCCACCGGGATGGTCAGCGCCAGCGTGACGGCGAACAACGCCGGCATCGAACCGGTGTACACCCGCCAATGCAGCACCTCGACCATCGCGAATTCCATCACGATCAGATGCACCAGGAAGATCTCGTAGGAGATCTCCCCGAGCCACACCATCGGCCTGCTGCTCAGCAGCCGGGAATAAGCGCCGGTATCGCCCAGTGCCAGCGGCGCCACCACCAGTGTCGCAATCGCGGTGTAGAAGCCGATCTTCACCAGAGCCTGCGCCAATCCGGTCGGCGATGTCGTCGCCTCGCCGGCGATCGGCGTGGATGCGATGAGGTAACACAGCACCGCCAACGGCACGGCGAGAAACCAGTAGCACCGAACACCCATCGCGGCCAGCACCGTCAGCACCATTCCGCCGATGAACCACGCCAGGTACCCGGGTAGCCACAATCGGGCACCGTCAGGCAGGAAATCGACGGTATGCACCAGCACCATCCACGCCGGGCTGATGAAGGCCAGTCCCGCCAGACCGGCCAGCAGCAGACCGGGCCGCCAGCGCCGCCGGCACAGCACCACCAACAGCAGATAGGCGAGGACAGGCAGTGCAACGTAGAACGCCACTTCGACGGCGAGGCTCCACATCTGGGTCAGGCCCTGGTGCAGATGCGAGAACATGTAGGCATCGGTATATATCTGCGTCAGGGTTAGGTTGCGCAGCAGTCCGTTCCAGGAGTGGCCGGGATTCGGGCCGGCTTCCCGGAAGTGGTAAATCAGATAGGCCACCAGCACCGTCACGACATAGGCCGGCATGATCCGGCGTGCCCGGTTTCGCGCATAGCGCCACACGGACGGCGCGGCCGATCCGGACACCGCCGCCCGAACCCATGGGCCGAACAGCAGGAAGCCGGATAGAGCAAAAAAGATCGGCACCCCGATCTCCATACGCGAGAACACCAATCCGAGGTATCCGTGGGTGTACTTGCCGGTCGTGTACGCCGCGTGTGTGGCGACCACCAGGAGTGCAGCGAGTGCGCGGACACCGGTCAGCGACGGAATCCGATCGACACTGGCGACCGCCTCAAGGCCACCTTGGTCGACCGCGCCGGAGGCCGTCATTTCGTCGTGCGCCGAGGCTTTCCGCCGGGCGGCCGTGAATCGTAGGAACTTTGACCGCGGTCCGGTTTCAGGTCGATCAGAATGCCCGAGATTCGCGTCTTCTCCAGGGCTTTGAGCGTCGACGTGGACAACTTCGCCGGCAGTTCCACCAATGAATGGTCAGCCTTGATGGTGATATGCCCGAAATCGCTGCGGTTCAGATTGCCCTCGTTGGCGATCGCGCCGACGATCGATCCGGGACCGACCCTGTGCCTCTTGCCCACCGCGATGCGATAGGTGGTCAGGTCGTCGCGGGTACGCCGCGGCGCCCGCTCCCGTTCCGGCCGTTCCTCGCGTCGTGAGCGTTCCGGCATGGGCGGGGGTTCGGTCATCAGGAATTCGGCACCGTCGCGGGATTGCAACGCGAGCGCGGCCGCGATATCACCCATGGGGACATCGTTGTCACGCTCGTAATCCTCGATCAGGCGGCGAAACATGTCGAATCCCGGCGCGCGAAGAGCCTCGGTGATCGAGTCGCGGAACTTGGTCACCCGCTGGGCATTGACATCGTCGACGCTCGGAAGCTGGATCTCGATGACCTTCTGACGGCTCACCTTCTCGATCGACTTGAGTAGATGCCGTTCGCGAGGCGAGACGAACAACAGCGCAGTTCCGGACCGGCCCGCCCGCCCGGTACGACCGATGCGGTGCACATAGGACTCCGGATCGTGCGGGATGTCGTAGTTCAGCACATGCGAGATACGTTCCACATCAAGGCCTCTGGCTGCAACATCGGTAGCGACGAGGATGTCGATGGTGCCGTCCTTGAGCGCCGCGATGGTGCGCTCTCGTTGCACCTGAGCGATGTCGCCGTTGATCGCGGCAGCGGAAAAACCACGGGCACGGAGCTTTTCGGCCACCTCCTCGGTGGCCTGCTTGGTCCGAACGAACACGATCATCGCCTCGAACTGCTCAACCTCCAGAACCCGGGTCAGCGCATCCATCTTGCGCGGCCCGGCTACCTGGATGAAGCGCTGGGTGATGTTCTCTGCGGTAGCGGTCTTCGACTTGACCTTGATTTCAACGGCGTCATGGAGGTACTTCGTGGTGATCTTGCGGATTGCCGGCGGCATAGTGGCCGAGAACAGCGCGACCTGTTTGTATTCCGGGGTGTCGGCCAGAATTCGTTCGACATCCTCGGCGAAACCCATCTGCAGCATCTCGTCAGCCTCGTCGAGCACCAGATAATCAAGATGCGAGAGGTCCAGGGTTCCGCGCTCCAGGTGATCAATGACGCGTCCCGGGGTGCCGACCACGATGTGCGCGCCGCGTCGCAATCCGGCCAATTGCACGGTGTAGGACTGGCCACCATAGATCGGCAACACGGTGATCTTCGGCAGATGCGCGCCATAGCGGCTGAACGCCTCGGCGACCTGCAGTGCCAGTTCGCGAGTCGGCGCCAGCACCAGGGCCTGAGTGTTCTTACTGGTGGCATCGATGCGCGACAGGATCGGAATGGCGAAGGCGGCAGTTTTGCCGGTGCCAGTCTGGGCGAGGCCGACGACATCGGATCCGGCCAGCAGTGCCGGGATGGTGGCGGCCTGGATGGGAGAAGGGGTCTCGTAGCCGACGTCGGCGATGGCCTGGAGCACCGCTGCCGGAATCTGCAGGTCGGCGAAAGTCTGGGCGGGTGCGACGGCGGTGGTGGCCGGGCCGTTTTCAGGGCCGCCTTCGGGGCCGTCTTCGGGGGTTGTCATTGCGCTTGAAGTCTAGTGCCTGTGCGCGTGGCAGCCGGTTCGCCGCCTGCCGGGGCGGGTACCGTGCTGCGATGTGTGGAATCGGCTGACGGTCTCAGTGGCTGTTGTCGCCGCCGCGCTCACCGGGTGCAGCTCAGGCGACTCAACGGTGTCCAAGACACCGCTGCCTGCCACCACAGTCTCGACCACCGCTACCACCACCGCGAGCTCTGCGCCGGAAACCCCGTCCAGCCAAGCCGCTCCGCCGCCGGCGTTGCCGGCGCCGCCTGACCCGTGCACGGTCAACCTCGCAGCAGCTGAGATCGCGAGGGCGGTATCGGGGTTGCCGCGGGACCCGCGAAGTCAACAGGGATGGAATCCCGAACCCGTCGCCGGCAATTACAACGAGTGCGCCCAGCTATCGGCAGTCATCGTGAAGGCGAACACCAACGCTGACAATGCCAATACCCGGGCGGTGATGTTTCACCTCGGCAAGTTGATTCCGACCGGCGTGCCCGACACCTTCGGGTTCAACGGCATCGACAGCACCCAGAGCACCGGTGACACCGTGGCGCTCACCTTCGACGGCGGCATGGGACTGCAGAGTGTGGTCAAATTCCGCTGGAACGGCGCCGGCGTGGAGTTGATCGGCAACGCCGGCTGAGTCGTCCGGGGGGCCCAGCGAAACGGTCCATAGAGTGAGCCTCGTGAGCACCACACTGGTCGAACAGCTGGCGGCAATCGTCGGCACGACCCACGTCATCGTCGACCCCGATGTGCTCGCCGCCCGTAGCGTTGATTGGACCGGCCGCTACCGGGGCCACGCGGGCGCTCTGGTTCGGCCCGGTAACGCCGACGAAGTCGCCGCCGTACTGCGAACCTGCCGCGACGCCGGGGCGTACGTCACCGTGCAGGGCGGGCGCACCTCGCTGGTGGCCGGCACGGTTCCTGAGCACAATGACGTGTTGTTGTCCACCGAACGGCTCACCGATTTCGACGATGTCGACACTGCTTCGCGACGGGTCAGGGTAGGCGCCGGCGTCACACTGGCCGAGTTGCAGTGCGTGGCAGGCGCGGCCGGTCTGCTGTTGGGAGTCGATCTGGCCGCCCGGGACTCGGCCACCGTTGGCGGCATGGTCTCCACCAATGCCGGCGGACTCCGAACGGTTCGCTACGGCACGATGGGCGAGCAGGTACTGGGCTTGGAGGTCGCACTGCCCGATGGGTCGGTGGTGCACGACGAGGCATCGTTATTCGTCGGCGCCGAGGGCACTCTAGGGGTGATCACCGCCGTGGATGTGCGTCTGCATCCGGTGCCCGATCATCGGGTCACCGCATTGTGCGGGTTTGCCGACCTGGAATCCCTGGTCTCGGCAGGCCGAATCTTCCGCGCAATCGAGACCATTGCCGCACTGGAACTCATCGACGGCCGCGCCGCCGGACTGGCCGCGGAGCATCTCGGCCTGCCGAACTCGGTACCCGGGGAGTGGCTGCTGCTGATCGAACTCGCCGCCGACACCGACCCGACCGACCGCCTTGCCGATGCACTGGACGGTATCCCGGTGTGCGCTGAAACCGCTGTGGGAGTGGACGCCGCGACGCAGCATCGGCTGTGGCGGGTCCGGGAGTCGGTCGCCGAGGTGGTCGGACTGTTCGGTCCGCCGGTGAAATTCGACGTGTCTCTTCCGCTGTCGGCCATCCCGACTTTCGAACGGCAGTCGGCGGCGCTGATCCGCCGGCACGCGCCGACGGGGCTACCCCTGCTGTTCGGCCACATCGGAGAGGGCAACCTACACCTCAACGTCCTTCGCTGCGATGCCGCACAGGAATCCCGGATCTACCCTGAAATGATGAATCTCATTGCGGCCCATGGTGGAAATGTCAGCTCCGAGCATGGCGTGGGCAGCCGCAAACGCGCCTACCTGACGCTGTCGCGCGAGCCTGCCGACATCACCGCGATGCGCGCCATCAAGAACGCCCTGGA
>JBMOKE010000295.1:0-2341 GCA_049315425.1 Mycobacterium sp. | reverse complement strand
ACCACGAACAGTCCGGACAGGCCGTCGAAGTAGCGCTTGCCATGGCTGTCGTAGACGTAGCAGCCCTCGCCCCGGGAGATGATCGGCGCGCTGATGCCATGGCCGTGTCTGGCGAAGTGTCCCCACAGGTAGCGGTCCGCTTTGGCCGACAGCTCGGCGGTGAGGTCCCGGGTCTCGGTCGTTGTCATCGCGTTCCCCAATTGTATTGTTGTTTCACGAGTTTCAGATAGACGAGCGTTTCGGTGGAGGTCACCCCGGGTATCGCCCGGATCTCGGTGTTGAGCAGGTCCAGTAGTTCGGCGTCATCGGCGCAGACGATCTCGGCGAGGGCGTCGAAGGTGCCCGCCGTCAGTACCACGTAGGACACGGCATCGATTTTCGCGAGCCGCTCGGCGACCTTGGTGGTATCGCCCTGGCAGCGGATGCCGACCATCGCCTGCCGGGTGAATCCCAGCTGCATGGGATCGGTGACCGCGACGATATCCATCACGCCGGCGTCAATCAGCCGCTGCACCCGCTGGCGCACCGCAGCCTCCGAGAGGCCGACGTCCTTGCCGATCCCTGCATAGGACCGGCGGCCGTCGCGCTGGAGTTGCTCGATGATTGTCTTGGACATCTCATCCACTGATCGATTGTGCACGGAATTCGTTGTCATAAGCAACTGAATGTGCGGAAAAGGCCATTTTGGAGTCGATTTTGCCCTGGAATTCGCAGCGGCCGCTCGAGGGCTCGGTTACCGTTGGCCGGTGATTCCCAGTAGCTGGATCGACGGCGCGCCGGTGACCACCGACGGAAGCCGCCATCAGGTGATCAATCCCGCGACCGGCGAAGGCGTCGCCGAGCTTGCCCTTGCCACGCCCGCCGACGTCGATATCGCCGTCGCCTCGGCCCGAGCGGCGCTGCCCGCCTGGTCGGGCGCCACCCCCGCTGAGCGATCCGCCGTGCTGGCCACACTGGCCGAACTTATGGATGCCCACGGGCCTGAGATCGTGGCCGAAGAGGTCAGCCAGACCGGCAAGCCGGTTCGGCTGGCGACCGAGTTCGACGTTCCGGGCAGCGTCGACAACATCGCGTTCTTCGCCGGTGCGGCCCGCCACCTCGAAGGCAAGGCCACCGCGGAGTACTCCGCGGACCACACGTCGTCCATCCGGCGCGAGGCCGTGGGCGTGGTCGCCACGATTACGCCGTGGAACTACCCGCTGCAGATGGCGGTGTGGAAGGTCATCCCGGCACTGGCCGCCGGCTGCTCGGTGGTCATCAAACCGGCCGAGATCACCCCGCTGACAACGCTGACCCTGGCCCGCCTGGCGACCGAGGCGGGGTTGCCCGACGGGGTGTTCAACGTCGTGACCGGGGCCGGCGCCGATGCCGGCACCGCGCTGGCCGGACATTCAGGTGTAGACGTGGTGACGTTCACGGGTTCGACCGCGGTGGGCCGAAAGGTGATGGCGGCGGCTGCCGTTCACGGTCACCGCACCCAACTCGAACTCGGCGGCAAGGCGCCATTCGTGGTCTTCGACGATGCCGACCTCGACGCCGCGATCCACGGCGCGGTGGCGGGGGCGTTGATCAACTCCGGGCAGGACTGCACGGCGGCCACCCGGGCGATCGTTGCGCGCAATCTCTACGACGACTTCGTTGCCGGGGTGGCCGAGTTGATGGGCAAGCTCGTGGTGGGTGACCCGCAGGACCCCGATACCGATCTGGGCCCGCTGATTTCGCGCGCGCACCGCGACAAGGTGGCCGCCATCGTCGCGCGCGCGCCCGTCCAGGGTGCCCGGGTGGTCGTCGGCGGCAGTGCTCCGGACCTGCCGGGCTCGTTCTACCTCCCCACCCTGCTCGCTGATGTCGCCGAGAGTTCCGAGGCCTATCGCGATGAGATCTTCGGGCCGGTGCTCACCGTGCGGCCCCATGACGGTGACGACGATGCGCTACGTCAGGCCAACGACACCGACTATGGACTGGCCGCCTCAGCCTGGACCCGTGACGTGTATCGCGCACAGCGCGCATCCCGGGAGATCAAGGCCGGGTGTGTGTGGATCAACGACCACATCCCGATCATCAGTGAGATGCCGCACGGTGGCTTCGGAGCGTCGGGGTTCGGCAAGGATATGTCCGACTACTCCTTCGAGGAGTACCTCACTATCAAACACGTCATGAGCGATATCACCGCCGTCGTTCAAAAGCCTTGGCATCGAACGGTGTTCAGGCTGCGCTAGCCGCCTTTGGTGAACTCCTCGCCGGTCTCCGGGTTGATCGCGGTCTCGCCCGGGGGCAGATTGGACAGGTCCTGCGCGATGACGGTCGGCATGTCACCGGAGTCGGGCAGGCCGAACATCGG
>JBMOKE010000294.1:0-2344 GCA_049315425.1 Mycobacterium sp. | reverse complement strand
GGCTACTGCCTGATGATCGGTGGCGAAACCGAAGTCGTGACCCGACTCGACCCGATCTTCAAGACCATCTCACCGGGGCGGGGCGACGTCGGGCGGACGCCGGGCCGGACCCGCACCGACGGCACGGCCGAGGAGGGGTATCTGCACTGCGGGCCGAACGGCGCGGGCCACTTCGTGAAGATGGTTCACAACGGAATCGAGTACGGCATGATGGCCGCGATCGGCGAGGGCCTGAGCATCATCAAGCACGCCAACGCCGGCAGCGTGGGCCGCACCGCCGACGCCGAGACCGCACCCATGCGCGACCCGTGGGCCTACCAGTACGACATCGACGTCGCCGAAGTCGCCGAACTCTGGCGGCGCGGGTCGGTGGTCGGGTCCTGGCTCGTCGACCTCACCGCGTCGGCCCTGGCCCGATCGCCGGAACTGGCGGAGTACAGCGGACGGGTCTCCGATTCCGGTGAGGGACGTTGGACGGTGCTCGCCGCGGTTGACGAGGGTGTGCCTGCGTCGGTGATCACCACGGCGCTGTATCAGCGCTTCGAGTCCCGCGACCTGGGCGACTTCACCGCCAAGGTGCTCTCGGCTATGCGCAGCGAATTCGGCGGCCACAACGAAAAGGAATCGTGACCTCTCCTGCCACCACGCCCGCTGATGTGCTGGTGATTTTCGGGATCACCGGAGACCTCGCCAGGAAGATGACCTTCCGGTCGCTGTACCGGATGGAGCGCCGGGGACTCCTGAACTGCCCGATTGTCGGGGTGGCATTGGATCAGTGGTCGGATGACGCATTGCGCGATCACGCCCGCACAGCGATCGAGGCTGCCGGGGAAGTCGTTGACGCGAACGTGTTTGCGAGACTTGCCGCGCGGATGTCGATGGTGTCGGGTGATTTCGGTGACTCCGCTACTTTTCGGTGCGTTGCCACGGCAATCGAGGAATGCCATACCCCGGTCTTCTATCTGGAGATCCCGCCGTCACTGTTCGGCCGGGTGGTGGAGGGGTTGGCGTCGGCTGGACTCACCAGCACGGCCCGGGTGGTGGTGGAGAAGCCGTTCGGCCACGACCTCGCCTCGGCCCGCGCGCTCAACGCGGACCTGAGCAAGCTCCTGGCGGAGTGGCAGATCTTCCGGATCGACCACTTCCTGGGCAAGGAACCCGCGATGGACATCGCATTCCTGCGGTTCGCCAACTCGATCTTCGAACCGTTGTGGAACCGCGACCGGATTGCCGCCGTCCAGATCACCATGGCCGAGAACTTCGGCATCGAGGGCCGGGGCGGTTTCTATGATCCGGTCGGTGCACTGCGCGATGTCGTACAGAACCACCTGCTGCAGTTGATCGGACTGTTCGCTTCCGAGCCGCCGAGTGTTGCCGGCGCAGATGGTCAGCGTGACAAGCGGGTTGAGGTGTTCCGCGCCATCCCGCCGATTGACCCCACTCGTTACGTGCGCGGTCAATATGCCGGTTATCAGTCGGTCGAGGGCGTACGGCCGGACTCTCAAACCGAGACCTACGCAGCACTGCGGCTGGAGATCGACAACTGGCGGTGGGCGGGCGTGCCGTTCTTTATCCGGGCGGGCAAGGCATTACCGGTGCGGGCCACCGAGATGCGAGTGATCTTTAAGCGGCCGCCGAAGTTGGCTTTCCTACCGCACACGCCCGATCCTGACGAACTCATCCTGCGTATCGATCCCGACCCCGGTGCATGCCTGGTTATCCAGGCAAAGGCCCCGGGGGTCAACGACACCCGGACGGTCGATCTCTCGCTGGTGTTCTCCGAGAAACTCGGAGAGGCGCCCGAACCCTATGAGCGGTTGCTCGGCGATGCGCTCCGCGGGGATGCGAGCCACTTCACCCGGGAGGACGGCGTCGAGGAAACCTGGCGGATCGTCCAGCCGCTGCTCGATGCGCCACCACCGGTCGAGACGTACGCAACGGGATCATGGGGGCCGACGGGTGCGGCGAAACTGCTTGCCGGGCATCCGGGTTGGCGCGAGCCCTGGCTTCCGTCTCCGGCGTGAGGTCTCGGTGAGGGCGTGGTGAGCACCGCCGAACAGGATCGTCTTGATGAAGTCAAAGCCGGTCTCTGGGATTGGCGGCGTTGGGGTACCTACCTCAGTGAGCGGGCGTGGGGGACGGTCCGCGAGGATTACAGCCCCGACGGTGAAGCGTGGTCGTATTTTCCGTTCGAGCACGCCCGAAGTCGGGCGTACCGATGGAACGAGGACGGGCTGGCTGGCTGGTGCGATCGGGATCAGATCATCTGCATGGGCATCGCGCTGTGGAACGGACGCGACGAGATCCTCAAAGAGCGACCATATGGGCTGTCCAACGAACAGGG
>JBMOKE010000293.1:0-2347 GCA_049315425.1 Mycobacterium sp. | reverse complement strand
CAACGACTGCTGCTGCGGCAACGACGCCGACGACTGCGGCTGCAACGACGACCGCGGCCGCAACGACCACGGCTGCCCCGGCAGCGGCTACGGCTCCAACGACCACCCCCGCCCCGGCAGCAGCGGCCACGACCACGCCCGCCCCGGCAGCGGCTGCCACCACCACACCGGCTCAGGCACCAACGACCACGGCCGCCCAGGCCCAGACCACTACCGCGGAGGCGCCGAAGTCACTGACTCCGGTGACCACCACCACCGTGGTTCCGGTACCGGCAGGTTAGCGAAAGCCGTCGTAGTCCGATGTCGCTTCGTTGAGCGCAGCATCGGCGTAACCGCGGCAGTAGTCCCAGCTGACGTAAGCGTCGGGCTCGGGATCGTAGGCCGGCTCGTGTGGACGAACCGTTCCGTCTATCAACAGCTGAAGAAGATTGGCCCGCAACATATCCCAGTCGTGGTAGTGATCTTCGTGGCACTCGTCGCAGCACACCACCAGACCGCGGATGCCCTTGCGCGCCAGGAGGTTCTCATAGACCGTGAGGTCGGTCAGATCGGCCTCCACCGCGGAGCGCTCCTGGGGATCCAGCGGCTGGCCGGGCTCCAGCGCATCGAGCGCCGCCGACGGATCATGAGGATCATCGGCGAACGGATCGGGCGGCAGGCCAGGTGGCAGTTGGTCGCGCACATCGCCAGCCTACGCAGCGTCCCAGGTATCGCGCCAGGGATCGGCAGGGGGAGCCGATAGGATGAGGTCTTCGCACCACCCGCTCATGGAGGCCGCACCGATGGAACGAACCGGCGGGGACGACCCGAACAAGATCGCGATGCTGGGGCTTACCTTCGACGATGTGCTGCTGCTGCCTGCAGCCTCCGATGTGGTGCCCGCCACTGCGGATACCTCCAGCCAGCTGACCCGCAAGATACGACTCAGGGTGCCGCTGGTCAGCTCGGCAATGGACACCGTGACCGAGGCCAGGATGGCGATCGCGATGGCCCGGGCCGGCGGGATGGGCGTGCTGCACCGGAATCTGTCCATCGCCGAGCAGGCCGGCCAGGTGGAGATGGTCAAGCGCTCGGAGGCCGGCATGGTCACCGATCCGGTCACCTGCTCACCGGATAACACTCTTGCCGAGGTCGACGCCATGTGCGCTCGGTTCCACATCTCGGGTCTTCCCGTTGTCGACGGCGGCGGTGGGTTGGTGGGCATCATCACCAACCGGGACATGCGCTTCGAAGTGGACATGGGCAAGCGGGTGGCAGAGGTGATGACCAAGTCGCCGTTGATCACCGCTCAGGAAGGCGTTACCGCCGACGCGGCGCTGGGTCTGTTGCGGCGCAACAAGATTGAGAAACTGCCCATTGTCGACGGGCATGGAAGACTGACCGGACTGATCACCGTCAAGGACTTCGTCAAGACGGAGAAGCACCCGCTGGCCACCAAGGACAGCGATGGCCGCCTTCTGGTCGGAGCGGCCGTCGGCGTCGGGGAGGATTCCTGGGATCGGGCGATGGCACTGGTCGACGCCGGCGTCGACGTCCTCGTGGTCGACACCGCACACGCCCATAACCGCCGTGTGCTCGACATGGTCGGCAAGGTCAAGGCCGAGGTCGGCGACCGCGTCGAGATCGTCGGCGGCAACGTCGCCACCCGAAGTGCGGCCGCGGCCCTGGTCGAGGCCGGTGCCGATGCGGTCAAGGTGGGGGTCGGTCCCGGCTCGATCTGCACCACCCGGGTGGTGGCCGGCGTCGGTGCCCCGCAGATCACCGCGATCCTGGAAGCCTTCGCCGTGTGCGGGCCCGCCGGAGTGCCGGTGATCGCCGACGGTGGCCTGCAGTACTCCGGTGACATCGCCAAGGCGCTGGCGGCCGGTGCGTCAGCGGCGATGTTGGGCTCACTACTGGCCGGCACCGCAGAGGCGCCCGGTGATTTGATCTTCGTCAACGGAAAGCAGTTCAAGAGCTATCGCGGGATGGGCTCACTCGGGGCCATGCAAGGCCGGGGTGAGGGTAAGTCGTTCTCCAAGGACCGCTACTTCCAAGACGATGTGCTCTCCGAGGACAAGCTCGTTCCCGAGGGCATCGAGGGCCGGGTGCCGTTCCGCGGGCCGCTGTCCACCGTGATCCACCAGCTCACCGGGGGCCTGCGCGCCGCGATGGGTTACACCGGAGCCTCCACCATCGCCGATCTTCAGCGCGCACAGTTCGTCCAGATCACCGCAGCCGGGCTCAAAGAGAGCCACCCGCACGACGTCACCATGACTGTCGAAGCGCCCAACTACTACGCCCGCTAGGCACACAACATGCGTGACATGGTTGAAATCGGTATGGGCCGAAACGCCCGCCGGACATA
>JBMOKE010000292.1:0-2352 GCA_049315425.1 Mycobacterium sp. | reverse complement strand
TCGCCTGGCTGGCCGACCCGGCGAACCTGATCGTCGCACCGTTGGTGTTGCGAGCAAGCTGGGCCAAGAACTCCTCGGCGCCCGGCGGCGGCGCGGTGCGCGCGGTGGTCGCGACCGGCATGTGGTTTCGCGAGGAGATCACCGCCTATGATCCGCCGCGAAGTTACAGCTATCGGATCTTCCAATCCGTTCCCGCCTTCAACCACGACGGCGGAACACTGACCTTTACGGCATCCGGCGGCGGCACCCACGTTGATTGGACGAGCTCCTACTCCCATCCGATTCACGCGGGCGGAAAGGCCATGGAGGCGCTGACTTCGCGGCTGCTGCCGTGGAATTTCCGCGCAATCCTCGCCGGGTGCGCCAAGGCCCTGGAACGCTGAAGTTCACCGGCGTAATCTGACGCTCATGGCTGACACCGAAGCTGAACAGGCTCAGAAGATGGCGGGCGGCAATATCTCGTCGCTGCTGCCCCAAGAACGCGATATCGAGCAGGAACGCCTGCACCGCAAGCAGAACCTTGCCGCGGCGTTCCGGCTGTTCAGCAAGTTCGGTTTCGACGAGGGCGTGGCCGGGCATATCACCGCCCGCGACCCGGAGTTCACCGACCACTTCTGGGTGAACCCGTTCGGCATGCACTTCGGGCACATCCGGGTCAGCGATCTGCTGCTGGTGCGGCACGACGGCACCGTCATCAAGGGTGATCTACCGGTCAATCAGGCCGCGTTCGCCATCCACTCCCAGGTTCACGCGGCGCGGCCCGACGTCATCGGCGCCGCCCACGCCCATTCGGTGTACGGCAAGACGTGGTCCACCCTGGGCCGCACGCTCGACCCGATCACCCAGGACTCCTGCGCCTTCTACGAAGACCATGCCCTGTTCGACGACTACTCCGGTGTGGTGCTCGACACCGAAGAGGGCAAGCGCATCGCCCACGCTCTGGCCGGCAACAAGGCCGCGATCCTGCGCAACCACGGCCTGCTCACCGTCGGGCACTCGGTGGAAGAAGCAGCATGGTGGTTCATCACCATGGAGCGCAGCTGCCATGCCCAGTTGATGGCCGAGGCCGCCGGCACGCCGATCCTGATCGATCCGGAGATGGCCAAGCTCACCAGCACTCAGATCGGCAGTCACTTCGCCGGCTGGTTCAGCTTCCAGCCGTTGTTCGCCCGCATCACCCGCGAGCAGCCCGACCTGTTCGACTAGTCACACCCGGTCGCGCGAGCGCACCACGCGGGCGATCGTCAGCGTGTAGGCCACCACGTTGATCAGCACGAGCACGCCGGCCGCCAGCCACTGCGCGTCGCGGGTGAGTCCGGCGGGATAGATGATGCCGCCGAGGTAGTGCTCGATGAACCCGCCGCTGTATCCGCTCTCACCGGCCGCGCGGCGCAGTGAGTTCTCCAGCGGTGTGAGTGGGCACAGTCCACCGGAGGTCTCGATCCACAGCGCCCAGGCCAGCGCCGGCAGGTGCAGCATCGCCAGCCACGGCCGGCGCCACACCGCGAACCCGCCCACCACAGCCCACACGATGAACAGCGCGTGCAGCACCATCACCGCGTCGGCGAGAACCCCCGAGAGCATGCTGAGAATCTGACCTGTTCGACTAGTCGCGCAGCAGCCGGATCGGGTCGCGGCCGTCGACGAACCCGATGAACGGAAACAGCATCGAATACCCCAGCAGCCGCTGCACGGTCTCGCTGCACATCCTTGCCCGTTCGCGGCTGATGGCCAGGCTGTAGTTCTCCTGCTGACGCGCCCAGGGTTCGCAGTACTGCGTGGTCGCCGCCAGCCTTGGCTTGTCGGTGTGATTGGCGCCGGCGCCGTGGATCAGGGTGCCGACGAAGAACACCGCCGACCCCGACGACATCACCGCCGGCACCATCTTGGAAACGTCGACATCGCCCAGTGGGACCTCGCCCCACAGATGGCTTTTCGGATACACCAGGGTTGCGCCGTTCTCTGCGGTGAAATCATCGATCGCCCAGATCAGTGCCGCGCCAATGGGTTTGCGTGGCCGCGGGAAGGGATAGAACCCGTCATCGTGGTGCAGGGGCTGGCGCGCCTCACCCGGCATCACATTGATGACCTGCAACTGCGACAGCAGATAACCGGGCTGGAGAATCTTGTCGAGCAGCGCCAGCACCAGTGGATGCTCGACGATCGGGTTGCAGGCCAACGTCTTCTCGATCACCGAGTAGATGCGCCGGGTGCGGTATCCCTCGAAATCGTTGCGGCCGTCGAAGGTGAGGAACGGCTCGGACGCCTCGCGGATCGCCGCCACGGTCTCTGGCGGGATCAGATCGGGGATGATGACGTAGCCGTCGGAGTTCACGGCCTCCAGCAGTGAAT
>JBMOKE010000291.1:0-2353 GCA_049315425.1 Mycobacterium sp. | reverse complement strand
AGTGTCTACGCCGATCACCAGGCGAGCGTGGCATGGCAGGCGATCCTGCATGAGCGCGGCTGGGCGGCTCCGGCCTGGCCGGTCGAATACGGCGGCTGTGACTGGACGCTGACCCAGCACTACATCTTCAGCCGGGAGTCCACCCTGGCCGATGCACCGGCGCTCTCACCGATGGGGATCAAGATGGTCGCCCACGCGATCGTCGCCTTCGGAACACCCGAACAGAAGCACTACTTCCTGCCGCGCATCCTCACCGGCGAGGTGTTCTTCTGCCAGGGTTACTCCGAACCGGAAGCCGGTTCGGATCTCGCGGCGCTGTCCATGGCGGCCGTCGACGACGGTGACGACCTGGTGTGCTCCGGCAGCAAGATCTGGACAACCCATGCGGGAGAGGCGAATTGGATCTTTGCCCTCGTTCGCACCACCCGTTCAGCCAAGAAACAGCACGGCATTACGTTCGTCCTGATCGACATGACAACACCCGGCATCGAGATCCGGCCGCTGGTCATGACCTCCGGTGAGCAGATCCAAAACCAGATCTTCTTCGACGCTGTCCGGGTACCCAAGGCGAATGTGATCGGCGCGATCGACGACGGTTGGACGGTGGCGAAGTACCTGCTGGAGTTCGAGCGTGGCGGCGGGGCGGCAGCACCGGCACTACAGGTGATGGCGGAATCGATCGCCGGCGCAGCCGCCGGGCAGCCCGGGCCTTCTGGCGGGGTACTGCTGGACGATCCCGCGTTCGCCGCCAAACTCGCCGACGTACGAATCCGCGCCGACGTGCTGGAGATCCTCGAATACCGGGTCCTGGCGGTCGTGTCCGAGGGCGGGAACCCAGGGGCGGACTCCTCGATGCTGAAGATCCTTGCGACCGAACTGAGCCAGGAGATCACCGAACTGGCGATGGAAGCTGCCGGTCCGCGCGCACGGGTCTACCAGCCGCACGCCACCCTTCCCGGCGGCCCGGTATCGGACTTCACCCCGCCTGCCGATGGCTACATCAGCGGCGAGCCGTGGCAGGCGGTGGCGCCGCTGCACTACTTCAACGATCGGGCCGGGTCAATCTACGCCGGTAGCAACGAGATTCAACGCAACATCCTCGCCAAAGCGACTCTGGGACTTTAGGTCTGAGAGGAAAGAGAGCCGAGCGGAGAAAACATGGACTTCACACTCAGTAAAGAACAGACCCTCCTGCGCGAGGGCCTGAACAAGTTCCTCGCCGCGCGCTACAACCTCGAGAAAAGCCGCGCCGCCGCAAAGACCGGCGCTGGCTGGCAACCCGATATCTGGCACGGATTCGCTGAGGAACTCGGCATCCTGGGTGCCACCCTGCCGGAGTCCGTCGGGGGCAGCGGCGGCGGATCGGTCGAAGCCATGGTGATCGCCGAAGAGTTGGGCTGCGCACTGGTGACCGAGCCGTTCATCGACACGGTGATCGTCGCCGGCGGCCTGCTGTCTCGGGCAGGTGGCGACGGGGCTGCCGCGGTGCTGGAGAAGATCGCGGCGGGGGCGGCCGTCGTCGCCCTGGCGGCCACCGAACCCGCATCGGGTGAACACTGGGAGGGCATCTCGACTGCTGCGGTTCGCGATGGTGACCACTGGGTGCTCAATGGCACCAAGGCCGTCGTGGTCTCGGCCCCCCTGGCCACGCACCTGTTGATCGTCGCGCGAACCGGAAAATCCACTGGTGAGCAAGCCCTTTCGCTATTCCTCACTGAATTTGACCCCGGCACTCCCCCGGCCGGCCTGACGATGCACGGCTATCGCACTATCGACGACCGGCGCGCCGCCGATCTGATATTCGACGATTACCGGCTACCCGCAGATGCGCTGCTACAGATCGATGCAGGGCCGTCGATGGCCCTGGCCCGCGATGAAGGTGCGGCCGCGGTGTGCGCGGAAGCCGTGGGAGCCATGCGCAAGGTGCTGGCCGACACCGTCGAGTACAGCAAGCAACGACAGCAGTTCGGCCAACCCATCGGAAATTTCCAGGTACTTCAGCACCGGATGGTGGATATGCACATGGAACTCCAGCAGGCGGTGTCGGCGGCGTACCTGGCCGTGTTGAATCTCGATGCTGAGCCCGACGTCCGGGCCCGGGCGGTCTCGGCCGCCAAGGCGACGGTGGGTCGCGCCGCCCGGTTCGTCGGACAGAACGCGGTGCAGTTGCACGGCGGCATGGGTATGACGGAGGAACTGGCGATAGGCCACTACTTCAAGAGGCTCACCGCGCTGCAGTACGAGTTCGGATCCACCGACTATCACCGGGCGCGCTACGCAAAGCTGACTCGGAGCGCGATCTAGAACGGTGGTGGGTCGGCGGCCCAGCGTGCTTCGTTGAGGCCGCGTTCCC
>JBMOKE010000079.1:0-10617 GCA_049315425.1 Mycobacterium sp. | reverse complement strand
CCATGAAGGCGTACACCACTGTCTCGTTGACCGCATTGCCGACCGCCTTGGCGCCACCGCCGGTGATCATCAATCCGCGATAGCAGGCGACCAATCCGGCGATCAGCCCGAACAGGGTCGCTTTCACACACGAGATGATCACCTCGGGAACGCCGGTCAGCAGGGTGATGCCTGCGGCGAACGCACCAGGGTTCACATCCTGGACGAACACCGAGAACACATAGCCGCCGAGGATCCCGATGATGACCACCAGCGAGTTGAGCAGCAGGGCCACCAGGCCCGAAGCCAGCACTCGCGGCGTCACGAGTCGCTGTACCGGATTGATGCCCAGCACCTCCATGGCGGCGATCTCTTCCCGGATGGTTCGCGAACCTAGATCCGCGCACATCGCCGTCGCACCCGCGCCGGCCACGATTAGCACCGTGACCAGCGGACCGACCTGAGTCACCGCGCCGAAGGCCGCGCCGGCACCGGAAAGGTCGGCCGCACCCAGCTCGCGCAACAGGATATTGAGGGTGAAACTCACCAGCACGGTGAAGGGGATCGCAACCAACAGAGTGGGGGCGAGGGCTACCCGGGCCACGAACCAGGACTGCTCGAGGAACTCACGCCACTGGAACGGCCGCTGGAAGACGAACCGAATGGCGTCCGCGGACATGGCGAACAGACCCCCGATTGCCTCCATCGGACTCGAGACGCCTCTGCTCAGCGCGATACCCGGGGACCAGCGATCTGCCGCTCTGTTCGCCATACGGGTCGGTGTACTCCCTGACTGAAACGTGTTCCAACCGTGCCCACGTAACTTAGGCGAAGAACCCCCCGCAGGTGCCAGAATCGCCCGGACTGCCCCCGGGTGGGCCCAATCAGGGGAATTTCCCGATCGCGACAGCCCTGTGTGACCACAATGGTCCGTCGAACCGCAAACTGACAGGAGTATGACTGTGCAGCGCTACACCGATCGCCGCGTTCTGGTCACCGGGGGCGGGTCCGGGATCGGCCAGGCCTGCGTCCTGCGCATTCTGGCCGAGGGCGGCCGAGTCGCGGCGGCCGATATCAGCGCGGCCGGGCTGGCCGACACACTCGCCAAGGCCGGTGCTGCCTCGTCGATGCTGAGCACCGTCGTCATGGATGTGGGAGATGAGGAATCAGTCAAGGCCGGGGTGCAGCAGGCAACCGACACTCTCGGTGGCCTCGACACCCTGGTGAACGTGGCCGGGATCCTGCGTTCGGCGCACTTCGCCGAGACCACGCTGGCCGATTTCGAGCAGGTCTTGCGGATCAACCTGGTCGGCACGTTTCTGGTCACCCGGGAGTCGCTGGCGGCATTACGCCGCGGCAACGCGCCTGCGGTGGTCAATTTCAGTTCCACGTCGGCGACATTCGCCCATCCCTACATGTCGGCCTATGCCGCCTCCAAGGGAGGGATCCAGGCGATGACTCACGCCCTGGCAGCAGAGTTCGGAAAGGAGGGCATCCGGTTCAACTCGGTGCAACCGGGATCGATCTCCTCGGGCATGACCGACGGCACCGGGGAGTCCAAGCAGAGCGACGGACCGGGCTTTCCCGACGGAGTCGACTACAAGCTCTTTTCGCGAGTCGCCCCTGGCCTGCCGCTTCCGGGCGGCGCGATCTTCGCCGACCCGAACGCAGTGGCCGCTGTCGTGGCCATGCTAGGCAGCCCCGAGGCATTCTTCGTCACCGGCACCGAGGTCCGGGTCGACGGCGGCGCACATATGTAGGGAGCAACCTGCCGATTGTGTTGCGGCTGGTGCGGAAATCGACGATGGTTGAACCACGACCACTGAAGTTGGCAATTGAGGAGGACAGGTCCTGACTGAGACTGGCGCCGCCAACCCGCAGACCGCCGGAAGCACGAGCCCCAACCGGGGCGACGCTAAACCGGTCATAGAAATCGATCACGTCACCAAACGGTTCGAGGACTATGTCGCGGTAGCGGATGCAAATTTCTCGATCGGGGCCGGAGAGTTCTTCTCCCTGCTGGGGCCGTCGGGATGCGGAAAGACGACCACATTGCGAATGATCGCCGGTTTCGAGAATCCGAGCGAAGGCGCTATCCGCCTCGAAGGTGTCGATGTGTCGCGGGTCGCGCCGCACAAGCGCCACGTCAACACCGTGTTTCAGCATTACGCGCTGTTCCCGCACATGACGGTGTGGGACAACATCGCCTACGGGCCACGCAGTCAGCGCAAGGACAAGGCGGCGGTCAAGAAGAACGTCGACGAGATGATTGAGGTCGTCCGGTTGAGCGACTTCGCCAAACGTAAGCCCGCGCAACTTTCCGGCGGCCAACAACAGCGGGTCGCCCTGGCTCGCGCCCTAGTCAACTATCCCAGCGCGCTGTTGCTCGATGAGCCACTGGGTGCGCTGGACCTCAAACTGCGCCACGTCATGCAGTTCGAACTCAAACGCATCCAACGCGAGGTCGGCATCACGTTCGTCTATGTGACTCACGATCAGGAGGAAGCGCTGACCATGAGCGACCGCATCGCGGTCATGAACGCCGGCAATGTCGAGCAAATCGGCACGCCCCACGAGATCTACGACAGGCCCGCCTCGGTATTTGTCGCCGGCTTCATCGGACAGGCCAATCTCTGGCAGGGCCGCCAGACCGGGCGCGCCAACCGCGATTACGTCGAAGTGAACATCCTGGGCGCCACGCTGAAGTCACGACCGGGCGACACCACCATCGAGGCAGGCGGTCAGGCCACTGTGATGGTTCGCCCAGAGCGGGTGCGGGTCACCATGGAGCCACCGACCGGTGATATGGCCGGGGTGCGGGCCAGGGTCGTCGACCTGACCTTCCAGGGCCCGGTACTGCGACTGTCGCTCGTCGCGGCCGACGGCTCAGCGATCCTCGCCCACGTCGGTACCGAACAGGACCTACCGCTGCTGCGTCCCGGTGACGAGGTCTACGTCAGCTGGTCACCGGATGCCTCGCTGGTGTTGCCGACTGCCGATGTCCCGACATCGCAGGATCTTGAAGAAATGCTTGACGAATCCTGAACCCACAGACTCCCCCGTCCTTATCCGCTCGAATGAAAGGCAGATCCATGACACAAGAGATCGACCCCCGAGTACTGGCCCAGATGGCCTCACGGCGGCGGTTCATCGGTGGCGGTGCAGCTGCCGCCGCGGCGATGATCCTCGGACCGTCCTTCCTGGCCGCCTGCGGTGCGGAGAATAAATCCGCCTCCGGAGGTTCCAGTGGCTCGGCCGCTCCTGCGGATGACGGCAGTAAGGCCACCGGCAAATTGCGGATTTCGAACTGGCCGCTGTACATGGCCGACGGTTTCATCGCGGCGTTCCAGACCGCGACGGGCCTGACGGTCGATTACAAAGAGGACTTCAACGACAACGAGGAGTGGTTCGCCAAGAACAAGGAGCCACTGTCTCGCAAACAGGACATCGGCGCCGATCTGGTGGTGCCCACCGAGTTCATGGCCTCTCGGCTGATGGGCCTGGGCTGGGCCAACGAGATCAGCGAGGCTCGGTGGACCAACAAGAAGAACATGCGAGCCGACCTGCTGAGTGCCAAGGCCGACCCGGGCCGCAAGTACACCGCTCCGTATATGTCGGGCATATTGGGCCTGGCCTACAACCGGGCGGCCACCGGTCGCGATATCACCAAGGTCGACGATCTGTGGGATCCCGCCTTCAAGGGCAAGGTCAGTCTGTTGAGCGAGATGCGCGACGGGCTGGGCATGGTCCTGATTTCTCAGGGCGGCTCGCCGGCGGATCCGACCATGGAGGGCATCCAGAAGGCCGTCGATCTGATCAGGGAAAACAAGGATAGGGGCCAGATCCGGCGGTTCACCGGTAACGACTACGCCGACGACCTTGCTGCCGGCAATATCATTGTGGCCCAGGCATATTCCGGCGATGTCGTGCAGTTGCAGAAGGACAATCCAGATCTGCAGTTCGTGGTGCCGGAAGCAGGGAGTAACACCTTCGTCGACACTATGATGATTCCCTACACCACGCAGAACCAGAAGGCTGCCGAGGAATGGATCAACTACGTCTATGACCGCGCCAACTACGCCAAGCTGATCGACTTCGTCAACTACGTGCCAGTGCTCAGCGATATGACGGACGAGTTGAACAAGATCAACCCGGATGCCGCCAAGAACCCGCTGATCAATCCGCCGCAGGCGACGCTGGACAAGCTCACGGCATGGGCTCCGCTGACCGATGAGCAGACTGTCGCGTTCAACAAGGCCTACGCCACGGTCACCGGCGCCTGATCGGCATGGCCCCCGTCTAATGGCTGGAGTAGCCAGCAGCAACCGGCAACGCAGCAGGATCGCCCCGTACCTGATGGTCCTTCCCGCATTGGCCTATCTCGGGGTGTTTTACGTGGTGCCGTTCGTCTCGCTGCTGCGCACCTCGCTGTCGACGATGGGCGGCTCGGTGTATCTGCCGAAGCTCACCTTTGCATGGCACATCGGCAATTACACCCAGGCGCTGACCGAATATCGCGATCAAATCCTGCGTTCGTTCGGTTACGCGTTCGCCGCAACAGTGCTGTGCGCACTACTGGCCTTCCCACTGGCCTATGTCATCGCGTTCAAGGCCGGTAGGTTCAAGAACCTCCTGCTGGGCCTGGTGATCCTGCCGTTCTTCGTCACGTTCCTGATCCGGACGATCGCCTGGAAGACGATCCTGGCTGACGGGGGCTGGGTGGTCGACGCTCTTGGCACGGTGGGATTGCTGCCCAGTGAGGGACGGTTGTTGTCGACCAGTTACGCCGTGATCGGTGGACTCACCTATAACTGGATCATCTTCATGATCCTGCCGCTGTATGTCAGCCTCGAGAAGATCGATGCCCGGCTGCTGGAGGCCTCCCGGGACCTCTATGCCAGCAATCGGCGGATGTTCGGCAAAGTGATTCTGCCGCTGGCGTTGCCCGGTGTGCTGGCCGGCAGCCTGTTGGTGTTCATTCCATCCGTGGGTGACTTCATCAACGCCGACTATCTGGGCAGTACCAAGACCACGATGATCGGCAACGTCATCCAGAAGCAGTTCCTGGTGGTCAAGGACTACCCGGTGGCCGCCGCCATGAGCTTCGTGCTGATGGCGCTCATCCTGGTCGGAGTGCTGCTCTACACCCGGGCACTGGGTACCGAGGATCTGGTGTGATCGGCCCGCGCGATCACCGAGGGGGCTCAGCGTGAGTACCCAGGCCCTCGGTTCCCTGTCCACACCAGGCCGCAACTTCCTCGGCACGTTCAAGCTCGGTGATTTGGCGCTGCGCATCCTCGCTGGACTGGTGCTGCTGTTCCTGTTCGTGCCAATCCTGGTGATCATCGTGTTCTCGTTCAACAAACCGGCCGGCAAGTTCAACTACACCTGGCAGGGTTTCACGCTGGACAACTGGGCCGACCCCTTCAAATATCCGGCCCTCACCAGCGCGCTAAAACTCAGCCTCAATGTGGCAGCGGTATCAACGGCGATCGCGCTGGTCCTCGGCAGTCTGGTCGCGATCGCCCTTGTCCGCCAACGCTTTCGAGGCAGTAAAGCGATCGATACCTTCCTGGTGTTACCACTCACCTCCCCCGAGGTAGTCATGGGCGCCTCGCTGCTGACACTCTTTCTCAGCATGGGCTGGGCGACGGGCTACGTGACGATCCTGATCGCGCATGTGGCTTTTGAGATCAGCTTTATCGCGATGACGGTGCGGGCCCGGATCCGAGGCTTCGACTGGACGCTGGAAGACGCCTCGATGGACCTGGGTGCCAGTCCGGTGCGCACCTTCTTCAAAGTGACACTGCCGTTGATCGTGCCCGGCATCATCGCCGCCGCAATGCTGTCGTTCGCGCTCTCGCTGGACGATTTCATCATCACCTACTTCGTCAGTGGGTCGACGGTGACCTATCCCCTCTACGTCAACGCGGCCACCAAGGCGGCGGTGCCGCCGCAGATCAACGTGCTGGCGACCGCGATCCTGCTGATCAGCCTCGTCCTGCTGGCCTTCGGCACGCTCTACCGGCGCAAGCGGGTCGAGACCTGACCCGGGTCGCGGCGAGCACCACCGGGCAATAGGGCATCCTGAGCGCGTGACGATCGAGCCGTTCCTGGAGTCCATCCCAGCACTGGCGGTGTACCTGACCGTCGGCATCATCATTGGGCTGGAGAGCCTCGGCATCCCGCTGCCCGGCGAGATCGCGCTCGTCAGCGCCGCATTGCTTTCCACCCGGGACAACCTTGACATCAGCCCGGTCTGGGTCGGCATCGCCGCGATCACCGGAGCGATCATCGGCGACTCCATCGGCTACAGCATCGGCCGCAGGTACGGGATGACACTGTTCGAGCGCCTGGGTCGACGCTTCCCCAAGCATTTCGGCCCCGGACACGTCGCGTTGGCTAAGCAGCTATTCACCCGCTGGGGTGTGTGGGCGGTGTTCTTCGGCCGCTTCATGGCCCTGCTTCGGATCCTGGCCGGACCGTTGGCCGGTGCACTGCGCATGCGCTACCGGTATTTCCTCGCGGCCAACGCCGCAGGAGCCATCTGCTGGGCCGGCGGGACCACCGCCGTGGTGTATTTCCTGGGTTTGGCCGCCGAGAAGTGGCTGTCGCGATTCTCCTGGGTGGCGCTGGTCATCGCGGTCGTCATCGGTATCGGCATGACGCTGCTCCTCAAAGACCGGACCCGCAGGCTGATCAATCAACTTGAGGCTGAGCATGACTGGGAAACGCTGCGGCAGGCCCGCTGACGTCAGGCGGCGGTGACCAGTTCCACTCCGCGGCTCCGCATGTCCTCCAGAGCCGCAGCTGTCGTATCCTCAGCGACCCCGGCTGTGAGATCCACCAGCACGCGGGTGGCGAAACCAGCCCGAACCGCGTCTTCCGCGGTCGCCCGCACGCAGTAATCGGTCGCGATGCCGACGATATCCACCTCGTCGACTCCGCGTGCCTGCAACCAGTCGCTCAATTCCACTCCGTCGGCAGTGCCTTCGAAACCGCTGTAGGCAGCGGCATAGGCGCCTTTGGTGAAGACTGCTTCAATGCGCGCGGTGTCCAGGTCAGGGTGGAATTCGGCACCTGCGGTGTGGGCGACGCAGTGCCGGGGCCAGGAGGATGTGTAGTCGGGGTGGGCGGAGAAATGTGTCCCCGGGTCGATGTGGAAATCCTTCGTCGCGACCACGTGGGCGTAGCCGTGATCCTTGGCGAGCAGGGCATTGATCGCCGGTACCACCGCACTCCCGCCCGACACCGCGAGCGAGCCGCCCTCACAGAAGTCGTTCTGCACGTCGACGATGAGGAGCGCTCGCATCCCCCCACCGTATCGGCCGAACAGGTGGCTCTGCCAGCCACCGCAGTACAGTGAACGGGCCGAATCATGAGGGAACTGATGACACTGTTCGACTTCTTCGAATCCGTTGAATTGCCGGTGCCGGCGATCACAACGGAGCAGGCCGCGGACATCGCCGCGAAGCATTTCGGGATCCAGGCGCACGTCACCGCCCTCGGCAGCCAGCAGGACGCCAACTTTCTGCTGCATGACCTCGCCGGTGTACCCGTCGGGGTCCTCAAGATCGCCAATCCGGTCTTCAGTCGGATCGAGTTGGAAGCCCAGGACGCCGCGGCGGCCTTTATCGCCGCCGGCGAGGGTATTCGCACCGCCATGAACGTCGAACTCGCCGGTTCGCCGTCGATCGCGCAGATCGACGGCGACGAAACGTTGTTCCCGCGAATCATCACCTACCTGGCCGGCGGGACACTCAGCGACAACGCGTACCTGCGCCCAGCCAAGATCGCCGGGCTTGGAGAATTGGCGGGTCGAAGCTGCCGGGCACTCGCAGCTTTTGACCATCCCGGCGTGGACCGGGTGATGCAGTGGGATATGCGCCACGGCATCCGCACGGTCGAGGTACTCGCAGAACACGTCACCGACACACGCCAGCGCGAGATTGTGGAAGCCGCTGCCGCACAGGCGTGGCAACTGGTGGCCGAACTCGCTGATGATCTGCCGATACAGGTCATTCACGGAGACGTCACCGGTGACAACGTGGTGTGTGACGGCCACGGTATTCCCGACGGCCTCATCGACTTCGGGGATCTGGTGCGCTCCTGGACAGTCGGTGAATTGGCCGTGGCGATCGCGTCAGTTCTCTGTCATGACGGCGCCGAGCCGGCATCCACCCTCCCGGCCATCGAAGCCTTCCACGCGGTGCGCCCACTGGGCCCGGCGGAGATCGAGGCGCTGTGGCCCCTGGTCGTGCTGCGTGCAGCGGTGCTGGTGGTCAGTGGTCTTCAACAATGCTCGATCGACGCCGAAAACGCCTATGCCGTCGGCGCTCAGAACCAGGAGTGGCGGATCTTCGAACGCGCCATCCAGATACCCGTCGATGTGATGACGGCGCAGATCCGCAACGCTCTCGGCGTCGCACATCCGAGCGAGCCGATCACTGCTGACGTTGCCCTGATCGCTGGTCTGGATCCGCGCGACATCGTTCGTCTCGACCTGTCGGCGGAATCCGACGCGATGGACTGCGGGGCGTGGCTGGAGGCCGATTGCGAAGACCGGCTCGCCCGGGACGCGATCGTGGGCGGAGCCGCAGCAGTAATCACCACGTTCGGCCAGGCCCTGCTTACTCGATCGAGGATGCGCAGCGAAACCTCTCCCGCCACGGTGACCACCGGCGTCCGGCTGTGGCCGGCGACACCGCTGACACTCACCGCACCATGGGCCGGAACGGTCGAGGTGGCCAATACCGGCGCCGACACAATGCTGTCCGTGATCGGAACCACGGGGACAGTGCAGATCCGGGGAGCACTTCGAATCGACGGCTCCGCCGGGCAAAGCGTGACCGCCGGCACCGCACTGGGCACCATCGAGGGCCCGATGTGGATTCGCTGCCTCCGCCATCCCGGCGATGTCGCAGTACCTGATTTCGCGCGGCCCGAATACGCGGCCGGCTGGCTGGACCGGGTCAGCGACCCTGCGGTACTCCTGGGCCTGTCCTCCGCCGCAGCGGCCGAGGACAGCCAAGCACTGCGCCAGCGGCGCTCCCGTGCGTTCGCGGAGGTGCAGGAGCACTACTACGAACACCCGCCCCGCATCGAGCGCGGCTGGCGCGAACACCTCATCGGCACTGACGGCCGAAGCTATGTGGACATGGTCAACAATGTCGCGGTCCTCGGCCACGGCCACCCGGCGGTGGCCGATGCCGTTGCCCGCCAGTGGCGGCGGCTGAATACCAATTCACGGTTCAACTACGCCGCCGTGGCCGAGCTCTCGCAGCGCCTTGCCGACACCCTGCCCGATCGCCTGGACACCGTCTTCCTGGTCAACTCCGGTTCGGAATCCGACGACCTGGCCCTCCGACTGGCTATGGCAACAACAGGCCGCCAGGACATCGTCGCCGTCGCGGAGGCCTACCACGGCTGGACCTATTTGACCGATGCGATCTCGACATCAATTGCGGACAACCCCAATGCCCTGTCCACCCGGCCGTCCTGGGTGCACACCGTGCCATCCCCGAACTCCTTCCGGGGCGAATACCGCGGCGCCGACGCATCGAAATACGCCCCGGAAGCGGTGGCGATCATCGAAAGACTTGCGGCCCAGGGACATCCGCCGGCCGCGTTCATCGCCGAACCGTTCTACGGCAACGCCGGGGGCCTGGCGCTTCCCGATGGCTACCTGCGGGCCGTGTACGCCGCGGTGCGCGCCGCGGGTGGACTGGCAATCGCAGACGAAGTCCAGGTGGGCTACGGGCGCACCGGTCGCTGGTTCTGGGCGTTCGAGCAGCAGGACGTGATACCCGACATCGTCTGTGTGGCCAAGGCGATGGGTAACGGGCAGCCACTCGGGGCGGTCATCACCACCCGGGAGATCGCCGAGTCCTACGGCACCCAGGGCTATTTCTTCTCCTCGGCCGGCGGCAGTCCGGTGTCGTGTGTGGTCGGCCTCACCGTCCTGGACGTGATCGAACGCGAACGACTGCAGGAGAACGCACTCACGGTTGGTGATCATCTGAAGGCCCGGATCCTCGACCTGGCCACCCGCCATCCGCTGATCGGCACCGTGCATGGCAGCGGGCTGTATATGGGTGTGGAATTGATCCGGGACCCCACAACGCTGGAACCTGCTGCCGAGGAGACCGCCGCCATCTGTGAGCGGATGCTCGAACTCGGGGTGATCGTGCAACCCACGGGCGATCGCGCGAACGTATTGAAGATGAAACCACCGATGTGCCTCACCCGGGAATCGGCGGATTTCTTCGTCGCGATGCTCGACCGGGTGCTCAGTACCGGATTCTGAGCGTAGCTCAGGGCTGGCTGGTAGCCGTTCACGACCGTTGGGAAAGCCAATCGCGTTGCCGACGCACAAAAGCCGCGTCGACGATGGCTCCGTGGCCGGGTACATAGCGGGCGTCCTCACCACCCACTGCGAGGACCCGGTTCAAGGTCTGCGGCCAGGCCGACACATCGGAGCCTTCGTCGATCGCCGGATCCGCCGACTCCTCGATGAGATCACCGCAGAAGACCACCGGGCCTGATCCTGGCGTCGGAACCACGACGATCAGATCGTGGTCGGTGTGGCCGCGGCCAGGATGCTCGACTCGGACACTGCGATCACCGAGGTCGATATCG
>JBMOKE010000078.1:0-10682 GCA_049315425.1 Mycobacterium sp. | reverse complement strand
CATGGATTGCCGGCAGAGCTCGAGGTGCAGCGCCAACTTGGTATCACCGATAAGGCACAGATCGAGGAAATGGGAATCGGTGTTTTCAACGACGCCTGCCGGGATTCAGTGCTCAAGTACACCGCCGAGTGGCGCGCTTATGTGACCCGACAGGCGCGTTGGGTGGATTTCGACAATGACTACAAAACCCTTGATCTGCCGTTCATGGAGTCGGTGATCTGGGCATTCAAACGGCTATGGGATTCCGGCCTCGCGTACGAGGGTGTGCGAGTGCTGCCGTACTGCTGGAACGACGAGACCCCGTTGTCGAGCCACGAGCTTCGGATGGACGACGACGTCTATCAGAGCAGGCAGGATCCTGCGGTCACCGTCGGCTTTCGCATCGACGCTCCGGGATCCGAATTTGATGGCACGTACCTGCTGATCTGGACCACCACTCCGTGGACGCTGCCGTCCAACCAGGCTGTAGCGGTCAACCCCGAGATGGACTACGTCGTCGTCGAGGTCGATGACCGGAGGCTGTTGGTGGCCCGTGAACGCCTCGGCGCCTACGCGCGCGAATTGGGGGAGGACCCCGCGATCCTCGGCAGCTATACCGGCGAGCAATTGATCGGGTTGCGCTACCTGCCGCCGTTTGCGTATTTCGCCGAATCCGCCAACGCATTTCAGGTACTGCGCGGGGAGTTCGTCACGACCGAGGACGGCACCGGGATCGTGCACATGGCGCCGGCCTACGGCGAGGACGACAAGGCCACCACCGACACCGTCGGCATCACCCCGGTCACTCCGGTGGACGCCAAGGGCCGCTTCGACGCGAGCGTGCCCGACTACCAGGGCCAACAGGTATTCGACGCCAACGCCCAGATCATCCGGGACCTGAAGAACGGCACCGGTCCGGCCGCGGCGAATAAACCGGTGCTGATCCGCCACGAGACCTACGACCATCCGTATCCCCATTGCTGGCGGTGCCGCAATCCGCTCATTTACCGAGCCGTGTCGTCCTGGTTCGTGAAAGTCACCGAGTTCCGCGATCGCATGGTTGCGCTCAACGACCAGATCACCTGGTATCCGGAACACGTCAAGGATGGTCAGTTCGGTAAGTGGCTGTCCGGCGCCCGGGACTGGTCGATCTCGCGCAACCGCTACTGGGGCACTCCGATTCCGGTGTGGGTATCCGACGATCCTGCCCATCCGCGGATCGACGTCTACGGCAGTCTCGACGAACTTGAACGTGACTTTGGGGTGCGTCCGGTGAATCTGCACCGGCCTTTCATCGACGAACTGACTCGTCCTAATCCCGACGATCCGACCGGTAGCGCAACGATGCGCCGGATCGAGGATGTCTTCGATGTATGGTTCGACTCAGGTTCCATGCCGTTTGCCCAGGCGCACTATCCGTTCGAGAATGATGAATGGTTTCAGACGCATAACCCTGGTGACTTCATTGTTGAATACATCGGCCAGACACGCGGCTGGTTTTACACACTGCACGTGCTCGCGACCGCATTGTTTGACCGCCCTGCGTTCAAAACCTGTGTGGCACACGGAATCGTGCTCGGCAATGACGGCGCCAAGATGAGCAAGTCGCTGCGTAACTATCCCGATGTGAACGAGGTGTTCGATCGCGACGGTTCGGATGCCATGCGCTGGTTCCTCATGGCGTCGCCGATCCTTCGAGGCGGGAACCTGATCGTCACCGAGCAGGGCATCCGCGAGGGTGTCCGTCAGGTCCAGTTACCGTTGTGGAATACCTACAGTTTTCTGAGCCTGTACGCCTCTCGGACGGGTACCTGGAGTACCGATTCGACGAATGTATTGGATCGCTACATCATGGCCAAACTTGCGGCGCTTCGCGACGATCTGACTCATGCAATGGACATCTGCGACATTTCCGTTGCCTGCGCCCTACTGCGGCAGTTCACCGAGGCTCTCACGAATTGGTACGTCCGTCGGTCACGTTCGCGGTTCTGGACTGAGGAGCGAGACGCGATTGACACCCTGCATACCGTCCTCGAAGTGACCACCAGGCTGGCGGCGCCATTGCTTCCGCTGGCAACCGAGATGATCTGGCGGGGCATAACAGGGGAGCGGTCCGTACACCTGACGGACTGGCCTGAGTCCGGCTTGCTACCTGCCGACCCGGAACTGGTCGCCGCAATGGACCAGGTGCGTCAGGTGTGCTCTGCAGCCTCGTCACTGCGCAAGGCAAAAAAACTGCGAGTTAGGTTGCCGCTTCCCAAACTCACTGTGGCGGTAGCTAATTCGGATAACCTTAGGCCGTTCGTCGATCTCATCGCTGATGAACTCAACGTCAAAGCCGTCGAGCTGACAGACGATATCGCGGCTTATGGCCGTTTCGAGTTAACAGTCAATGCGAGGGCGGCTGGCCCTCGCCTGGGCAAGGCAGTCCAGGATGCCATCAACGCAGTCAAGGCCGGTCGCGGTGTACTCAACTCCGACGGCACACTCACAGCTGATCGGATCGTGCTGACCGCCGACGAGTACAGCTCTCGGCTGGTGGCCGCCAACGCGGAGTACACGGCGGCGCTACCAGACGGCACCGGACTTGTAGTCCTGGACGGCACCCTCACCCCTGAGTTGGAGGCCGAAGGGTGGGCCAAGGACCGGATTCGGGAACTGCAGGACCTGCGCAAGTCGTCGGGACTGGACGTCAGCGACCGGATCTCGGTGGTGATGGCGGTTCCGGGCGATCGGGCCGATTGGGCGCGGGCGCACCGTGATCTGATCGCGGGCGAGATCCTGGCCCTCAGTTTCGAGTTCGGCGAACCGACCGACGGTGTGGAGATCGGTGATGGTGTGTGCGTGTCCATTGCCAAGGTGTGAGTCACTCGGGTATCACACCGGATCCGGAACCAACTCCTCACTCGTCTCCGCCTGAGGTGGCTTCGGGGTTCTCGGCCTAGGCTGTGGTTTCGGTTTTGACGGCCACCAGTTGGCTGGCCCGAGAAGCGCAGCGACGGCGGGCACAGTCACCGTCCGGACCAGGAATGTGTCGAGCAGGATTCCGACACCGACGACGAAACCGGCCTGGACCAATGTCGAGATGCTCGCGAAAAGAAGGCCGAACATTGACGCTGCAAAGATGAGTCCTGCCGCGGTGATGACACCGCCGGTCGAACCAACGGTGCGAATGACGCCGAATCGAACCCCGTGCGGCGACTCTTCCCGGATACGGGAGATGAGGAGCATGTTGTAGTCCGCGCCGACGGCGACCAGGATGATGAATGTCAGACCCGGCACGCTCCAGTGTAATTCCTGTCCGAGCAGCACCTGAAAAACCAGAACTCCGATTCCAAGCGCGGACAGATAAGAAATGATCACCGAGGCGATCAGGTACAGCGGTGCCACCAGGGCCCTCAGGAGGACGATCAGGATCGCCAGCACCACAAGAATCGTCACCACGAAGATAAGCCGGATATCGTGGTTGTAGTTGTCGCGTATGTCTTTTAGCATCGCGGGGAAGCCCGCCATTGAGATAGTTGCGCCCTCAATCTGGGTGTTGGGCCTTGCTGCCTGCGCTGTTTCAGTGATCTTCTGAACGAGATCCATCGCCTCTGAGCTGAATGGGCTGATTTCGTTCTGAACCAGGTACCGGACTGCGCGGCCATCTGAAGAAATGAAAGCTTGTGCAGCCTTCCTGAATTCATCACCGGCGAGGAATTGTGGCGGAATGAAGAAGCCAGCCATGGGCTCTTTCGCCGCGCCGGTTTTCATGGTCAACAAGAAGTCTGATGCCTGCCGGAGTCCAGAGCCCACCTGTTTGGTGGAGTCGACAAGTAGCCCAACTCCGCTGGCGATTTGGTTACTCGCCTCGGCGAGCTTGTCGGCGCCGGCCTGGAGGGTTCCTAACTGTGCCTCGATACCGGAGGGATTATCGAGTCCCGAGGCCTGAATCGCGGCCGCTAGGTTGTTGAGGGCCTTGCGGAGGTTGTCGGATGTGGACCCAAGGGATTGATCGCCTTGCGCCGACTTCAACGTGTCGCTGAGTGCTTGAATTTTCTCCAGGGTTCCGTTGTCACGGGCTATCAATATCTCGCCAAGACTGTTGCGGGCTTGGACGCAGGCAGGGTCGCTATCGCATACGGGGTTGCCGTTCAACGCGTTCAGAACGGGTCCCGCCCAGCTGAAAAGATCTTGGACGCCAGCGGAATTCGTCTCGATCGCGCTGCCGAGGGAGCGTATTCCCTCGAGGAGTCCGGCTGCATTGCCGATGTCGTTGAGTGTTGCGCTCCCGCCGAACTCGGCTTCAACGGCGGAGAGGGTGTCTAATAGCCCGCGCACTGTTTTAATGGCCTGTCCGACCTGGCCGCGGACGGTACCCAGGGCGCTGGCAAGCTGACCGGCACCCTGTTTGAGCCGGTCGAGATCACCGGTGCTCGACTGGATCTGATTGGCGGCGTCATTCATTCGGATGCCGACCTCGCCGGCCTGGAAGCTCAGCCGTGCCTGCTCAAGTGACTCCCCGGTTGGGCGGGTGATACCGCGCACCATTGCGACCCCGGGAATCTGGCTGATCCGCTGGGCCATCTGCTCGAGATCAGCGAGGGCCTCGGGTGTCCTCAGGTCCGTCGGTGATTGAATGAGAAGGTACTGGGGAATCGTCTGATTAAGCGGAAAATGACGGTCGAGTGCCGCGTACCCGACGGAGCTCGCTGCATCGGGCGGCAGTGAGGCCCTGTCGTCGTAGTTGTACCGGGCAAGGCTTGTACTACTCGCCAGGGCGATCAGAATAACAAGGCTGACTGCAAGGTAGGTCTTCGGCCGACGCACGATTCGGATCCCGGAACGGCGCCAGAAGCTTGCGCTGAGTTCGCGCCGAGGCTTGATCCAGCCCCTTCTTCCCGTCAGAACCATGACGGCGGGCAGAAAAGTCACCGAGGCCAGGAATGCGACGCCTACCGCGAAGGCCAATGCCACGCCGACGGTCGAGAAGAGAGCCAATCGGGTAAACAGCATGCCGAGGAACGTGACTGCAACGGTGGCTGCCGAGGCCGCGATCACAACTCCGACCGATCCCATGGATTTCTGTATCGCGCTGTCGGAGGTTTCGCCCATTCGAAGGTAGTCGTGGTACCGACCGATCAGGAATACCGCGTAATCGGTTCCGGCACCGGCCATTAGCGCGGTCAGAAAAACGATTGTCTGATTGGAGATGCTCAGCCCCAGCGTGGCCAGCCCGGCGACCACTCCCTGCGCGGTCGTCAGTGAGATACCGATCGTCAGCAGCGGCAGCAGGATAGTGACGGGGTTGCGGTAGATGAGGAGCAGGATCGTCAGGAGCAGGGTTGCCGTCGCGATCTCGATCACGACTCGGTCCTTTTCACCGCTCACGGTCAGGTCGGCAACGGTCGCAGCCGGTCCCGTGAGATTTGCGGTGAGGCTGGATCCGGCGACCTTTTCGGTGACGATTTTCGACACTTGAGTGAAAGCGGCGAAGGACCGCGGCGAACCGATATCGCCGGCCAGACCTACGGGCACCAGCCACGCCTTGTTGTCCTTGCTGGTCAGAATCTCGCGCAGCGGCGGGGTAGTGACGAAGTCTTGGATCATGACTACGTTGTCGCCGTCCTGTCGCAGCGCTCCCACCAGCTTGCTGTAAGTGACCTCGTCAGCCTTGTCCAAGCCAGATTCGTCGGTCAGGACCAGAATCATGACGTTTTCGGAGCCGGACTCGTTGAACGCCCGGTTCATCTCGCGTGCCGTCATCGAGCTCGGAGCGTCGGCGGGAACGATGGCAACTGGCCTGCGTTGAACCAGTTCGTTCAACGAGGGAAACATCATGGGAAGAAACGCGGCCAGGGCAAGCCAGATCGACATGACCATCCACGGCCACCGGACGACTAGCCTGCCGAGTTGCTCGAAAACGCGGTCAAGACCGCGTGCAGCTTCTCCGTCGTCAGGCACCGCGACTGCGGTATTGCGTCGATGGCGGCCACCACCGAATGCGACCTTCCGCCATATCACCCAGAAATCCTATCTGGCCCGGGGTGTTATCTGGCTGTTCGCGCTGCTCAAGGCGCTTGTGGCGGGTCCGAGCGACCGGCCTGGAACGACCGGGCGCATCCCCGGGCGAGACCATTCCCGCCCTCGGGAAGGCGGCGATTTATCAGTCTTTGACGAAGTGGTACATCCGGTAGGCGGTGTCACCGTTCTGCATCGCCTTGTACATGCGCGAGTCCGGAAGGCAGGCGAATTCGCGCGCAGCGCCGCGCAGGACCTTCGGCACCTTTTCATTGATCAGGGCTGCTATCGGGACCGAACTGCCGTCCATCCCGCGCACCACCTCATCGTTGATGACCCGTTTCGAAACCAGTCGCAACGGCAACGCGGCAAGAGCCGCGTCCCACTCGGGAATATCTTTGCGGGCTCGTTCATCGGCATAGAGGAAGTGCCCACCGGGTCGCAGAATTCGGGCGACCCCCGCCAGGAATGACCGGAAGTCGGGATAAAGGTGGCCCGCCTCGACGCTGATCACCAGATCGAACGATTCGTCTTCAAGTGGCAATTTCTGGGCATCGCCCCAAACGAAGTCCAGGCCCGGCAGGGTGTGCTTCTTGCGGCACATCTCTATGCCCGGGCCGTTGAGGTCCAAACCGGTGTAGGAGGCCGGATGCATGGTTTTCACCAGGTACGCAGCGCCGCCGCCGTGGCCGCAGCTGACCTCGAGAACCTTCTTCCCGTTGATATCGGTCTGGCTCGCGGTGCTGTGATAGAGCTGGATGCAGTAGCGATTCGGCTCATCGGCGTCGTCCAGTGGGATCCCCATCGGAGGGTCCTCTTCGTAGCCCCAGTCGATGAACGGCATATCGTCGTTATCGGCGAGTAGCCGCGTTTGTATCGCGTACCCGTACTTGCCGAGGAACTTGCCAACGTTCGGATTGAAGACGAGGAAGGCGAGGGCTCCAGCCGGCCCAGTCACGAAGCGGTGATTTCCGACACGTTCTAGCAGGGACATTGTTCAATTGTCTCAGTCGGGTCTGGTGGATTCAAAATCGTCGAATTCTGCCTGGGCGTTTAACTGCAGAGTCGCTAGCCTGCTGGCATGGAGCGCTGGGTCCTGCATTTCGACATGGATGCGTTCTTCGCATCTGTCGAGCAGCTGACCCGGCCGACATTGCGGGGCCGGCCCGTTCTGGTCGGCGGCCGGGGCGGCCGGGGAGTTGTGGCCGGTGCCAGTTATGAGGCGCGCGCCTTTGGTGCTCGCTCTGCCATGCCCATGCACCAGGCCCGGCGGTTGGTCGGGTCGCCGGCGGTGGTGCTGCCGCCGCGTGGTGCGGTCTACAGCGTCGCCAGTCGGCGGGTGATGGATACCGTCCGATTGATGGTTCCGGTGCTTGAGCAGCTTTCCTTTGACGAGGCTTTTGGGGAGCCCCTCGAACTTCTCGGGGCCAGCGCCGATGCCGTCGAGCGGTTCTGCGGTGAGTTGAGGCTTCAGGTACGGGAGCAGACCGGCTTGGTCACCTCCGTTGGTGCCGGGTCGGGCAAACAGATCGCCAAGATCGCCTCGGAATTGGCCAAACCCGATGGCGTGCGAGTGATCCGGCGCGCCGAGGAGCAACTGCTGCTCGAAAGCCTTCCGGTACGCCGACTGTGGGGTGTCGGTCCGGTGGCCGAGGAGAAACTTCGTCGACTGGGCATCGAGACGGTTGGACAGTTGGCGGCGTTATCCGATACCGAGGCGGCCAGCATCCTGGGTGGGTCCGTCGGATCAGCACTGCGACGGCTCGCCCTCGGCATCGATGACCGACCTGTCATGGAACGGGCCGAGTCCAAACAGATCAGCGCCGAGTCCACTTTCGACACCGATCTCACCACGCTGGGGCAGCTGCACGAGGCCGTCACGCCGATCGCCGAACATGCCCATCGGCGGCTGGAGCGCGATGGCCGCGGCGCCCGTACGGTGACGGTCAAGTTAAAGAAGTCGGATATGTCGACGTTGACTCGCTCGGCGACGCTGCCGTACGCCACCGCCGACGCGGGTGCGCTCACGTCCCTGGTCCGGCGGCTCCTGTTAGACCCACACGAGGTGGGTCCGATTCGGCTTGTGGGCGTTAGTTTTTCCGGACTCGGCGACGTGCTTCAGGAGTCGTTGTTTCCCGAGCTCGACCACCATGAGCTTGAGTCGTCCGACACCGCCCTGACCGAACAGGTCAACGAGGCAACCGGTTGGCGAGTTGGTGATGATCTCGAACATCCCGAGTTCGGCCACGGCTGGGTGCAGGGCGCCGGACACGGTGTGGTGAGCGTACGGTTCGAGACCCGCAGCAGCGGTCCGGGCACGATGCGCACCTTCGCGATCGACACTCCGGCGTTGACGAGTGCGGACCCGATTCACAGTCTTGACTGGCCTGACCATCCCGATGAAATCGAGCGGTCAGCCCCAGCGAGCGACGACGGAGTCGACGGGTAGTCCTGCTCCGAGTGCGGCCATGAGCAGCACTCGAGCCTGGCCGGACCGCAGCCGCGGCACCATAACCGCACCCGCCGCCACCAGATCATGGCCGGGCCCGTAGGCCGCACGGGCGTGTCCGCCCGGAACCCGGCTGGTCACCGCTACCGCGACACCGCGCCGGCAGGCCCGCGCCACGGCATCGATCAGGGATGCACCGGCATTGCCGGATCCCATCGCCTCGATCACCAGACCGCGTGCGCCGGCGGCGGTGAACCCGTCGACGGCGGTGCCGTCGGCACCCGGGTAGGCCGCCGCTATATCCACCCTGGGTGCAGAGGTTACGGTGCCGAGGAAGGGCCGCTCCTTGGAATCGGTCGCTGTGAAGGCCCCGTCGGCGACGCTGCCGATCTGTGCCTTCGCGCCGAATACCTGGACACCGCCCTGTTTGGTGGTGCCCAGCGGGGACAGCACCGCGCCGGCGAAGCTCATCAGGACTCCGAGGCCCTGGGCCAGGGGACTGGCCGCCACCGTCAGTGCGTCACGGAGGTTGCCGGGCCCGTCGGGATTGGCGGCGTCGGCCGCCCGCGACGACCCGGTGAGCACCACCGGGGCGTCGCCGCCGTAGGTGAGATCGAGCCAGAGCGCGGTTTCCTCCATCGTGTCGGTTCCGTGTGTGATCACTATCCCGCTAGCGCCGTCGGCGGCTGCGGCGGCGACCGCGGACCCAATCTGCAGCCATTCGACCGGGGTGAGCTCGGAGCTGTCCAACGACAGTAGGTCGACGACCTCGACATCGAGACCGTCGACCAGTTGAGCGCCGCTGCGAGTCTGACGCAGCACGCCCTCTGTGTCGGCGCTCGTGGCAATAGTGCCGCCAGTGGTGATGACGACGAGACGCGGCATGCGGTCATCATTGCAGGAGACCCCGGCGCGGCCGCAGCCGGACTATGAGATCCGGGAATGGCACTAGGGGATGATGGGGGCGTGACCGATGACCCTGTGCGTGGCGTCGAGCCGGTAACGGGCACCGATGCCGGTCAAATCGCGGCGCCACCACGTCGGCGTTTGCGCCTGCTGCTGGCGGTTGCTGCCACAGTGCTGATCCTCGATGTCGTCACCAAGGTTCTGGCCGTCCGCTTGCTGACCCCGGGTCAACCGGTGTCGATCATCGGCGACACCGTCACCTGGACACTGGTCCGCAACTCGGGGGCCGCGTTCTCGATGGCCACCGGCTACACCTGGGTTCTCACACTGGTCGCCACCGGTGTGGTGGTCGGCATCATCTGGATGGGCCGACGGCTGGTGTCGCCGTGGTGGGCATTGGGTCTGGGCATGATCCTCGGCGGCGCTACGGGCAACCTGATTGACCGATTCTTCCGCTCACCCGGACCACTGCGCGGCCATGTGGTCGATTTCCTGTCAGTCGGGTGGTGGCCGGTATTCAACGTGGCCGACCCAGCGGTGGTCGGCGGAGCGATCCTGCTGGTCATCTTGTCGATTTCGGGCTACGACTTCGACCGGATTGGCCGCCGCACGCCCGGTGGCTCACCTACGACGGCGCCCGACTCCGCCGAATCCACCTGATGAGCGAGCGATCGATGCCAGTACCGGAGGGTCTGGCCGGTATGCGGGTCGACGCGGGCCTGGCCAGACTGCTCGGGCTGTCACGGACCGCCGCGGCGGCGGTGGCCGAAAATGGCGGCGTCGAGATTGACGGGGTGCGCGTGGGTAAATCAGATCGGCTGCAGGCGGGGGCGTGGCTGATCGTGACATTGCCGGAAGCGCCTGCGCCGGTTGAGAATACGCCGGTCGCGATCGAAGGCATGACGATTCTTTATTCCGATGATGACATCGTTGCTGTCGATAAGCCGCCGGGTGTGGCCGCGCATGCGACGGTCGGCTGGCAGGGTCCGACCGTGCTCGGCGGACTTGCCGCGGCAGGATTCCGGGTAAGCACCTCAGGCATCCACGAACGCCAGGGCATCGTGCAACGTCTCGACGCCGGAACGTCCGGTGTCATGGTGGTGGCGCTGTCCGAGCACGCCTACACGGTGCTCAAGCGGGCCTTCAAACAACGCACTGTCGATAAGCGCTATCACGCTGTGGTGCAAGGGCATCCGGACCCATCCAGTGGAACCATCGATGCTCCGATCGGTCGTCACCGCGGCAACGACTGGAAGTTTGCGGTGACCGAGACCGGCCGACCCAGCATCACCCACTACGACACCCTTGAGATGTTCCGGGCGGCCAGCCTGCTCGACATCCATCT
>JBMOKE010000290.1:0-2395 GCA_049315425.1 Mycobacterium sp. | reverse complement strand
TGGTGAACACCCAGGCGACCTACAGCCTGAACCCCGACGGCACGATCAAGGTGCAAAACTCCGGCAACTACATCTTCAATCGCGGCCCGCGATCATCGATTGTGGGATCCGCCGTGCCGGTTAACGAGACGAACACCGCGTTGAACGTGGGCTTCTTCGGGTCGTCGCCGTCAGCGAATCCGCCGGGCAACTACACGATTCTCGCCCACGCACCCGACTACAGCTGGGTCATCGTCAGCGACCCCTCGGGCCAGAGCGGTTACATCCTGACGCGGGATAAAAACATCTCACCCCAGCAGTACCAGGAACTGCTGACCCAGGCGCGCGCACTGGGTGTCCGGGGGAACATCACACCGACCGTGCAGTACAGCTAAGGCAGGGCGCTATTCGCGCCTCAGCCGCGACTCCACGAACCTCTCCAACTCTTCCCACTCCTTGACCGCCGTGGAATACGGCGGTTTGGGAGCGGTGGAGCCAGACTCGAGGACATGGTTGACCAGGGCGCCGACCGCGGTGTCATCGGCCAGCAGGACGTCGACGGCGTCGTCCTGGGAGTAGTCGCCGACATCGCGGATGAACTCCACGGCCAGCGCCAACTGGTCATGGTCGATGGCGTCCGGCCCGTCGGCGATATCGTCGACCAGACCGTTGAGCACATAGACGTTGTCCTCGGTGACATCCACCCTAAGTGAGCCGTCGGTGGCCGCGGTCCGGATGTCGTCGTAGGTGCTCAGGTCCGACAGATCGTGGTCATGCTCATCGGCCAGGTACCGCGCAAGCGTCCGCTCGGACGGGAACACGCTGATCCGACCGTTGCGGCCGAGGAACACCGGCTTTTCGTCGAAGTAGCAGCGCAGCGTGTAGAACGTGCCGCCGCTGATCATCACCCGGACCGGGTCGATGCCGACGTGCTCCCAGAACTGTGCGTCGCCGCCGAGCACCAGGGGCTTGCTCGCCGCCTTGCCAGCGGCGACCGCGTCGTCGTCGATATCGTCGGTACCGTCGTCGGCCGATATGCCGGTGAGGCCCTCGCCGTCGTCGATGAAGGGTTCATCCAGTTCGGCGGCGGCCTTGGCGGCAGCACGCTGATCGACATCCGGGGTGGTGACGATCCCGTCAATCGCGGTCAGGACGCCATCCCAGCCGCGGGCGACGATTTCGCCGACGGTGTCCCAATGCTTGCGCCCGGCCCGGCCGTTGAACTGCTCGATACCGCCGGCCACCAGACCCAGGTTCGGGTTGCCATTGAAGAAGCGGGTGACCGCCGGCAGTTCGCATACCGACCCGAGTGAGGAGACGACGGCGAAGGTGTTGGCCAGTGCGCTCAGCGATGCCTCGGTGGGCTTCTCGGCCAGCATCTCCTCGACGGCGATGAGGTCGACCTGGCGGTCTTCGCCCGGCTGCAGCTTGTGGGCGTTGGCCTCGGTGATCGCCGCCCAGGCCGGATGGTCGGTGAGATCGTTGTCGGAGCTGGTCCGCACAAACGCCGCCAGATCGGCCACCGATTCGAACGCGAAGAGGTCGTCGTCCTTGCCGAGGAAGCCCTCCCATTCGTCGCCGTCATCGCGCCAGCGGGGGGCCCACAGGGTGTAAAAGTCCCCGGCGGTGATGCCGAGTCGGATCGGAACGAGCGCTGCAGCCATGCCGCACAGCCTAACGACCTAGAGTCTCCGGCTATGGATGTGTGTGTCATCGACCACCCGCTGGCCGCTTCCCGGCTGACCACGATGCGTGACGAACGCACCGACAACGCAGTGTTCCGCGCTGCGCTGCGCGACCTGACGCTCATGCTGGTGTACGAGGCCACCAGGGATGCGCCGCGCGAGGAGATCAGCGTGCGGACCCCGCTGGCCGATACCGTCGGCAGCCGACTCGCGAACCCTCCGCTGCTGGTGCCGGTGTTGCGGGCCGGACTGGGCATGGTCGACCAGGCGCACGCGCTCATCCCCGAGGCCCGGGTGGGATTCGTCGGCGTCGCCCGCGATGAGAACACCCGCCAGCCGGAGCCCTATCTGGAGTCGCTGCCGGCCGACCTGCGGACTCAGCCGGTCATGGTGCTCGATCCGATGCTGGCGACCGGCGGATCGATGGCGTACACGATCGAACTGTTGAAGGCCCGGGGCGCGGTCGATATCACCGTGGTGTGTGTGGTCTGCGCCCCCGAGGGTGTGGCCGCGTTGGAGAAGGTGGCTCCCCAGGCTCGGTTGTTCACCGCGGCCATCGACGACGGCCTCAACGACGTGGCCTATATCGTGCCGGGGCTCGGCGATGCCGGGGACCGTCAGTTCGGGCCGAGGTGACGGGGGCCGCCCGCTGTAGCTAGCCGGTGCGATACTTTCCCGATGCTGTTGGCCGATACTGCCGAGTCGTGGCTGGCTGCGCACCATGACGATCT
>JBMOKE010000289.1:0-2397 GCA_049315425.1 Mycobacterium sp. | reverse complement strand
GGCACGCTCAACCATCTCGGGGTGGAGGTGGCTTCCAGTGACACGGTGCACGCTGAGATCGCGCGACTGAGCGAGGCCGGCATGTTCACCGAAGAAGAAATCGGTGCGACGTGCTGTTTCGCCACTCAGGACAAGGTGTGGGTCAGCGGTCCCGGCGGTGAGCGCTGGGAGGTGTACACCGTGCTGGCCGACTCAGAGACCTTCGGCGCACCGGCTGATGCGTCGACTGAACCGGCGTCGTCCTGTTGCTAAAAGTGCAAGCCTGGGGTTCATACGCGGTCGCTGCCCCAGCGGACACACCCGGACGGGATGCTGCCCTGCGGCGTTTTGAGCGCTTTCCAATTGGAAATCGGATTCAGTGGACATAATGTTCGCCAGTCGTGATACTGGCAACGCTGCGCGAGGCAGCTTGCGCCCGTCCATCGAAGGATTCTCAGATGAGCTCAGTCGATTCTCCCGTGTCCGGCGTTGCTGATAACCGCATCAGTCGAGTTCGTGAGATCCAGTCTCGCAGGGCGCCGCGGGTGGAGCAGTCGGCATCGGGGTATGCCCGCTACGTAGGCCGTGTGGGCGCACTTGCCGTGGCGCTGGGTGTCGGCGCGGCAGTGGCATCCATGCCGATAGCCGCAGCTGATACGACCGGGTCAGCGGGTTCGAGTTCGGATGCATCGTCGGCGTCGTCGGGATCGTCAGGGTCCGCGGCAGCGCCGGCGCGGCGCTCAGCGGCTCGGGGACGGCCTTCCCAGCCCGCTGCGGCGACGGGCAACCGGACGCATCATCAGCGACCCAACCCTGGGGTGCCGGGCATCAAGGCCGGCGCTGTCGAACTGCCGTCTGTGACGCCACCGTCAGAGTCGCCGGATCCTGTTGCAGCAGTAACAGATTCGTCTGACATTGCCGATCCGGTAGTTGTGGCGGAACCGGTGATGAGTGTGGCCCAGCCGGCCGAAGCTTCTGGCGTGGTCAGTGGGCTGAACGACAACTTGTCGACGTGGTTGAGCGGCAGTGGTGACGGTTCGGCGGTGGCGCCTTTGGCGGAGACGGCGCTCGGGGTCAGCCGTCGCGAACTGGGTGGCGCTTTGCGAACGCAGGCTTCGGCATCCGTGGTCATCGGCGGTGAGCCGGCAGGTCCGAGTGCGTCGGCGGTGGGCGCCTGGCAGCCGGGCAGCATTCTGCGGATCTTCGTCGGCAACGGCACCGCCGATAACCCGAATGCCGGCATTCTGCTGGGCAGCGGCTTCAGCTACACCGCGGAAACCTGCACGGGTGGCACCGCCTGCAATGGCGGCAACGCCGGTCTGGTCGGTAACGGTGGTAACGGCTACAACGGCGGCTCCGGCGGATCCGCGGGCTGGTTCGGCAACGGTGGCAACGGCGGGGCGGGCATTAATGGCGGTGCGGGCGGCGCTGGCGGCTCGGGCGGGTTGTTCCTGGGCAATGGCGGCAATGGCGGCGCGGGTGCGCAGTCGATCTCCACCGGTGTCACCGGGGGCGCGGGTGGCGCCGGTGGCACGACCGGATTCCTGTCGCTCTACGGCACCGGTGGTGCGGGCGGCACTGGCGGGCGCGGCGCCACCCTCGGAAGTGACGGCGGCATAGGTGGTGCCGGCGGTCGGGCCGGGCTCCTCAATGGCAAGGGCGGGGCTGGTGGCACCGGTGGCGCCGGCGGCGTCGGTGGCGGAAACGGTGGTGCAGGCGGTGCGGGTGGAACATCGGGAGCGCTCGCACTCTGGGGTGCCGGTGGTGCCGGTGGTGCCGGTGGTGCGACTAACGGCGCGACAAGCGGCGGCAATGGTGGAGCAGGTGGAAATTCCGGACTGCTGGCGTTGTTCGGCGCCGGCGGTGCCGGTGGCGCCGGCGGGTTGGGCCCCGTCGGCGGCAACGGTGGTGCTGGCGGCAAGGCCGCAGTGATCTCGCTGCTCGGTGTGGGCGGTTCCGGTGGCGCCGGCGGTAGCGGCCTAGGCGCGGCGACCGGCAACGGCGGCGCGGGCGGCGGCGGCGGGTTGGTGTCGCTGATCAGCGGCGGTGGCGCCGGCGGTGCCGGCGGTGCTGCGGGTGCTCGTGACGTTGTTCCCGGTACCGGTGGCAACGGCGGAGCCGGCGGGAGCAGTGCGGTGCTGTCGTTCCTTGGTTTCGGCGGCGACGGTGGCGTCGGCGGTGCCAGCACTGGCAACGCTTTCATTGATGGTGGCACCGGTGGAATAGGCGGGGCCGCAGGCGATTCCGGCTATCTGGCGTTCTGGGGTATCGGCGGCGACGGCGGGAACGGTGGAGCCGGCGGCAGCGGCGGTGACGGTGGCACTGGTGGTCGCGGCGGCTTAAAGATCGGCCGCGGCGGCAATGGCGGTGACGGTGGTTCAGCTGCCGCCGTGTCCGGTATCGGGGGCGACGGTGGCA
>JBMOKE010000077.1:0-10700 GCA_049315425.1 Mycobacterium sp. | reverse complement strand
ACGGCGGGATTCACCGAAATTAGATGCCTTCGTTTAGTGCGCTTGTCGTACCCCGTCGGTAGAATTGAAGTATCAATCGCGACTGTCTCTCACAGTCGTTCATCGCAGGTCAGGGGCTCGCTAAAAGCTGCCGGGGGCATCACCCCCGGAGCTTGTCGTGGCCATTGCCTGCCCAAAAGAAGGGTGACATATGACCGACTCCAACAAGACCCTGATCGCCGCGCTGCTCGACCGCTCCGGCTCGATGGATCAGTGCAAGGAGGCCACCGAAGACGGCTGGCGCGAGCTCATCAATGAGCAGCGCTCCCACCCCGAATACTGCGAGGTGACGCTGGCCCAGTTCGACACCGAGTACGAGGTGCTCTACCCGCCCACCGCCATCACCGCGGTGCCGGAGTTCGTCGTGGTGCCCCGCGGGCGGACCGCGCTGCTCGACTCGGCCGGGGTGTTCATCACTGAGGTGGGCGAACGGCTCGCCGCGCTGCCCTCCGATCAGCGGCCCGGTCAGGTGATCTGCCTGATCATGACCGACGGTATGGAGAACGCCAGCCGCCAGTGGACCTGGGATGCGGTCAAGAAGCTGATCACCCAGCAGCGTGAGGTTTACGGCTGGGAGTTCATCTTCCTGGGCGCCGACATCGACGCGGTCGCGGTGGGACAGCGGATGGGTATGGAAGCGCGCTACTCGATGACCTACGACAAGAGGTCCTATAACGCCAACCATGCTGCCTACCGGTTGACGTCCGCCGCCATGACTGACATCAAGCGGGGACGCGTCGCTGGCGGGGGCTTCACCGCGGCTGATCGCGCCGAGGCGATGGGTGAGACGCCGAACACGATGCCGAACACGGCGCCGAACAAGAAGAGGAAGCGGGGCGACTAGGGCGATCGGGGGATCTGTCATGGGTTCATGTGTTTCAGGTGCATCGAACTTTCGGGCCGCCATGCTCGGCGTCGCCTACGGCGATTCCTGGGGGTATCCCAACGAAAGGCAGAGCTATGGTCGGCTGACGTTATTGGACCTCAGGGGTCCGGAACTTCCCGAACGACTGATTGTCTCGGATGACACCCAGATGACCCTGTATCTCGCCCGGGCTCTAAATGGTGCGGCCGGCAAGAGTGTGAGCGAGTTGCAGTCGGCGATCATCGCCGGCTGGCTGGCCTGGCTGCATGACCCGGATATGCGCGGATACGGCCGAACCACGATGACCGCGCTGCGGGCTCTCGACTTCGACGAGCCCTGGTATCGGGCCACCGTGGTTGACAGCGATGCCTGCGGCGCGGTCATGCGCGTCTCGCCGTGCGCTTTCCTGCCGGATGGGTTATGGCAGCCGGTGTCGGCATGGCAGGCCGCGACCACCCATGGCGGTGGTGCGGCTATCGCCTCGGCGCTGCTGACCGCCGCTCTGTTGCGCAGGATTCTCATTGCGTCCGATCCGAAGGCGATGGTGAGGGACGGTCTTCTGCACCATGCGATCGAACTCAGCCGTGATGACGGCATCGTGAGCACTGCCGCACCGTGGCTGATCGACCATCCACGCACCGGAAACGTTGATACCTCAGTCGATCTCATCCGAACCGGAATGGCGGCTGTGCATGACGCGCTGCAGCAGGCCAGGAATGCGACGCCGAAGTTCCTTGACGATCCCTGGACCGCAGACCCCTCGCTTTCGCGCTACGGCGGCGAGGGATGGCGCTCACCCCAGGCGCTCGCGTGCGCGCTGCTGTGTGTCGACATGCTTCCCGGTGATCCTGTGGAGGCGCTGCGCAGGGCGGCGACGACCGGGGGAGACAGCGATACCCTCGCCGCCATTGCCGGGTTCTTCCTCGGTGGCGTGTACGGCGACGTATGGCCGCATCATTGGCTCACCAGGTTGGAGCCCCGCTACGGTGCCTGGATTGCCGAGAGTGAGGGGTACGTCTTCTAGGTAGCAGTGGATGCAGGCCTGCTGTTGGCCGCTGCTGCTGACTCCGCTATCTCCTGCAGCAGGGGTGGAACGTCGTCAGGTCGGAGGATCGCCTCGATGAGGACCATCCGATCTGAATGGGCGGCCGCGGCTGTCAGGGCATCGTCGAGTTCACCACAGGTACGCACGGTGACGGTCAGTGAGTCGGTCACCCCGAGGGCGCCTGGCACCTCAAGCCAGCGCCAACCGGTGATGTCGTTGTAGTAGGCGTCGGGGCCGTGGATAGCGCGCTCAACGGTGTAGCCACTGTTGTTGACCACGACGATCACCGGTGAGACACCCTCGCGGGCCATCACCCCGATCTCCTGAACCGTGAGTTGGGCGGCACCATCACCGATGAGCAACACCACGCGTCGACCGGGCTGAGCCAGTGCCGCACCGAGTGCCGCGGGCAGGGTGTAGCCGATTGATGCCCACAGGGGTTGGCCGATAAAGGTGACGCCGCGGGGCAGCCGGTGGCCGGCCATGCCGTAGAAGCACGTGCCTTGATCAGCTAAGACGATATTGCCGGGTGTGAGTGCGTCGCAGAGTCTGTCCCACAACAATTTCTGGGTCAGCTCGGCGTCGGCATGCGAGTGTTCGTCGGGGATCGCGGCGGCGATCGCTTCAGGTGCCGGTGATGTGATACCTCGCTCACGCAGGATAGCGGCCAGCGCTGCGAGTGCCGCATTGATGTCGATGGGGGCGAACATCGTTCCCGACACCGTCGCCTGTGCCGCGCCGATGTCGATGGTTCGGGCCGGATCGATCCGCTGAGAGAAGAATCCACTCACCAGGTCCGTGAACTGGACTCCGGCAGTGACCAGTACCGGTGCATCTTCGACGGCGTGCCGCACTGCCTCGTCGCTGGCGGCTCCGGCGTAGATTCCGAGGAAGTTCGGTGAGCTTTCGTCGAGGAGGCTCTTTCCCCACATCAAGGTTGCATAGGGCACGGTGTCCGCGGCGAATAGGTCTTGGAGTTCGGTGACGGCGTTGAGTCGATGCACCAACAGGTCGGCAAGCACGGTCACGCGATGGTCTGCAATGAGTGCACGGGCGGCGTCGACGAATTGTGCCAAAACCCGGGGGCTGGTCCCGCCGGACCGCACCGGCAACGGTCCGTCGGGTCGGTCGACGGGGAACCGGGCAACGTCGGTAGCCAACAACAGATACCCCGGCCGCTTCTGCTCGCACACTTCGGAGAGAACCCGGTCAATTTCCCGGGTGGCCGTGGCCGGCGCCAGATCAGACTGGGCACAGGTGATTTCCCGTGCCATCCGTAGAAAATGCTGGAAGTCACCGTCGCCGAGCGAGTGGTGAACCACTCGTCGCGCGGCCTGGGCTTCTTTGGCTGGTGCCCCGACGATGTGTACCACAGGCACATGCTCGGCGTAGCTTCCGGCGATCGCGTTTGCGGCAGATAGTTCGCCTACGCCAAAAGTGGTTGCCAGTGCCGCAATCCCGCGCAGACGGCCATAGCCGTCAGCGGTGTAGCCGGCATTGAGTTCATTGGCTCCACCGACCCATCGGATCTCCCGATGCACCAGCACATGATCGAGGAACTCCAGATTGAAATCCCCGGGCACCCCAAAGAGTTCGGTGACGCCAAGTTCAGCGAGCCGGTCCAGAAGATAGTCGCCGACCGTGTACTCGATTTCGGAGCTCATCTGTTTCTTCTATGTCATCGCGTCACTGTTTGGCAAGCGGTCTGCTATCGCGATGATCAAAGTCCCGGGTGGGGCGCTGCTCGACTCGGCGTGGCACAGCGTTCATCCGTTGTTTGTCTGCCGCTCAGTGTCGCGTCCCGGTTAGGTCTTCGCCGCTGGTTATAGATGTGAGTATGCGATGCACCGTGTTCGGTACCGGCTACCTCGGCGCAACACATGCCGCCGGGATGGCAGAGCTGGGTCATGAAGTGGTCGGCGTCGATATCGACCCCGGCAAGGTCGCCAAACTCTCCGGCGGCGATATCCCGTTCTACGAGCCCGGTCTGGCGAAGGTTCTGCGCGAGAACATCGCCGCCGGCCGGCTGCAGTTCACCACCGACTACGCGATGGCCGCCGACTTCGCAGACATTCACTTCCTCGGAGTTGGCACACCGCAGAAGAAGGGTGAGTACGGAGCCGACCTTCGCCATGTGCATGCCGTCATCGACGAACTCGTGCCACGGCTCACCCGGCCTTCGGTGATCGTGGGCAAGTCCACCGTCCCGGTGGGTACGGCGGCCGGTCTGGCCACGCGTGCCCGCGCGCTGGCCGGTGACGGCGTGCCGATCGAGGTGGCCTGGAACCCGGAATTCCTTCGCGAGGGTTTCGCGATCCACGACACCCTGCACCCGGATCGGATCGTGCTTGGGGTCGAAGGGGGTTCGACGCGCGCCGAGCCCGCACTGCGCGAGATGTATGCGCGTCTGCTCGACGAAGGCGCCCCCTTCATCCGGACCGATCTGCAGACCGCCGAGCTGGTGAAGGTGTCGGCGAATGCCTTTCTGGCGACCAAGATCTCGTTCATCAATGCCATATCGGAGGTGTGCGAGGCCGCGGATGCCGACGTCCGGGTGCTCGCCGATGCGCTGGGCCACGATCCGCGCATCGGCCGGCAGTTCCTCAACGCCGGTCTGGGTTTCGGCGGCGGCTGCCTGCCCAAGGACATCCGCGCGTTCATGGCCAGGGCCGGCGAACTCGGCGCCAACCAGGCGCTGACATTCCTGCGCGAGGTCGACAGCATCAACATGCGTCGCCGCACCCGGATGGTGGAACTGGCTGCCGCCGCCTGCGGCGGATCGCTGCTGGGCGCCAACGTGGCGGTGCTGGGTGCGGCGTTCAAACCGGAGTCCGACGATGTGCGTGACTCACCGGCGCTCAATGTCGCCGGAATGCTGCAACTCAACGGGGCGACCGTCAACGTCTACGACCCCAAGGCGATGGACAACTCGCAGCGACTGTTCCCGACCCTGAACTACTCGACGTCGGTGCTGGAAGCCTGTGAGCGCGCCGATGCGGTCCTGGTGCTTACCGAATGGCGGGAGTTCGTCGATCTTGACCCCGACACCCTGGCCGCCACGGTGCGCGCCAGAGTCGTTGTCGACGGCCGCAATTGCCTCGACAGCGGGCGCTGGACGGGCGCCGGCTGGAAGTACCACGCGTTGGGCCGCCGGGCGGGCTGAGCCGCGCCATACTGTCACCGTGACTGATCGCAACGTGCTGGGCGGCCCACTGGAGCCGTGCGGGAACGATCCGATGACCGGCTTCCATCGCGACGGCTGCTGCACGACCGGGCCGGAGGACCGCGGCCTGCACACCATCTGTGCCGTCGTGACGTCCGAGTTCCTCGAACATCAGCTCTCCATCGGAAACGATCTGTCGACCCCGCTGCCCGCCTACCGGTTCCCCGGACTGGTGCCCGGTGACCGGTGGTGCGTCACGGCCGTCAATTGGCTTCGGGCGCATGAGGACGGATACGCCGCACCGGTGGTGCTGGCCAGCACGCACGAGCGCACGCTGGATGTGGTGCCACTGGCAGCACTCAAGGAGCATGCCGTGGACATTCCCGACGACCTCAGCGGTATGTGAGGTGTTGCGCCGTCAGGCGGTGGTGGCGACACTGGTCTGCATCGTGGTTGGCTGCGCACGCGGCACCGAGGGGAGTGGGTCCCAGATGAGCCAGGCTGCACTTCCGCCGACCGCCACGGTGACGTACGAGTTTCACGACTCCTCTGTGCCGCCCCCGTTTCATCGAAGTTTCGTTCTGATGTTCACCCGGGAGCGGGCCCAGATCGTCGTCGACAGCTATGGCGACATCCTCGCCGATCAGGATGCGCCGATGACCGCGGCGGTCTGGGACGAGGTGTCGCAGTCTTTTGCGGACCTGAGCGATATCGTCATCGAGGAGCCGGAGCAGGGATGCACTGGCGGGACTGCGTTCGCGTTGTCGGTCGCCGACGGCGGCGTGACGAGTTTTTCACTGCACGGCTCGGCCTGCGGCGGGGCGAATTCCCATGCCGAGGAACGACTGCAGAACTGGGTCCGGCCGGTTCGGGTTCTGTTTCCACCGATGGATCAGCTGGCACCGGAGGGTAATCGCTGACCTCGAAGCGGCCGTGAGGCGACAACAACCCGACGCCTGCCGTATCCCGGCACGCAACCTTCGCGAAACCCGCTGATGCGATAGTGCAACTGTGCGAGTTGCGATCGTCGCCGAATCGTTTCTGCCCAATGTCAACGGTGTCTCCAACTCGGTGCTGCGGGTGCTGGAGCATCTGCGCCGCACCGGACACGAGGCTTTAGTCATCGCCCCCGACAACCCCCGCGGTGAGGAGCCGGCATCGCGCATCCATGACGGAATCCGAGTTCATCGGGTGCCGTCGCGGATGTTCCCGATGGTCACATCGCTGCCGCTGAGCATGCCGCGTCCGCGAATCCTACGGGTGTTGCGTGGGTTCGACCCGCACGTGGTACACCTGGCATCGCCGGCCATGCTCGGCTACGGAGGGCTACTGGCCGCACGCCGGCTCGGTGTGCCGACGGTCGCCGTTTACCAAACCGATATCGCAGGATTCGCGAGCAGTTACGGGGTGCCGATCGCCGCGCGAGCGGCCTGGGCGTGGAATCGCCACTTACACGGCCTGGCCGACCGCACCTTGGCACCGTCCACCTCGGCGATGGAAAGCCTTCGCGCCCATGGCATTCCCCGCGTCCACCACTGGGCACGCGGAGTGGATATCACCGGCTTCGCGCCCTCGGCCCGCGATGAGCGTCTGCGCGCTCAGTGGTCACCGCACGGCAGGGCTATCATCGGATTCGTCGGTCGTTTGGCGCCGGAGAAGCATGTCGAACGGCTGGCGGTACTGGCACGCCGCGATGATCTGCAACTGGTCATCGTCGGCGATGGTGTTGACCGCGCCAAGCTCGAAACCCTGATGCCCTCGGCGGTGTTCACCGGCGCGCTCTACGGCCCAGAGCTGGCGGCCGCATACGCCAGCATGGATGTCTTCGTCCACCCGGGCGAGCATGAGACGTTCTGCCAGGCCGTACAGGAGGCGCAGGCCTCCGGGCTTCCCGTCATCGCACCCGATGCCGGCGGGCCGCGCGATCTCGTCGCGCCCTACCGCACCGGGCTGCTACTTCCGGTTGCTGAGTTCGAGTCACGGCTGGAGGTGGCGGTCGACCACCTGATCGACGAGCGGCACCGCTACAGCATCGCCGCGCGCCGCAGCGTATTGAGCCGAACCTGGGGCTCGGTGTGCGAGGAGCTGCTGGGGCACTACCGGGCGGTGCACACACCCTGGCGCGACGATCAGAGTGTCGCCTTGTAGGCGATCGACAAGGTCAGCTTGCCGGGCTTGTCGGAGTCGATGGGCGCCGACAGTGAATCAAAAGCCTTCTGCCCGAACGAGGCCAGTTTGCCCAGAGACTGGGCGTTCTGACCGTTGGCGATCTCGGTAGTGTCATTCAGAGCCACCATCGCCTGACCTACATTCCGGATCAGGCTCTGGTAAGACACCAAATCGGTCAATGTGAAATTCGCCGGACGCAGACCCGGTTCGGTCTGGTTGCGCAGCCACTGGCCCCAGTAGAACTCCTGGAAGGCAGGGCTGCTGTCGTCCTGGGTGTAGCCGATGTCGCGCACGAAGAACAACACGCCTCGGTACTGGTCATTGGCAAACTGCTTGAGGCCAAGACCGGCCGGGAGTTGTTCGGGCGTAATGGTTTTGCCGTCGGCATCTTTCAACCATGTCCAGCCCTGCGACTGCATTTCGGACCAGAACGCTTCCGGTGTCGCATCTTTGAGATTTGCCGTGATCCGCAATCGCACATGGGTATCGGGTCCCGCACCCGGCGCCTCCCAGAACGATGTGAGGGTGTGGTGGCCGTCGGTGAGATAAGGCTGGCCACCCGGGCCGATGACGGCGGTCTTCATCGGTACCTTCGATTCGGTGGTCTCCGACCCGACGGTCAGCGCACAGGTGAACGATGCCGGGTCGGTGACCGCGGCGCCGGGGTTCGCCGACTCGAGGCCCGACTGGCCGTTGGTGGCGCACCACTGGTCGAGTAATTGGTCCGCCGCGTCGGTGCCCAGGGTGTAGCGGCCCAGTCGGTAGTAAACCTCGTCGTAGCCCAGTGCGGGCTGGGTGGGGCGCAGGTCGGCCAGTGTGACATCGAGGAGATCACCGACGGCAGCGGCGCAGTATCGCTGAATGGTTTGCGTGCACGCCGTTGCGGCGGGCCGGTCCTCGGTGCGCGTGCCGCAGGCCGTGGCGAGGAGTATCAGTGCGGCGGAGCCCGCGGTAACCGCTATTCGGGCGAAGTTCACATCAACCACACTAGCTACCCGCTTCCTCCTGAGCAGGTGAGGAATGAGCCCAACCGCCCGGTACCCTCAAGCACCGTCAGGGATTTATCTGTCTTGGCGGTCACTTCGGCGTTGCCGGCGGTTTTGTCGGCCATTTGACATTTGGTTTCCAGGAATCCGACCGGCGCGGTGTTAATCGCGGGCTGCAGCATCCAGTTGGCATCCGGCGCCTTCTCAATCTCGCGGGCGAATCCTTCGGCGAGGTCAGGTTTGTTCATCCGGCTGACGATCAACCGGTTCGGCGCGCGGCTGAGCATCTCGACGTCACCCATGGAATCGCCGGCTGCCAGAAACACCTCGCCCCGGGTGACGATGTTGTCCATCGCGCCCGCCTTACCGCCACGCCACGACGTGAGTCCCGAAGGGAGAGAAAGGATTTCCAGTTGGGACATCCGGACCGGGTCCAGGTTGATGTATCCCGCGTCGGGTGTCTGGGTGGTCAGTTGGTAATCCGACACCAGTTTTCCGGTTCCGCGGTCCTTCATCAGTGTGGTGACCGCCACGACATGATCGAGTGGCAGTGCGGCGCTGTTGCCGTACTTGGCGACGATGGCGGGGTTGAGCGCGTTCTGCACCATCCAGCGCACCGCCCATCCGATACCGGCTGACACCACCCACACGTCGTAGCCGCGGGCGCGCATATTCCCGTAGAGATCAGCCATCTGCGGGTAGATGAACGGCCGCCCGGCACCGAGGATGGTGGACTGCTCCTTCGACGTCAGGTCGGCTGCTCCCGCGCCACCGTCGTAGACCGTCGCGGTCAGTGCAAGAAAGTCTGACAGAGTCCGGCCACTGAACACCGTGGCGGGCATCGCAAGTGATGAGTATTCGCGGAACGGGTCGGCGTCGCCGGCTGAATCCAGGACCGCGTCGTAGTAATCCGACACGCCCTTCGAGATTGACACCTCGGCGCCGTCGGGGCCGTTGAAGGGGGGATACATCGACGAGCTGAGCGCGGCCGGATCAACGGCGTTGACCTTCTGAACCTGCGCCAGAATCGCCTCGCTGATGTCTCGCGCCTGGGTGGTGTTATCGAAGTCGAACACCACGATTTTGCCCTGCCCGGCCGAACCGTTGATCGTCTCGGTGAGCTTCTGATAGGTACTTTCGGACCAACCGGCGCGGTCGAGTGCTGGGGCGGTGCTATCGGCGATCGGACTGGCGCCCTTGGTTTCCGCGGTCGGCGCCGAGGGGGAGCTGGAACATGCGGACAGGGTCACTAGCGCGACGGCAGCGCAAAGAATACGGGATGGCATGCCCGTAGTGTGCGCGGGCCGCGGCCGATCCGGCGGTGGAGGAAGCCGCCGGATAGCGAATGTTCACCTGGGCGACAACTGAGGTTTACTCCTCGATGCTGAGCGCCTGGGTGGGGCAGTTCTCGCAGGCCTGCTCAAGATCAGTTCGCCGGTCTGCAGGCACCTCGGACATGAGGATGTGCAACGCCCCGTCGGCTCCGATTTCGAAGATGTCGGCGGCAGTGGCCTCGCATAGCCCGATCGAGGAACACTTGGATTTGTCGACGACAATCTTCATCGCGTTGCCCCGGTTCGTTTTTCGGGCGTGAACTCTGCGGTCATAGACACCACCGTATGGAAGAAGTTGCCGGTGCCCAACTCCGGCTCGCCGACGGTGTGGATATCGGGCAGCCGGGTCAGCAACTCGCGGAACGTGGCATTGATCTGACGACGGGCCAGCTGGGCACCCAGGCAGTGATGGATACCGCCGCCGCCGAACGCGACGTGCTTATTCGGTGAGCGCGAGAGGTCCAGCAGTTCCGGGTGGTCGAACACGTGGGTGTCCATGTTGGCCGAGGAGTAGAACATGATGACCTTGTCACCCTCGGTGACGTGGTGGCCACCGAGGGTGGTGTCGTGTGCGGCGGTACGGCGGAAGGTCATGATCGGGGTCGCCCAGCGGATGATCTCCTCGACCGCCACCGGCATCCGTGCGTCCAGATCCTCCATCAGCCAGGCCCGCTGCTCGGGGAAGTCGGAGAGTGCCTTGAGCCCGTGGGAGATCGACTGCCGGGTGGTGTCATTGCCGGCGATGATCAGCAGGGCGAAGATCGACGAGATGTCGTCGTCGGTCAACCGCTCGCCGTCGACCTCGGCCTGGACCATGGCGGTCATCAGGTCGTTCTCCGGTTTACTGCGGCGGGCGGCGATCAGTTCGTGGGCGATTGCATGAATGGTGGCGACAGTCTGGAACACCCGGGCCAACGGGTCAGCGCCCTGGAGCAGCCGGGGATCACGCCAGCCGTCGGCGAACTGTGACTCGTAGGCGACGGTGCGGCGGTGTTCGGTGGGGATGCCGACCATGTCGCAGATGTTGTTCATCGGAACCAGTGAGGCCACCTCGGTGACGAAGTCGACCGAACCCTTGGCGGCGATATCGTCGACGATG
>JBMOKE010000288.1:0-2408 GCA_049315425.1 Mycobacterium sp. | reverse complement strand
CATATTCACTAACGCCGAACCAAGCCACCCTAACCGCGTCAATGCTCCAACTGAACTACGGTGCGGGATTCAAGATTCGGGGTGATCATTTCGGTAACAATCCGCTGATGGTCGGGGTGGTCACGATAGGCGATGAAGGACTCACGATCGTCGAACGTGCCGACCACCGCGAAGTCGTAGGCATTCGGCGTGAGGCCGATATCTGATCCGCAGAGATAGCTGCGAACTCCCTCAAAACGTGCGATAAGACCCCGCAGGGCATCGGCGATGCCACTGTCGGCGAAGTCGCTTTCGCGCCATTTGAATGTCACTACATGGGTGAATGCCATCGTCCTACTGTAAGAAACCAACCCCTGTGCGCGTAATCCGCGGTCCGAGCCGTGGTGCGACGATGTAACCATGACCGCAACGCTTGTCGCCAAGAACGTGGCTGGCGGCTTCGCCCACCGCACCCTCTTCGAGGGCTTGGACCTCACCGTGGCACCGGGCGATGTGATCGGTGTCGTCGGCGCCAATGGGGCTGGCAAGAGCACATTGTTGCGGATCCTGGCCGGCGACATCGAACCCCTCGACGGCACGGTCAGCACCACACCCGCCGACGCATTTGTCGGGTGGCTGCCGCAGGAGCATCAACGCGTACCCGGGGAGACGGTCGCGGCCTATATCGCGCGCCGGACCGGGTGTACTGCGGCAACTCAGGCGATGGAATCAGCCACCGCCGATCTGGCAGACCCATCGCAGAGTCCGGTCGGCGTGGATCCCGCCGACGTCTATTCCGCGGCGCTGGATCACTGGCTCGTCACCGGTGCGGCGGATCTCGAGGAACGCCTGCCTGCGGTCCTGGCTGAGTTGGGCCTCGACGCCGATTCGGTACGACCAGAGTCGACCCCGATGACCGCACTGTCGGGTGGACAGGTGGCGCGTGTCGGTTTGGCGGCACTGATGCTGTCGCGGTTCGACATCGTCCTACTCGATGAGCCGACCAATGATCTCGACCTCGACGGTCTGGCCCGACTGGAGGCTTTCGTGCGCGATCTTCGTGGAGACGTGGTGCTGGTGAGTCACGACCGGGAGTTCCTCGCCCGCAGCGTGACCCGCATCCTCGAACTGGACTTAGCCCAGAACACCACCACTGTCTTCGGTGGCGGGTACGACAGCTATCTGGAAGAGCGCGAGGTCGCCCGACGACACCGCCGCGAACACTACGACGAGTTCGCCGATAAGAAGGCCGACCTGGTGGCGCGCGCCCGTACTCAGCGGGAGTGGTCGAGTCAGGGTGTCCGCAACGCGATGCGCAAGTCACCGGACAACGACAAGATCCGGCGACGCGCGGCGACCGAGTCCAGTGAGAAGCAGGCGCAGAAGGTACGTCAGATGGAGAGCCGGATCGCCCGCCTGGAGGAGGTCGCCGAACCACGCAAGGAATGGACACTCGAGTTCACCATCGGTGCCGCCCCGCGATCGAGTTCGGTCGTCGCCACATTATCCAATGCTGTTGTGCGGCAGGGGGATTTTGTTCTAGGCCCGGTGTCGGTACAGGTTGACGCCGGTGAGCGGATCGGCATCACCGGTCCCAACGGTGCAGGTAAGTCGACACTGTTGAGGCTTCTTCTCGGCCGCCAGGAACCAGATGAGGGCCGCGCGAGTCTGGGTGCCAACGTCGCCATCGGCGAGATCGACCAGGCCCGCGCCGAGTTCACCGGCCCCGGACGACTCATTGACCGCTTCGAGGCGCGGGTTCCGACGTGGCCGACGGCAGATGTGCGGACGCTGCTCGCGAAGTTCGGGTTGCGGGCGGACCACGTGGAACGTGCGGTTGACCAACTCTCGCCCGGTGAGCGAACTCGCGCCGGGCTTGCGCTATTGCAGGCGTGCGGCACCAATGTTCTTGTTCTGGACGAGCCGACCAACCATCTCGATCTGGCCGCCATCGAACAACTTGAGCAGGCGCTTGAGACCTATGATGGTGCGCTGCTGCTGGTGACACACGACCGGCGGATGCTGCAGAACGTCCGGTTGGATCGTTCCTGGGTAGTGGACAACGGGCAGGTGGCGGAGGTCTAGCTCGCCGTGGCGGCAGGGCACTCAGAGTGTCAGTGTCGTGCCGGTCTCGCGCTCGGCGAACTCCCACAGTCGTGACGCGTCGTCATAGTCGCAGGCGACCGCGGCCCGTCCACTGAGTGTCGGACCGCCCTTGAGTCCCCATCGGCTGTCGATGCCGACGTAACTGCCGGGCGGAATCGGCTCGGTGATGCAGTACAGCGTGGGCGCGGCCCCGGCGTCGATGTCATTGGCCAGCACGTTGGCCGACGCCTGGACCACGGTGTGGAAGGCGGCCATCAACCGATCATCAGAGACATTCGACAGGTTGGAGGCCACCCAGCCGGGGTGGGTCAGGTAGGTGCTCA
>JBMOKE010000076.1:0-10766 GCA_049315425.1 Mycobacterium sp. | reverse complement strand
CCGACCACCGAGCAGACCCTGGCCAGTGTGTCGGTTCTGCTCAACGGCGGCGGGCTGGCGCAACTCCAGGAGATCAACCAGACCTTCGCCAAGGCACTCGCCGGCCGCGAGAACGACATGCGCAGCCTGTTGACCCAGTTGGACACGTTCATCACCGGACTCAACGCCCAGACCAACGACATCATCGCCGCCACTGAGAATCTCAACGCCTTGGCCGGTCAGGTGGCGGCGAACAACCAGAGCGTGGATACCGCGCTGACGACCATCCCGCAGGCGCTGACGGTGCTGTCGGACTCACGAACCAAACTCGCCAATGCCATTACCGCACTGGGACAATTCAGCGCCATCGCCGCCTCGACGGTGAACCAGAGCCGCGATGCCCTGGTGGCAAACCTGCGCAATATCGCACCGGTGCTGCGATCGCTGGCCGACGCCGGTCCGGCCCTGACCAAGGGGCTGGACTTCCTGTCCACCTACCCGTGGGTGAAGAGCACCATCCCCAATTGGTTCCGCGGCGACTTCGCCAATATCACCCTGGTGATCGATCTGACCTTGAGCCGGCTGGACAGCGGCCTGTTCACCGGCACCCGATGGGAGGGCAACCTCACCGAACTCGAATTGCAGTGGGGCCGCACCATCGGGCAGATGCCCAGCCCCTACACCGCCGGCAACCCACTGATCGCCCCGTACCACTGGGGAGGCTACTGATGGTGCGGCTGACGCGAACGGTGTGGATTCAGCTGGCGATCCTGACTGTGGTCACCGTCGTCGCCGGCAGCATCATGGCGTTCGGCTTCGTGAAGGTACCCGCACTGCTGGGCATCGGCCGCTACATGGTGACCGTCGACATGCCCGCTGCCGGGGGGCTGTACCCGACGTCGGTGGTGACCTACCGCGGCACCGAGGTCGGCCGGGTGCGCTCGGTCGACGTCACCGGGACCGGGGTACGCGCGGTCCTGACGATGAACTCGAACACCCCGGTGCCCGGCGATGTTTCGGCGAACGTGCACAGCCGCTCGGCTGTCGGCGAACAGTTCCTCGAGCTGACACCGAAGCCGGGAGCCGATGATGCGCAACCATTACGCAACGGCGATGTGATTCCCGCTGGGCGGGTGCAGATTCCGGCCGATATCGCCAACCTGCTCGATGCCACCAACCGCGCGCTCAAGGCTATCCCCGAGGAAAATCTGCGGACAGTAGTGGAAGAGGCGGACAAGGCGGTCAGCGGCTTGGGACCGGAACTGTCCCGCATCGTCGACGGCTCAACCGCGCTCGCAGTCGACGCGGGCAAGGCACAGGACTCGATCACATCGCTGATCGACCAGTCACCCGCTGTGTTGGATTCCCAAGTGCGCACAGCGGATTCCATCGCCACGTGGGCGGCGCGAATGGCGTCGATCACCGGTCAACTGAGGGCAAACGACACCGCGTTCGCCGACCTGCTGGGCAAGGGTGGCCCGGCACTGGAGGAAGGCAAGGCGCTATTCGACCGGATCTCGCCGACCCTGCCGGTGCTGCTGGCCAATATGGTCAGCCTCGGGGATATCGCGCTCGCCTACCATGCCAGCATCGAACAGCTGCTCGTGCTCTTCCCCCAGGGCACCGCGGTGATGTCAGCGATCGCGGCGCCTAATGCCGGCACCAAACAGGCCTACCGCGGCATCTACCTCGACTTCAACCTCAACCTGAACCTGCCGCCGCCCTGCAACACCGGATTCCTGCCGGTGCAGCAACAGCGTGTGCCGTCCGAGGTTGACGCCCCCGATCGGCCCGCGGGTGAGTTGTACTGCCGGGTGCCGCAGGACTCGACGCTGAATGTGCGCGGCGTGCGCAACATTCCGTGCGCCACCAACCCGACCAAACGTGCACCCACGGTCGAGATGTGCGAGAGCGATGAGCAGTACGTGCCGCTCAATGACGGCTGGAACTGGAAGGGCGATCCGAACGCGACGCTATCCGGTCAGGGTGTGCCGCAGTATCCGAAGGGCTCCGGGCCTCCGGTGGCCCCGGTGGCTGCGGTGCCCTACGACCCGGCGAACGGCGATTTCGTCGGGCCCGACGGCCGGCACTACACCCAGACCGACGTGGCCAATCCTGGCCTCAAGAGCTGGGAAAACGTCGTCCTGCCAGGCTCCTGACAGCATCAACGCCGACTTTGATTCGCACTGAGCGAAGACATTCACGTGAGCCGTTGTCCAGGCCAGAGTGTTGAGGTGTCTGTATTCGTCGATGTGGCGCCTCTCCGGGGGGCGGCCACCGACCACGCCGGCCAAACCACGAACCGGTGGGCTGGACGGCTAACCCGCGCCGGACTGCCCCTGCTGTCGCTGCTGGTGTTCTTCGGGGTGTGGCAGTTGGCCGCGGCCAGCGAGATTTGGAATCAGACCTTCGTGCCGTACCCGAGCACGGTGTGGCGCGCCTTCATTCAGGTGTCCACCGTTCACGACGGCGTCCGCGGATACGCCGGTTATCTGCTTCACGAACACCTCTACATGACGCTGCGCCGAGTGTTCGCCGGTGTTGCCATCGGAGTGGTCATCGGCGTGTTTCTGGGCCTGCTCATGGGTTCCATCCCCTGGTTCCGATCAATTCTGGAGCCGTGGCTGACGTTCCTCCGCGCGCTGCCGCCACTCGCCTATTTCTTCCTGCTCATCATCTGGCTCGGGATCGACGAGGCGCCCAAGGTGACACTGCTGGCCTTGGCTGCCCTGCCTCCCGCCGCGGTCGCTACCACGGCAGCTGTCGTCGCTGCCCCAGTCGGACTGGTGGAAGCCGCGCGGGCCTTGGGCGCCTCCAAATGGCAGGTGATTCGAGACGTTGTTATCCCCTCGGCTCTGCCGGAAACGTTCACCGGAATACGACTTGCTGTCGGGATGGCCTACTCATCGGTGGTCGCTGCGGAGTTGTTCAACGGCATTCCCGGCATCGGCGGCCTGGTCAAGGACGCCAGCAATTACAACAACACCCCCGTGGTGCTCGTCGGCATCTTCGCCATCGGCATCTCGGGACTTGTCATCGACGGACTGCTGCGCACTGTTGAGCGCCGCGCCGTCCCGTGGAGAGGAAAGGTATGAACATGAAGAAGCTCATCGCCACCGTCGCAGCGGTGATCACCGCGACCGGACTGGTCGGCTGCTCGGTCGACCGCTCGAATCCGGATGCCGCCAAGCAGACCATCCGCATCGCGTATCAGACGTTCCCGAGTGGCGACCTGATCGTCAAGAACAACAAGTGGCTCGAGGAGGCGCTGCCCGACTACAACATCAAGTGGACCAAATTCGACTCCGGCGCCGACGTCAATACGGCGTTCATCGCCAAGCAGGTGGACTTCGGGGCGCTGGGATCGAGTCCGATCGCTCGGGGCTTGTCCGCACCATTGAATATCGACTACAGCGTCGCGTTCATTCTCGACGTGGCCGGAGATAACGAGGCGCTGGTCGCACGCAATGGATCCGGTATCGAATCCATTGCCGACCTGAAAGGGAAGCGCGTCGCCACCCCGTTTGCGTCGACCGCGCATTACAGCCTGCTGGCAGCGCTCGCGCTCAACGGTCTGTCCGCCAGCGATGTCCAGCTGATCGACCTTCAGCCCCAGGCGATCCTGGCCGCCTGGGAGCGCGGCGATATCGCCGCGGCGTACTCGTGGCTGCCGACATTGGATCAACTCGAGAAGTCCGGCAAGGTTCTGATCACGAGCCGTGAACTTGCCGATAAGGGCAAGCCCACCCTTGATCTGGCGACCGTGTCCAATTCCTTCGCCAAGGACAACCCGAAGGTCGTCGACGTGTGGCGGCAGCAACAAGCGCGCGCCCTCAAAGAGATCCAAGATGATCCCGCTGCCGCCGCAAAGGCCATCGCCGCAGAGATCGGACTCAGCCCCGACGACGTCGCGGGCCAACTCACGAAGGCGGTATTCCTGACACCCGAGCAGGTGGCGTCACCGGAGTGGCTGGGTACCGACGGCGCACCCGGCAACCTGGCGGCCAATCTGGAAGCCGCGTCACAGTTCCTGGCGGAGCAGAAGCAGATCCCGGCGCCTGCACCGCTGAGCGTGTTCCAGAATGCTTTGTACACAAAGGGATTGCCGGATGCCATTACGGGTTGAGGCGTCGGAGCCTGCGGTGGACTCCCCGATTACCCCGACAGCCGACAGTGCCATCAGCATCACCAATCTGGAACACCGATACGACAAGACAGTGGTGCTCGGTCCTCTTGACCTGGTCGTCCACCGTGGGTCATTCCTGGTGCTCGTCGGCGCCTCCGGGTGCGGTAAGAGCACCCTGCTGCGGCTCATCGCCGGCTTCGAGTCCCCCAGCCAGGGCCAACTCCTGGTGGCGGGAGCCCCGCCGGTACCGGGAAAGAGTGCTGGCGTGGTGTTCCAGCAGCCCAGGCTCTTTCCGTGGCGGACCGTCGGCGGCAATGTCGAACTTGCCCTTGGTTATGCCGGAGTTCCGCGGGATCAGAGGCCGGATCGACGGGAAGAGTTGTTGCACCGGGTCGGGCTGGAAGGGATTGCGCACCGGCGGATCTGGGAGATCAGTGGCGGGCAACAGCAGCGGGTAGCGATTGCGCGGGCGCTGGCATCGGAGAGTGCCGACACCTCGCTCCTGCTACTCGACGAACCGTTTGGAGCGCTCGACGCGCTGACCCGCGAACGACTGCAGGAGGACATCCGCCGTGTCGGTTCCGAGGAGGGCCGCACGACGGTGTTCGTGACCCACAGTGCCGACGAAGCCGTCTTTCTGGGGAGCCGGATCGTCGTGCTCACCCGACGTCCCGGCCGGGTGGCGTTGGACCTGGATGTCGAACTCCCCCGAACCGATTCAGATCCCGACGAACTGCGGCGCTCAGCCGACTACCTGCGCCTCCGGCAGGAAGTCAGCCACGCCGTGAAGTCCGCCGCAGTATGAGACAGCAGCGGCCCGAAACGAGAGTGACATGACAGCGAAATTCTTCTGGTTCCTTCCCACCAACGGCGACAGCCGGTCGATTGTGGGCGGTTCGCACGCCTCCCAGCACCACACGATTCCGTTGGGGTACCGCGATCCGAACCGGCGCTATCTGGCTGAAATCGCAAGGGCCGCCGACTGGCTCGGCTATGAAGGCGTGCTCACCCCGACGGGGACCTGGTGCGAGGACGCCTGGCTGACGGCCTCGGCGCTGCTGGCCGAAACCGAGCGGCTGAAGTTCCTGGTGGCCTTCCGGCCCGGCCTGGTTCCACCGACTCTGGCGGCACAGCAGGCGGCGACGTTCCAGCGGTTCTCCGATGGTCGGCTACTGCTCAATGTGGTGACCGGAGGCGAGGACGCGGAGCAGCAGCGTTTCGGTGACTGGCTTGGCCACGACGAACGGTATTCCCGCACCGGAGAATTCCTGGAGATCGTCAAGGGCATCTGGAGCCAGGATTCGGTGGATTTCGATGGCGACTACTACAAGATCCGCGACGGCCGGGTCTCGGAGCCCCCGAACCCGATCCCGGAGCTCTACTTCGGCGGCTCATCGGCGGCAGCCCTGCCGATCGCCGCCCGCCACATCGACGTCTATCTGACCTGGGGCGAGCCCCCGCCGGCTGCGGCGGCCAAGATCAACCGGGTGCGCGAGCTCGCCGAACAACAGGGACGGCGGCTGCGCTACGGCATCCGGCTGCACACCATCAGCCGCGACACCTCCGCCGAGGCCTGGGCGGTCGCCGAGAAACTGGTCAGCGAACTGACGCCGGATCAGGTCGAGCAGGCCACCCGACAACTCTCCAATTCGGAATCCGTGGGCCAGCGCAGGATGACCGAGTTGCACGGCGGGCGGCTCGACAAACTCGAGATCTATCCGAATCTCTGGGCCGGTGTCGGACTCGTTCGCGGCGGCGCGGGCACCGCGCTGGTCGGCAGCCACGAGGAGGTCGCCAACCTCATCTTCGAGTACTACTCCAACGGCTTCGACGAGTTCATCCTCTCCGGCTACCCCCATCTGGAAGAGGCCTACTACTTCGCTGAAGGCGTACTGCCGCTGCTGCGAGCCAAAGGCGTTGCTTAACAATGACAACCGACTACGACTGTCCGGTTCTCACACAGATAGAAGCCATTACCGCCGCCCATGAACTCGCTGCGGGGTACGCCGCCGGAGCAGCCGAACGCGATCGTGCCCGCCAGTTACCCCATCAGGAGATGGACCTTCTCTCCAAGAGCGGACTGCTGGCCCTGACCGTCCCTCGCGCGTACGGTGGCGCCGATCTGCCTGCCAGCACTGTCGCCGACATCACCCGAATCCTGGCCGCAGCTGATCCCAACATTGCCCAGATCCCGCACAGCCACTTCGTCTACGTGAACCTGCTTCGTCTCGGTGGGTCAGAGGAACAGCGCGCCACCTATTTCGGGCAGGTGCTCAAGGGCGCCCGGATCGCCAATGCCCAAGCTGAGCGCAGCGGTCCCACGGCGGCCGATGTCGCAACAACTCTGCGTCCAGTCGACGGTCGATTCCGTATCGACGGCACCAAGTACTACTGCACCGGTTCGCCATTCGCCGATATCATCGCCGTGCTCACCCGCCTGGACGATCCCGCGCAGGTGACCGGATTGCCGGACGGGCAATACATCGTCTTCCTGCCTGCCGACAACCCGGGTGTTCAGATCGTCGATGACTGGGATGCGTTGGGCCAGCGAACCACTGGTAGCGGAACCATTGTTTTCGACGGAGTTGAGGTGGAGCGCCCGCAACTCGTCCCGCGGGCCGCCGCGGTCAATGCGCCGACCGGGTACGGCGCCTTTGCCCAGCTACTGCATGCCGCGATCGATGCCGGGATAGCCCGCGGTGCATTGACGGCCGCCGCGTCGTTTGCGCGGGAGAAGTCTCGGCCCTGGTTTGAAGCCGCCGTCGATCGCGCGGTTGACGATCCCCTGTTGGTTCAGCGTTTCGGCGAACTCGATGTCACAGTCCGGGCGGCCGAGGCCGCGCTGTCCGTGGCCGCCAAGCACGTCGACGCCATTATGGATGGTGACGCGCGGGACGTGCCAAAACTCGCCGCGGATACGTCACTGGCGGTAGCGACCGCGAAGATTCTGGCTGACAGAGCCGCCAATGAGGTATCGAGCGCATTGTTCGAGGTCACCGGGACGCGAAGTACCGCAGCTGAATTGAACCTCGGCCACTTCTGGCGCAACGCCCGGACCCATACGGTTCATGACCCGGTCCGCTGGAAAACCCAGCACCTCGGCCGCGCGTTGCTGCACGGCACACCACCGCCGCTGCACTCAGCGATCTGAACCCGGCCGGATCAGAAGTATCCGTTTGCCGGCGGGTAGGTGCCGTTGACGGCGTAGTCGCCGGCCACATACGCCTTGTAGGCGAGCGGATTGTGCGTCGAGACCGTGCGGACGTTGCGCCAGTGCCGATCAAAGTTGAGTGACCGTGCCGTGGCCGATGCGCCACCGGTGTCGAAGAGTTTCTCCGCCGCGGCCAGCGCCAGCCGTTCCGCAACCAATTGCGCCTCCGCGACGACGACGGCCACCTGCGCCAGCTGATCGGCGTCGTTCTGCCGTCCCGCATCCACCAGGTGATCAATCGCATCGGCTGCATTGAGCACGAGTGCCTCGGCGGCCGATGCGCTCGCGGCGATCTCGCCTACCGCCTGCAGAGTGAAGGGGTCCGCTGCCGCGGTCTCAGCCAGCGAGTGAGCTGCCGGACGCGCCTTGTTTCGCACGTACCAGACGGCGTCGTCTCGCACCGCTGCCGCGATACCGGCCGCAACTGCGGCCAAATACAACTGGAGGAAAGCAGTGCTATGCCCCAGGTGTTTTCCGTCAGAGACGGTGATCGCCTCATGGGGCAGCACCGCGACATTGGTGAAGCGGGTGCCGCCGCTGGCGGTGGTGCGCTGACCGAAGCCGTCCCAATCGTCGAACAGGTCAACTCCCTCCCGGCCGGCCGGGATGACGGCCTGGACATCGTTACCCCGATCGTCGGCGGCGGAGACGGCGATCACGTCAGCGAACAAGGTGCCCGTTGAGTAGAACTTGTAGCCGTTAAGTCTCAGCACGCCGTCGGCGTCGGCGAGCAGGGTTGTATCCGCCGCGGACGGCGACTTCCCCTTCGCATCCGTGATCGCGTTACCGACGATGATGCCGCCGTTCACCCGCGGGAACCATTCGGAGCGCTCCTCGTCGGTGGCACGATTGCTGAGCAGCCGCTCCGTGAACCCGAAGTGGGGCCGCAGGGCTTGGGCCACATTGGAACTGCCCCGCGCGATGCGGATCACTGCGGTTAGCACGGCGCGCGCCGATCCCTGCGGCCCGCCGTACCGGGCCGGTACCCGCAGGCTCAGCACTCCGGTTCGGCGAATTGCTTCCACCCCGTCGTACTGCAGTACGCGTTCCCGTTCAGCGGCAGCATCCGACTGACGCAGAGCGTGAACGACCTCGGTGAGCCGGCCGAGCCTTTCATCAATTGCGCCCCCGAGTGGTGCGGAGTGGATCGGTCGGCGCGCGGGTACGGAATTGCGGGCCCCGGTTGTCAATGTCACTGGTATGCAACCTTTCAGCGAAAGCGGCCGATGATGTTCTCGGCGAACCGGTCCAATTCCTCGTCGAGGGGCTGGAACTGCAGCATGAACAATTCGATGCCGGCCTCGTGGAACGCGGTGATCCGCTCGGTCACCTGTTCGTAGCTGCCGACGAGGCCGGCCAGAGTGCCACCGTTGGAACCGATCCTGCTGGTGCCGGCGAGCACCTGGTACATGGCTGTCTTAGGATCTGTACCGCCGGAGATCTCCGGCCTCGTTTCAGCGTCCACCAGCGACTGCAGATACTGCTGTTCGGCCAGGGCCTCGGCTTCGGTCGGACGGGCGATCACAAAGGCCGACAGTCCGAATCGCAGTGGTTGGCGATCCCGTGGCCGGTACCGGAGATCCTCGATGATCGCGGTGGTGTCGGCCAGGGGGCGTCCATTGATAAAGAACACGTCACCCCGCGCGGCGGCTAATGCCCGCCCCGGTTCGGATTCACCTCCGACATAGACCGGTGGGGGTTGGGTGGGGAACGGCCGAATCAGCGCCTGCTGGCCGGTGTGATCACCGATCGTGACCTGCTTGCCGTTCCATAGCGCAACGACCTGATCCAGCCACTGCGCCGTGTGGGCGTAGCGGTCATCGTGCTCGGGCACATCGATCCCGAGAGCCTGCAATTCGGGCAGAAACCACCCGCTGACCACATTGATCGAGAGCCGACCCTCGGCGATAGCCGCGATGTTGGCCGCGAGCTTGGCGAACACCAGTGGGTTGAATAGAAGTGGCTTGATCGCACCGATGAGTTCGATGCGGGAAGTGGCCTCGGCCAGGGCTGCGAGCGTGGACCACGTCTCCAGTACGTCATCCTCGGTATCGCTTGGATGAATGACGTGCTGAGCCAGCAGTGTCGAGTCAAAACCCGCCCGTTCAGCGCGCAGTAGCAGATCTCGGTTTCGCCGGTAACCGGCGTCGGGCGGATCCAGAGGATGCAATCGGGCGCCATGATTGCCGTACACCGGTGCCCAGACGCCGAACCGCGGTCCGCTCATGAGCTCGTCAGATAACGTCGTCGTTCCCAGTCGCTGACATGCCCGCTGTACGCCTGCCATTCGCTACGTGCGATCGCGATGAAGTCGAGCACGGATTCACGGCCGAGTATCCCCAGGATCGTGTCATCCTGGGCAGCGACCGCCAGCGCCGTACCCAGTGACTCCGGCAGCGGCGAGCCCTTGCCGTAGAGGTTGCCGGTCCCGGCGGCCGGTGGTCGTCGACCCGCCTCGATGCCGGCGATGATCGCCGCCAGTGCCGAAGCCACCAACCAGTACGGGTTGGCATCCGATGCGCCGGAACGTAATTCGATTCGGCTGGCACCCGGTGACTCCTCAACCAGGGATCGCACCGCAGCGCTGCGGTTGTCGCGGGACCAGTTGACGGTGTCGGGTGCGAACGAGTCCGGTGTGTAGCGACGATAGGCGTTGACCGAGTGCGCGCCGAACAAGGTGATCGACGGGAGGTGCTCGAGCAATCCGGCGATGGACAGCAGCGCCAACTCGTTCTCCTGGCCGTCCACCGGTTCAAATGCCGGTTCACCGTTGCGCCACAGCGAGATGTGCAGGTGCGCGGAACTGCCCGAATGTCCAGAGAACGGCTTGGGCATGAAGCTGGCGATCTTGCCGTGTCTGCGCGCGAGTTCCTTGGCGGCGTACTTCAACCGTGCGCTGTCGTCGGCGGCGGCCAGCGCGTCGGTGTACACGAGGTTGGTCTCGACCTGGCCGGGCCCGTACTCGGTCTGAACGCCTTCCAGCCGGGTGAAGGCGCCAAGGATCGTGGTCAGTTCGGAAATCAGCGGCTCGAGGCCGTTGGCGTTTTCCAGTGAGTACGCGTGGATATCGTCCTGGATCGGCTCACCGTCGGGCTGCAGAAGGTAAAACTCAAACTCGACGCCGACTTTGGCGGTGAACCCCAATGACGCAAGCCTGGTCAGCACCCGCCGCAGCACTCCCCTGGAATCAAGCAGCGACGGAGTTCCGTCAGGCCGAACGATATCGGAAATCACGTGCCCGACCCCGGACCGCCAGGGCAGCGGCGTGAATGTTGAGAGGTCGGGAACGGCCAAGACGTCGGGATATCCACCGTCCCAGTTGGTCAGGCCCAGTGAGTCGATCACCGTGCCGTCGGTGTTCCAACCCAGGGCGGCCTCACAGAACGCAAAACCGTGCCGCCAACGCTCAAGGAACTGCCCTGCCGGGATTCGCTTGCCGGCAGCATGGCC
>JBMOKE010000287.1:0-2418 GCA_049315425.1 Mycobacterium sp. | reverse complement strand
GAGAACGTCGTCACCAATCTGGGCCTGCCCTACGCCGTCGTCGGTGTGGTGATCGCACTGCTGGTGTTGGCGCCGGAAACTCTTGCGGCGCTTAACAACGCCAACCGTAATCGGGTACAGATCAGCCTCAATCTTGCCTACGGATCGGCGATGGCCTCGATCGGGCTGACAATCCCGACCATCGCGGTCGCGATGATCTGGTTGCCCGGAACGCTGACGCTGGGGTTGGAGCCGACGCAGATCGTGTTGCTGGCATTCTCGGTGATCGTCTCGGTGCTGACTCTCGCGCAGGGGCGGGCACTTGCACTGCAGGGCATGGTGCATCTGGTGCTGCTGGCAACGTTCCTCTTCTTCTCCGCTGTGCCCTAGCCGGCGATGAACTCATCGACGGTGCCTGGTATTCCCCGGCGGGCAGTTGATCTCGACGCCCGGGGGTTCTGTGCACTGACCGGTCGCACCGATGTCACTGGCGTGCAGATTGACGATGTCGAACACGGCACCTCGATACGAGCCCGGATCAGCATCACCGGAAGCCCCGACTTGCCGCAGCGCGCTTTCGTCAAGTTGGCACCGATTCGACCTGCTGAACGTCTACTCAACCGGTATATGGCATTGGCGCACACCGAAGCTGGGATCTATCGGCGATTGAACACCGAGTTGGCCGGCATCATCCCGAAAGTATTAGGCACACAATCTGATCCGCATGGTGGTCGGGCGATAGTCATCATGGAAGATCTCACTGACCGAAGCGCGAGGTTTCTGTCGGTAGCAGCAGGATGTACTGCAGCGGACGCGTTAGCGATCGCCGCCACGCTTGGGTCGCTACACCGCAGATTCTGGATGTCGGACCGGTTGCACACCGGAGATCTCATCGACTTGAGTCCTGCGTTGTCACGATCGACATCCCGGGGGCCGCGGTCCTGGCCCCTGCTGCGCATGATTCCGCGGAGATTTCACGACGTTGTTCCAGCGGAATTCCGTGCCCAAGCCTCGATTCTGGTGAAACAGCGCTGGTTGGTCGCAAAGCTTATCGGCACCTACCCACATACGCTGATACACGGCGATACCCACGCGGGCAATATCTGCGTGATCGACGACCGGCCGGTGCTCTTCGACTGGCAGGTCGCGGCCTGCGGCCCGGTGGTGAAAGACCTCTCTTACTTCGCCTGTACCTCAATCGACACCGACACTCGCCGAGATATCGACGAGCGACTCGTAGAGACCTACATCGGGGAACGCAACGCCGATGGCATCGAGCGCTTATCACTCGCCGAAGCATGGGATGCATACCGGATGTTCGCGTTCACCGCTTACGTAGCGGCTGGTGTTACCTCGGTGTTCGGGCGTCGGCTGCAGGGCGAGGAAACGACCCGGGCCGGCCTGTACCGGTCGGTGCAGGCGGTTCGTGACCTTGACAGCTTTGCGATGCTCCGCAATAAAGTCGCTTCTCTTACGATTTCTCGGTGAGCATTTCACTGGCGGCGTCCCTGGCGTTGATCTTTCTCATGGGCGTGGGAATCCAGCGCGGAAACACCTGCACGGTCGTCGCATTCGATGACCTCCTCCACCGCCGCTCGCCGGACCGGTTACTTGCGATCGCGTACTGCTGGTTATGGGTCGCTGGCGGACTGACGCTGGTGAAGTTGACCACCGGCTTCAAGCCGGGAGCCCAACTGTTCCCCGTCACCGTCTGGTCGGTGATTGGCGGCCTCATCCTGGGTATCGGCGCGGTAGTCAATGGCGCGTGCACCGTCGGCACTGTCGCGCGCATAGGTTCGGGCGAATACGCCTACGGACTATCGCTCGTCGGCTTCTTCTTCGGTTGCACCCTTGCGCCGCATGTGTTTGGACGGACGGCCATCAGTCACACCGGCACCGCCGCGACGACCACGTCGCTGAGCCATCCGGTCGCCACATTGCTCGGACTGGCCGTCGTCGTTGCACTCACCGTCCGGCGACTCGCCACCCATGAACACGAGAGTTTCCGCGACTTCCTGCATAAGGCGTGGGATCCACGAACGGCGCTGATGGTTGTCGCGGTGCTGTTCGTCGCCGTCGTGCAGATTTACGGTGCCTGGGCCTACACCGATCTGTTGGGCGACGTCGCCAAGGGTGCCGATAAGCAAGTCGTCGAACGATTCGCATTATTCACAGCGTTGCTGGCCGGTGCGATCGTCGGTGGACGAACGCTGCGGGGTACCAGGCCGATCGGGCCGCTTGCCCCGCGGGTCTTCCGATGCACCCTTGGAGGGATGCTCATGGGAATCGGATTCTCCTTGGCACCAGGGGCTTTCGATGGCCTGACGCTGCTGGGCCAGCCACTGCTGCTGCCCTTCGCGTGGGCGGTGATGGGCGCTTCCTATGTGACGGTGGTGCTCGGTGTGCTGTATCTGCGGTCGGGTTTCGGGTCCTGGATCA
>JBMOKE010000286.1:0-2418 GCA_049315425.1 Mycobacterium sp. | reverse complement strand
TCTGCGGTGACAGTCATGTTCTTTCTTCGCTTCCTGGAGGGTTCTACTTCGCTGCGTCGGACAGTGCGTTCGCACCGCCGACGATTTCGGAGATTTCCTGAGTGATCTGAGCCTGCCGTTCCCGGTTGGCCATCAGAGTCAGCACCTTGATGAGATCGTCGGCGTTATCGGAGGCCGCCTTCATCGCTCGGCGCCGCGACGCCGACTCCGATGCTGCCGCCTCGAGCAGTGCCGAGAAAATCCGGGTCGCCACATAACGCGGGAGCAGCGACTCGAACAGCGTGGTGGCATCGGGTTCGAACGAGAACAACGTGTGCGGCCCGGTATCGGATTCCACGTACTCCACGACCATGGGCGCGATCCGCCGCGCCTCCGCGCTCTGGGTGAGCATTGAGCGGAATTCGGTGAACACGATGTGCAACTCGTCGACACCGAGCACTCCGTCGGCACCGGCACCGTCGCCCTCATCATCAGCACCGGCCAGGAAGGCCGCAACCAATGTCTCGGCGATCTCCTGGGCGTTCTCGTAGATCGGCTTATCGGTGAAGCCGATCCACGACCCTGCCACTGTCCAGTTGCGGAAGGTGTAGTAGCTCAATGCCTTCCGACCGACGGTATACAGCACCGGGGCCTTTCCCTCGTCCCGCAGCAGCGCGAACAGTTCCTCGGAGCGTCGCAGCAGGTTGGCATTGTAGGCACCACACAACCCGCGGTCCGAGGACACCACCAGCACCGCGGCCCGCTTCGGGTTCTTCCGCTCAACCAGCAGCGGATGGTCCAGAGCCGACTCAGCCGCGAGGTTGGTCAGCATGTCGGTGATCTCGGCCGAGTAGGGACGCGCCGCCGCCACCCGGGCCTGGGCCTTGGCGATGCGGGACGTCGCGATCAGTTCCTGGGCCTTGGTGATCTTCTTGATCGACCCAGCCGATTTGATACGGCCGCGCAGTTCGCGCAGTGTCGCTGCCATTACTTCTTCTTCGGGGCGGGCTTACGGACCTGGACCGCCTCCTTCTCGACATCGGCTTCGTCCATGGCCGCGACGTGGGCATCGGGCACCACCGAGCTGCCGTCGGAGGTCGCGAAGCCGCGCTTGAAGTCGGCGACCGCCGCCACCAGGGTGGCCTCGGTGTCCTCGCTCAGCTTCTGCGAGTCCCGAATCTCGGTGAGGATCCCGGGTTTGGCCGCCTTGAGGTGATCGATGAACTCCGACTCGAAGCGGCCGACGTCGGCGACCGGAACCGAATCCAGATGTCCCTTAGTTCCCAGGAAGATCGCGACCACCTGGTCCTCGACCGACATCGGGCTGTACTGCGGCTGTTTGAGCAGTTCGACCAGGCGGGCGCCGCGCTCCAACTGAGCCTTCGAGGTCTCGTCCAGGTCGGAGGCGAAGGCCGCGAAGGCTTCCAACTCGCGGTACTGCGACAGATCCAGACGCAGCGAACCGGCGACCTCTTTCATGGCCTTGATCTGAGCGGCGCCACCGACGCGGGATACCGAGACACCGACGTTGATGGCCGGCCGCACGCCCTGGTTGAACAGATCGGTCTCCAGGAAGCACTGGCCGTCGGTGATCGAGATGACGTTGGTGGGGATGTAGGCCGAGATGTCATTGGCCTTGGTCTCGATGATCGGCAGCCCGGTCATCGAACCACCGCCGAGTTCATCGGAGAGCTTCGCGCAACGTTCCAGCAACCGGGAGTGGAGGTAGAAGACGTCACCCGGATAGGCCTCGCGGCCCGGCGGACGGCGCAGCAGCAGCGAGATCGCGCGGTAGGCCTCGGCCTGCTTGGTGAGATCGTCGAACACGATCAGCACATGCTTGCCGTCGTACATCCACTCCTGGGCGATGGCCGAACCGGTATAGGCCGCGAGCCATTTGAAGCCTGCCGAGTCGGATGCAGGCGCCGCGACGATGGTGGTGTAGTCCATCGCGCCACCCTCTTCGAGGACGCGGCGCACGCTGGCGATGGTGGTGCCCTTCTGGCCGATCGCCACATAGACGCAGCGGACCTGCTTGTTCGGGTCTCCGGTCTCCCAGTTCTTGCGCTGGTTAAGGATCGTGTCGACGCAGACCGCGGTCTTACCGGTCTTGCGGTCGCCGATGATCAGCTGCCGCTGACCGCGACCGATCGGGGTCATCGCGTCGACGGCCTTGATTCCGGTCTGCAGCGGCTCGGTGACGCTCTGGCGCTGCACCACCGAGGGAGCCTGCAGTTCCAGCGCCCGCCGCTTGCTGGCTGCGATATCGCCGCGGCCGTCGATCGGATCGCCGAGCGGGTTGATCACCCGGCCCATGAACGCGTCGCCCACCGGAACCGAGAGCACCTCGCCGGTGCGCTTGACCTGCTGGCCCTGCTCGATCTTGTCGAACTCACCGAGGATCACCGCGCCGATGCTGTGCTCGTCGAGGTTGAGCGC
>JBMOKE010000285.1:0-2429 GCA_049315425.1 Mycobacterium sp. | reverse complement strand
CCGGCGGGTTGGCCGTCGGTCAGCGGGGTATCCGGACCGCACATCCCGCGGACGAACAGATACAGCACGCCACCCAGATGCCGGGCCGGGTCGTAGCCGGGTTGGCGCCAGCGCAAAAAGCGATGCAGCACAACGCAATACAGCAGCGCCTGCAGGGGATAGTCGGAGTGCAGCATGGCCTCGGCCATCCGCGGCATGGAGTAATCCGCGGCGGTCAGTGGGCGGTCGTTATCGCCCAGCCAGTTGGTCTTGTAGTCGACCACCAGGTAGCGGTGACCGGACCCGTCGGGGATGCGCAGCACCACGTCGACCGAACCACTGAGGTAGCCGTGCAGAAGTTGGCCGCCGAGTGCGGCATCGGTGAGCCGGTCGACGTAGGCGACCAGCGGGTCATTCGGTGGCAGGTACTGCGCCAGCAGTCGCCCGACGTCGGCCAACCGGATATCGGGTGCCGCAGACCGAAGATCGCCGCCGGCTAGGGGAAACTCGAAGTCCATCTCGCACAACCGGTCGGAGAGTCCGATCTGGCGCAGCGTGAGTCCGTCGGCCAGTGGGCCCAACGGTGTGTCATACATCGGCACCAACGCCGCCGCCAGATCACCGGACGGCACACCCACCGGCCACCACACCGAGTGCGTATCGATCTCGGCACGCAGTTCGGCCGCAAGGTCGACGGCCAGCGGATCGGTGTTCTCCAACACGGCGTGCACCAGGGTGCCGAACTTGGCGCCGGTCGGAAGGTCCGCCATCGGCGAGGCCAGATCGGATCCCTGCGCCGGGGTCACCAACGCGATATCGGGCACCTCGTCGTCGAGTTCGACCACCTCGGGCTCACTGCTCACCCCGGCGTTCTCCTGCGCCGAGCGGACCAGACCGGAATAGGACGTCCGCCGCCATGCGGTGTCGATGGAGCGGTGGAAGTGTCGGGCGGCCAGATCGTCGGGCGGCGGCTCGGTCGGCAGCTCCACCAGCGGGGCGATCACGGCCTCCTCGATCACCGGTCCCCCGGCGGCCTCCCATTCCCGGAAGCGTTCCCATGCCTCATCGTCGGTGACGGTCAGCGGGTCGCAGCGGATACCGACCGTGGTTTCGCCCGGGCGGCGGTCCCGCATCAACCGTGACAGCCCGCCGTTGGGCTCGTCCTTCGACGGCGCCCACCACGCCACCACCTGAACCTGCGCCCGGGTCATCGCGACATAGATCAGACGGCTGTCGTCACTGGCGCTCTCCCGTCGACCCGCCAGCTGAACCGCCGCGTAGTCGGCGCTGTCGGACCCACCGATGTGCAGGCAGCGCTGATCACCGTCATGGAACAGGACCATTTCGCGATCCTGCACATTGCGGTTGAAGGCAAACGGGAGGTACACGATCGGGTACTGCAGACCCTTGCTGCCGTGCACCGTCAGCACCTGCACTGCGGCGGCATCACTGTCGAGGCGCCGATTGCGTTCCCTACCACCGCCGATCTCCGCACGCCGGTTGCGCAACCAATCCCGCAGCGCGGGCAGGGAGTAGTGCTCTGCGTGGGCGGCCTCCTGCAACAGCTGCGTCGCATGCGCCATATCGGTCATATAGCGTTCCCCGCCGCGGCGTGACAGCAGCCGATCGGCCATACCGCGCAGGCGCGCCGCCTCGAAAACCGCTGCCACACCGGATGATCGGGCGTGGTCGGCCCACTCCCGGATGGTCTCGGCGACACTGTCGGTGAGCTCGTCACCGCCGGCGGCAAGATCGTGGGCGTCATAGCCGAAGAACATCGTGGCCGCCGCCGCCCGAACGACGCCGGAACGGTGCGGCTGGTCGAACGCCTCCAGCAGGCACAGCCAGTCGCTGCAGGCTTCGGAGGCGAACACATCGGAGTCACCGGTGTAGACCGCCGGGATACCCGCTTTGGTCAGGGCGTCGAAACACACGCGGGCGTCCCTGCGCTTCTCGACGATCACCGCGATATCGCCGGCCCTAACCCGGTTTCCGGCGAAGGTGGCCGGGCTGGCCAGCAGCGCGGCGATCTCGGATGCCAGATCGCGGCCGATATAGGACCGCAGATTATCGATGGGAATCTTCTGAGATCCGCTGTGGCCCAATGCTTCCCGGGAAACAACCCGCAACCGGAACGGATCGTTGTGCGGCGCGCCCGCGAGCCGGCTACCGGTGTAGTGGGCCTCGACATCGTGAACCACGATGCGCGGATCGCCGAGTTCGGCTCCGCGCAGCACGGCCTGCAGTCGGGAGACGAGCGCACCGTCACTGCGCCAGTTGACCCCGAGGGTCTGCTTCTGTCCGGCGGTGTCGGCGGCTTTGAGGTAGGTGACGATATCGCCGCCGCGGAATGCGTAGATCGCCTGCTTGGGGTCTCCGATCAGCACCAGCGTCGAGACGCCGCTGAACGCGTGGTCGATCACCTTCCACTGCACCGGGTCGGTGTCCTG
>JBMOKE010000284.1:0-2441 GCA_049315425.1 Mycobacterium sp. | reverse complement strand
CTGCAGCCACTCGACGTTGGAGTCCCCGCGCAGGAACCACAGCAGCTCGTAGACCACCGATTTCAGGTGCACCTTCTTGGTGGTGATCAGCGGGAAGCCAGCCGAGAGGTCGTAGCGCAACTGGTGGCCGAACAGGCTGCGGGTACCGGTGCCGGTGCGGTCGGATTTCGGTGTGCCGGACTCCAGGACCAGTCGCAGAAGATCTTCGTACGGGGTGGGTATGGGCACGGCGGTCAGTTTACGTCCGGGCCCGGGGAGTAGAAACGGTGCCATGCCGACCATCACCGACTCCATCACCACGGCGGACGGGACCTGCCCGATCACGTTCGCCACGCCGGACGGGCCAGGCCCGTGGCCCGGGATCGTGATGTACCCCGACGCCGGTGGCACCCGGCCGGTGTTCCGGGAGATGGCCGCCCGGCTGGCTGCGCTGGGTTACGCGGTCCTGGTCCCCGACGTGTACTACCGCAGCGGGGACTGGGCGCCGTTCGACATGGCGGCAGTGTTCGGCGACGCCGGTGAACGCAACCGGTTGTTCGCCATGATGAAGGCGATCACCCCGGAGGTGATGGCCGCAGACGCGGGTGAATTCTTCGATTATCTGGCGGCACGCCCCGAGGTCTCCGGGCAGCGTTTCGGCGGATGCGGCTACTGCATGGGCGGGCGCACCTCGTTGATGGTCGCGGGGCGGGTTCCGGACCGGGTTGCCGCGGCGATGTCATTCCATGGCGGCGGACTGGCCTCCGACGACGCCGACAGCCCGCACCTGCTGGCATCGAAGATCACCGCGGCGGTGTACGTGGGTGCGGCCGCAGACGATGCGTCCTACACGCGCGAGCAGTCCGAGATCCTGGATGCGGCGCTGACCCAGGCCGGCGTCGAGCACATCATCGAGTGGTATCCGGCATTGCACGGCTTCGCCGTGGCAGACAACGCGCCCTATGACGAGGCGGCGGCCGAACGGCACTGGCAGGCGATGTCCGATTTCTTCGGTTCGACGCTGGGACGCTGACGTGGCATCCGAGGCAACGCTCACACTGGCGGATATCGAGGCGGCCGCCGAGCGGTTGCGCGGCGTCATCCGTGACCTACCGCTGCACTCCGCGCGCTGGCTGTCGGATCTCGTCGGCGGCCCGGCGTACCTCGCGACAGAGAATCTCCAGCGGGCCGGGTCGTTCAAGATTCGCGGCGCTTACAACCTGCTGTCGCAACTGAAGCCTGCGGAACGTGCGATCGGCGTCGTTGCGGCATCCGCCGGCAATCACGCGCAGGGCGTCGCGCTCGCCGCGGGGATGCTCGGCATTCACGCGACGATCTTCATGCCGCGCTCTGCCTCCATGCCGAAGGTCGTCGCCACCCAGGACTACGGCGCCGAGGTGCGGTTCGCCGGGGCCACGCTCGATGAGGCGATCGCCACGGCCAAGGAGTTCGCGGAGCACAGTGGCGCCCTCTTCATCTCGCCCTTCGACCATGCGGACATTGTGGCCGGGCAGGGAACTCTGGGCCTGGAGATCCTGGCGCAGCGACCCGACGTCAGGACCGTTGTCGTCTGTACGGGCGGCGGCGGACTCCTGGGCGGCGTGGCTCTGGCGATCAAGTCACTGCGTCCCGACGTGCGCGTGATCGGCGCGCAGGCCGCCGGAGCTGCCGCGTATCCGCCGTCACTGCTCGCCGGGCATCCGGTGCCGCTGGCCATGATGCGCACGATGGCGGACGGTATCGCCGTCGGGCGCCCCGGCGATATTCCGTTCGCGCTCGTGCAGCGCTACGTCGATGACATTCGCGTCGTCTCCGAGGACTCCCTGGCGCGCGCCCAGCTCAGGCTCCTGGAGCGCTCGAAGCTCGTGGTGGAGCCGGGCGGGGCGGCGGCGGTCGCGGCGATCATGGACGATCCGACGTCGTTTATCACCCCGGTCGTGGCGGTGCTTTCCGGCGGGAACGTCGACCCGCTTGTCATGATGCGGGTCATCCGGCACGGATTGACGGCCGGTGGCCGCTTCACCCAGCTCACGGTGTACATGCCGGACCGCCCCGGGTCCCTCGCGGGTCTGCTAGCGGAGATCGCTGCCTTCGATGCCAACGTGGTCGACGTGTCCCACATGCGCACCAATCCTCGTTTGGCGGTCGACGAGGTCGAAATCACCATCGGCCTTGAAACACGGGGACCCGAGCATCGCGATCAGCTGCTTGCCCGACTCACCGATGACGGCTACCAGATCGTCTCCGCCGAGTAGTGCCGGATAGCGTCAGCGCCCGCGCACCGGCGACGCTCAGTCCGGTTTCTGTGTGCGTCTGCCGACACTGCGCAACGCTCGCAGGATCCCGCGCCCGGCGTACAGACCAACGACAATGGACAGCGCGATCAAGACGACGAACATCACCAGCCAGTTGCTCCGGCTGTGCGGAACGTTCCACCAGACGATGGTGAACAACACCGCGCA
>JBMOKE010000283.1:0-2471 GCA_049315425.1 Mycobacterium sp. | reverse complement strand
TTCAGCGTGGAGCCGTAGATCATGGCGCCGAGAACCAGCAGGCCGCCGGCGATCACCAGAACCCGAGGCGGGAAGTGCGACACAAGTTGCGACGACGCTCCCAGGCCGACACCGAGTGCGATGACGAAGGGGATGAAGCCGACCCCGGCCCGCAGAGCGCTGTAGCCCATGATGTCCTGCACATACAGGCCGATCAGCACGGTCAGGGTGAACATCACGCCGCCGGCCAGGAAGATCGCGGCGAAGGTGGCTAGCCGGTTGCGGTCGCGGAACAACCGGAACGGCACCACCGGGTTGATCGCGGTGCGCTCCACGAGGACGAAGGCCCCGAAGGCGGCGACGGCCGTGAAACCGGACAGCAGGGTCAGCGGCGCCAGCCAGCCGTTCTCCGGGCCCTGGGTGAACCCGAACACCGCCGCGGTGCAGGCCACCGTGGCCAGCAGGGCGCCGGCCGCGTCGAGCTTCATCCGCTCGCGGTGGGTCTCGCGCAGGTTGTTGTACGCCAGATAAATCATCAATATGCCGATCGGCACGTTGACCAGGAAGGCCAGCCGCCAGGACAGCTCGGTCAGCGCGCCACCGACGACCAGACCCAGCACCGACCCGATCCCGGTCATGGCAGCGAACACCGCGGTGGCGGCGTTACGCGCCGGCCCCTTGGGGAAGGTGGTGGCCACCAGCGCCAGGCCGGTGGGTGCGGCGATCGCGGCGCCCACGCCCTGCAGGAGCCGGGCGACCACCAAAGTGGTTTGGTCCCAGGCAATTCCGCACAGCACCGAGGCGATGGTGAACAGCGCGACGCCGACGATGAACGTCCGCTTGCGCCCCACGGTGTCACCGAGTCGCCCGCCCAGCAGCATCAGGCCGCCGAAGGTAAGCACGTAGGCAGTGATCACCCAGCTCCGGCCGGCATCCGACAGACTCAGCTCATCCTGGATTTTGGGCAGCGCCACAATGGCGACGGTGGAGTCCATAGTCGCCAGCAATTGCATGCCGCCGATCGCGGCGACCGCGGAGATGAAGCGCCGGGAGGGAAACCAGCCCGGAAGTTTTGATCCGGTCCGTGCCAGCGCTCCCCGCTCGTCGGCCGGGTCCAGGCGCATCGCAGACGGGCGCGGGGCACTGGCGTTCTGACGGCCGTCGGCGCGGCGGAAGGTCGCGCGGTCAGCATCGTTGAGGGCCGTCATAGCGAGCTACTCTACAGTAATATTAAGAGAACTTTAAAGTCTCGAATCCGGCCACCGGGCCGATCACGATGATTGCGGGGGGTCGAATCCCCTGGTCGCGGATTTGTTCGGCCACGTCATCCAGGGTCGCCCGCACCACCCGTTCGCCTGTCGTGGTGCCGTGCTGGACCACCAGTACTGGTGTTTTCCCAGGTCGGCCGCCTTTACGAAGCACGTCGGCGAACAGTTCGATGCGCTCGACCGCCATCAGCAGAACCAGGGTCCCGGTCAACTGCGCCAGCGCATTCCAATTGACTAACGATTCCGGATCCTGGGGTGCCAAATGCCCGCTGACCACCACAAATTCATGATTCACCGCCCGGTGGGTGACGGGGACGCCGGCCATCGCGGGCACCGCGATTGCGCTGGTCACGCCCGGCACCACGGTGACCGGGATCCCCGCGGCGGCACAGGCGAGAACCTCCTCATATCCGCGAGCGAACACGAACGGATCGCCGCCTTTGAGCCGCACCACGAACTTCCCCGCCCGGGCCCGATCTATAAGAACTTCATTTATGGATTCCTGTGCCATGGCGCGGCCATAGGGAATCTTGGACGCGTCGATGACCTCGACGTGTGGTGCCAGTTCGGCCAGTAGTTCCGGTGGCGCAAGCCGGTCGGCCACCACGACGTCGGCGTAGGCCAGCAGCCGGCGTCCCCGCACCGTGATCAGCTCGGGATCGCCGGGGCCGCCGCCCACCAGGGCAACCCCGCCGGGCACCACATCGGAGGCGGTGGTGGCGACGATGTCCGGGGCGATGCGGCCCTGCTGGAACGACTCCCGGATGGCCGATCGCACCGCCGCGGAGCGCCGGTGTTCACCGCCTGCCAGCACCCCCACCAGGAGGCCCTCGTAGTCGAAAGACGCCGGGGTGACGGCAGTTCCGTCGCGGCCGGCATCGGCGCGGACGCAGAAGATCCGCCGACTCTCCGCCTCGGCCACAACGGCGGCGTTGACCGCCGGGTCGTCGGTGGCGGCGATCGCGTACCAGGCGCCGTCGAGATCGCCATCGAGGTAATCCCGCAGTGTCAGGGTGATTCCGGGCTGCTGCTCGGCCAGGGCTTCGACCGCGGGGGTGGCTGCCCGGGCGATGACGTGGACATCGGCCCCGTGGGAGATCAGCACCGGCACCCGGCGCTGCGCCACGGTGCCGCCGCCGATAATGACGACCTTCTTGCCGGCCAGACGGAGGCCGACGAGGTAGGCGTTCTCGCTCACCGGGCGAGCCTAGTGAACAGCCGCGT
>JBMOKE010000075.1:0-11041 GCA_049315425.1 Mycobacterium sp. | reverse complement strand
TCGGCTGCCACGCGGTCGGCTGCCACGCGGTCGGCTGCCACGACGGCACCGCCCGCAGCCTTAGCCTCTCGGAGAAGTTCTGTCGTGGCGGTCCCCGCGCCGACACCGCTCGCCCCCGCCACTCCCGTCAATGCGGTTACCGCCAGCGTTTCCGCCACCACCGGCGTTCGCAGTCGAGTCGCCAGTGCGATCGCCTCTCAGGTTGGGGATCCGCCGCCGACGCACGTGCTGCTGATCGGCACCGACGGCACGAACCTGGACAAGGTCTTGGAGTATGCCTACGACCAACCCGACAGCGGGTTCCGCGCGGTCATGGAGCAGGGTGTCACCGGCGCGACGAGCCTGGTCGGCCACACCACCATCTCCGGTCCGTCCTGGACAACCATCCTGACCGGCGTCTGGGACAACAAGAGTGGCGTGATCAATAACATCTTCAACCCGGTGCCGTATGACGCATGGCCGACGGTGATCAACCTGATTGAGTACAACAGGCCCGAGGTCGCCACCGCGGTCTACGCGGACTGGAAGTACATCAACGACATGGCCGAGGCTGGCGGCTACGCGGCTGACGTCAATGAATTCGTCGCGTTTGACACCACTTGGGAGGACACCGACGACAACGTCGTCGACGCGACCATCGCACGCATCGCCGCCACCGCGGCGACCGATTCGTCCTTCATCTTCTCCTATCAGGTCGCCGTGGACGAAGCGGGCCATGCAGCCGGCGGCGGATCACCGGAGTACGCGGCCGCCGTCGTCAACACCAGCGGGAACATCAAGCGGATCATGGACGCCATCGGCGTGTGGGAGACCGCCAATCCTGGCGAGGAGTGGACGGTCATCGTCACCACCGACCACGGCCACCAGCAGTCGGTGGGCTTCGGTCACGGTTTCCAATCGCCCAACGAGACATCGTCGTTCGTCATCTTCGACCTCGAGGGCGACGGCGCCAACGACGGTAGGCAGAACCTGAACTACACGACCGCCGATATCACACCGACGATCGTCAGCCTGTTCGACGTGCCCCTGCGGTCGGACTTCGACGGTGTGCCCATGCAAACCAACCCGGCCGTACTGAACAGCCTGGTCACGCCCGACAACCTCAAGCAGGCGCTCAATGCTGCGATCGACATGTACGGCTACCCGAATATCGGTATCGACGTCGCACTGGGGGTTCGGACGATCGTCGCCAGCGTTCCCTACTTCCTGGGCATCATCACCAATACCGTCACCGCACAGCTCCAGACCATCGTCGACCAGCAGATTTTCCTCATCAGCGCCCTCGCCCAAGGGGCTCAGTTCGTGGTCCAGCTCACCGGTGACGCTCTGGTCGCGGTGACGCAGGCCGTGGCACGCGCTGTTGGTCACCTGACCGGCGCGGGAACCATCCCGCCCACGGATGCGCCGCTTCCGGCGCCGCCGGCGAACTCAGCGCGGCTGGCCAAACTGTCGGCGGCCGCGCTGGTCTGACACGGCGCGACACCAGTCGCGTTGATTGCAATCAAGGGGGGAACGTCATGGGGAATGGATGCCACATCGGCCGCGTCGGCGGGCTAGCAGTAGCCCTGGGAGTCGGGATGGCGGTCGCCTCGTCTCCGGGACTCGCCTCGGCGCAGCCAACGGACCCCGGATCGACGAATCCTTCGGCGGCGCCAGCCACCGCACCGGCACATAGGTCGCAGCAGACTGCTACCCGTTCCGCACGCGTGCCTGCGGCGGCGACGCGGCAGCGCATGGCCGCCGTCGGGTCGGCACCGCTGGCGGGTACCGGCCCGCTCGATGACCAGTCGCAGTCCACGGTGGCATGGGCGGTTCTGCACGTCGCGCGGCGCGCTGTTCGGGGGTCGGCATCACGGAGCGCAACGGCGTCCGCAACGACAACACAAAGCCTCGCCACGAGCCCCAACCTTCTTGCTAATCCCGGCGCCGAAACCGGTGACCCGTCGCTATCGGGATTCAGTGCGGTGAGCATCCCGGGTTGGACGGTGACCGGCACGCCGACGGTCATCCAGTACGGCACGCTGCGCAATTTCTGGCCGGTCGGCTTGAGCTCCGCGACGCCGGATTTTCCGCCGTTCCTGGGTTTCCCGAGCGCGCAAAGCGCTCCACCGAACGCAGGCGATCAGTTCTTCGGCGGTGGCAACGTGGCCAGTGCGACGCTGACTCAGACCGTTGACCTCAGCGCCGCGAAGGACCAGATCGACCAGGGATCGGTGACCTTCACCCTGGGCGCCGATCTCGGTGGTTTCATCTTCGACCCGTCGGCCGCGTCGGTGAAGGTCGATTTCCTCGACGCCAACAAGACCTATCTCGGCACCGCTTCCATCGGTCCGGTCACCGCCCTGAACCGCTGGCTACAGACCGGCTTCCAGGAGCGGACGACCTCCGGAACCCTCCCGGTAGGCACCCAGTACGCCCAGGTCACGCTCGACCTCCGAGACCGCAACCCGCGCATCCTCGGCCCCCGCGCCCGCTACAACAACGCCTATGCCGACAATCTGTCCTTCACCATCAGCGCCGACCTACCGGCGCCGGCGGATCCGGCGCCGCCGGTGTCAGCGGTCGGCCAACTCGACCACGTGTTCATGGTGTACATGGAGAACAAGGGCTACAGCGACATCGTCGGCAGCCCGAACGCGCCGTTCCTCAACAGCCTCATCAACGCCTACGGGCTTGCCGACAACTACTACGCGCTCACCCACGGGAGCCTGCCGAACTACTACCCGATCGTCGGCGGAACGGACTTCGGGATCACCTACAACTGCAAGACCGCCTGCATCGACTCCACCGGCACCGCCACCCTGGTCTCCAACGTCGACGATGCCGGCCAGACGTGGCGCTCATACGCACAGGGCTTGACCCCCGGCGCGGATCCTCTCGTCAGCAGCGGTGAATACGCCGCCGACGAGACACCCTTCCCCGCGTTCACCTCGATTGCCAACGACCCGGCCTACGCCGCGGCCCACATCGTGCCGTTGGAGCAGATGGCCATCGATCTGCAGTCCGTGGCGACCGCGCCCAACTACGCGTGGTTCGCAGCGGATGAGGACTTCGCCGGCGAAGGGCCGGTCAGCTCGCTGGCGGGCTTGCTGAAATTCGCCTTCAACCAGATCGACCCTAGGCATCAGTACAACGTGCCCGCGCTCGATCAGTTCCTGTCCGAGACGGTGCCGACCATCATGGGCTCTGCCGTCTGGAATGACGCGAACGAGGCGTCGGTCATCGTGGTCACCTTCGACGAAGACAACAACAACCTCGATCTCGGCTTTGGCAACGAGGGCAACCATGTCGTCACCGTCGTCATCCCGAACCAGGCGGCCATAGACGCCGGCATGCGCAGCGGCCCGTTCATCGCCAGCAATCACTACAACCACTACAGCCTGCTGCGGATGATCGAGGACTCCCTCGGCCTACCGTCGCTGACGAACAACGACGCCTACGCCGCCCCGATGAACGAGTTCTGGACCAACGGCATCGTCGGCAACTCCGGCAATATCGCGGTCTAGACCCGGCTGATCACTTCGGCAGGATGCGCGATCTCGCCCCGCCGCCGGCGACCTGGATGGTCTGACCGCTCACCCACCCGGCGGCCGGGGATGCGAGCCACAGGAAAGCGTTGGCGACGTCCTGCGGCGTGCCCGCTCGTCCGGTGAGGTTCTTGGGGTTGGCCAGTGCGTTCCGGACCCGCTCATCCAAACCGACATCCGCATAGCCTTCGGTCAGCACAGTGCCGATCAGAATGGAGTTCACGCGCACCTTCTTGCCGAAGTAGTGCGCCACGCTCAGCATCGCGTGATTCAGCGCGGCCTTGGCGGCTGAATAGGCGAGAAACTCGAACGCCGGCATCACGGCGACCATCGATCCGGAATTGGTCACGGTGGCGTTGTCGGCGTCGAGCAGATGCGGCCGGCAGGCCGCGGTCATCCGCAGTGCCGACACGCAATTGAGCCGGTAACCCTCCATCATGTCTTCGACTCCGATATCGAGGGGATCCTTATACGGCCGTCCCCAGCCGACGTTGTTGACCAGGGTGGAGATACCACCGAAGGTCGCCACGGTGTGCTCGACGACGCGCGCGATATCAGCCTCCTCGGTGACATCGCAGCCCATACCCAGCACTTCACCACCGGTCTCGGTGCTCAGTCGCGCAGCAGTCTCGACCGCCTTGTCGGCATTGCGGTCGGCGATCACCACACTCGCGCCTGCGCCGGCGAAGGTGCGTGCAATGGCCTCGCCGATGTTCTGGGCGCCGCCGGTCACGATGGCGACATGGCCATCCATCCGGAAGTCGGCGAAGGCATCGAAGGTCATGGTTCTCCTCGGCGGTGCGTCGGATCGGCGGTACCTGGGCAATACTTCCTCAATGGGCACCTATGCGGTTACCGGATCCGCGTCCGGCATGGGCGCCGCGGTCACCCGGAAGCTGCGTGCAGCACAACACACCGTCATCGGCGTCGATATCAGGGGCGTCGACGTCGTTGCCGACCTGTCAACGCCGGCCGGTCGCCGCGGTGGGGCCGCCGACGTTCTGGCCGCGTGCGCCGGGCGGCTCGACGGTGCGGTGCTGGCCGCCGGGCTCGGCCCTACCCCGGGCGCCGAACGCTCGATCACCGAGGTGAACTACCTGGGCGTCGTCGAACTTCTGCAGGCCTGGCAGCCCGCTTTGGCAGCGGCGCAGGATGCCAAGGTGGTCGTCTTCGCGAGCAACTCCACCACCACCGTGCCGGCCGTTCCCGGCCGGGCCATTAGTGCCCTATTGGCCGGCGATACCGAGAAAGCTCTGCGCGCCTACAGAATGTTTGGACGCTATGGTCCGCCGATGGCATATGCGGCATCGAAGATCGCTGTCAGTCGCTGGGTGCGCCGCAATGCCGTGACGGCGCAGTGGGCCGGCGCCGGCATCCGGCTCAACGCCCTGGCCCCCGGGGCGATCATGACTCCGATGCTCGAGGAACAGCTGGCCACGCCGTCGGAAGCAAAGGTCGTCCGGGAGTTTCCCGTCCCGATCGGGGGTTTCGGTGATGCTGAGCAGCTGGCCGACTGGGTGATCTTCATGCTGTCTGAATCCGCCGACTTCCTCTGCGGCAGTGTCGTTTTCGTCGATGGCGGCTCGGATGCCTACTTCCGGCCCGACGACTGGCCGCGAGCGGTACCGGCTCGCAAACTGGTGTCCTACCTTCGGCGTACCCGGCAGTTCGCCTCCTTCGAAAGGAGCCGGCCATGATCCGACGGACCGCAGCCCTGATGGCCGTACTGCTTGCGGCATCCTCGTCGGTGGGTTGTTCGGCTAAATCCGACCCACCGAAATCCGGGCCGCAGACCACGACGATCGAGATCTCCTACGACGATCTGCTGAATCAGAAACACATCCGGCGAACCCTGGCTCTCAAAGTCGGTGACACGCTTCAGGTGAGCCTGGGATCCAACCCGTCCACCGGCTTCGGTTGGGCGCCGCAGATGCAGCTCACCAATGCCACGGTGCTGGCCCAGACCGGCCACGAGGTTCTTGCGCCGTCGGCCAGCCGGCCGGGCGCGGCGGCCAGCGAGGTATGGGCACTTCAGGCCATGGCGCCCGGTGCCACCACGGTGTCTAACGCCTTTGGCCGACCCTGGTCCGGCGGGGAAAAGGACTCGTGGACATTCACCGCCGACGTGACGGTGAACTGAAACCCCGCGAGTCACTGGCGTCACTCCAGTCACGGAGTGCGTACTCTGGTCAGGTGCGATTCTCCACCGGGTTGCGAGCCGGCATCACAGCTGCCTGGCTGCTGGCCGCCGTCGTGGCGGGGGCGGGGTGCGCCACCACCGTTGATGGCGCCGCCGTCTGTCCAGGCTGCGGAACCGGTACCGAACCCGAGTTTCCCAACGGCCGGCCCACCGCGATGCCGGTACCCGGTCCGACTCCGCCGTCAGGTGACGGGACACTGGCACCCAACTCGGCCGGCTACGTCTACATCGAGACGAAGTCCGGCGTGACCCGCTGCCAGATATCGGCCGACACCGTCGGGTGCGAGTCCGACTTCACCGACCCGCCCACCGTCGACGGCGAACAGGCCACCGGCGTCGAGGTCGCCGCCAGTGGCAGCAACCGCTGGGTGGTCGGCAACCTGGGAGCGATGCCCACCACCACAATCGACTACGCCAGCTATGAAGCGGTGGGCTGGACCATCGAGGCCGACAGCACTGGCACCCGGTTCACCAACGACGCCACCGGCCACGGCATGTTCATCAGTACCGAAGCGGTTGAGTTCTTCTAGCCTGCCCTAGGCTGGGCGGCGTGGATTTCCGTGTCTTTCTCGAGCCGCAGCAGGGCGCCACGTATGACGACCAGCTCGCCGTCGCCCAGGCCGCCGAATCCCTTGGATTCTCAGCGTTTTTCCGCTCCGACCACTATCTCGCGATGAGTGGTGACGGTCAGCCGGGACCGACTGATTCCTGGGTGACCCTGGCCGGGATCGCCCGTGAGACGTCGTCGATCAGACTGGGCACACTGGTGACATCGGCGACCTTCCGCTATCCCGGCCCGTTGGCGATATCGGTGGCGCAGGTGGATTCCATGAGCGCCGGGCGCGTCGAATTCGGTATCGGTGCGGGCTGGTTCGAGGACGAGCACCGCGCCTACGCCATCCCCTTCCCCGGCCTCGGTGAGCGATTCGATCGGCTCGAGGAGCAACTCGACATCATCACCGGAATGTGGGCGACACCGGTCAGTGAGACCTTCGACTACACCGGGAACCACTACACGGTGACCGGGTCCCCGGCGTTGCCCAAGCCGGTTCAGCAGCCACACCCGCCGATCATCATCGGCGGCGGCGGGCCCAAGCGCACGCCCGCGCTGGCGGCGCGCTTCGCCGCGGAGTTCAACCTCGCCTTCCCGACACTGGATTTCGTGGGCGTCCAGTTAGGCCGGGTTCGGGCCGCGCTGGAAAAGGCCGGGCGCGCCGCCGACGACATGATCTTCTCTGCGGCATTCGCGGTATGCGCCGGACACGACGAGGCGCAGGTCACCCAACGGGCCGCGGCGATCTCCCGGGATGTCGACGAACTTCGCACCAACACGCCGCTGGCCGGTACACCGGCCGAGATCGTCGACCGACTCGGGCCGTTCGCCGAAGCCGGTGTGCAACGGGTGTATCTGCAACTGCTGGACACATCCGACCTCGATCAGCTGGAACTCTTCGCGTCCGAGGTCATGCCCCAACTCTGAAGACCCGACTAGGATCGCAACCCGTGGCGCACGATGGTCTTCCCGGCGGTCCCCCTGACGACTCCGGCGTCGAGCCGACCCAGTACGCGAACTACACCGGAACCGGCAGTGCGGGATACAGCGAGTCTGCGGCTTACAGCGAGTCGTACGACCAGCAATCTCCTGACCAGTACGCATCGTCCCTGCCGTCTCGAGCGTGGTATCAGCGACCGGCCGCTCTCGTCGGCCTCGGCGTGCTCACCGCCGCGATGCTGGCACTGCTGATCTATGCCATCGTCGATTTCAATACCGCCGAGAAGCCTCGCCAGACGGTCACCACGGTGACCGCGACTGCCACCACGCAGGCTCCCACCACCGAGGCTCCCACCACCGAGTCACCGACCACCACCACCACACCCAGTCCCGCTCCGACCGCGGTTCAGCCGCCCAGGCCCAGCACGACCATCACGGCCGGCCCCTCCGTCACCACCGTCACTGAGACGACGATCGAGCGCCGGTTCCCGAGATGGCCGAACAGGTTGAACCCACCCCCGCTATACGAACCGCCTCCAGGTTAATGAACCCGGGGCGTTGTAACCGACTGCCGGAGAAGGGAAATGCACCGTGAGCGACGCACTCGGGCTGTCGATTGGGACGACCAACCTGGTTGCGGCGTGTCCCGGCCGGCAACCGGTGGCGCGACGATCAGTCCTGACGTTGTGGGGCGACCGACCGGCCGAGGTGGGCGTGCCCTCGCAGAATCCCGAACTCACCAGTCCCAACCTCACTCAGGCAGGCGTGGTGCTGCGCGGCTTCGTCGAGCGGGTGGGCGACCCGGTGCCACTGGTGGCCGCCGATGGTTCCTCGCATCGCGGCGACAACCTGGTGGCCGCTGCTCTGGACGGGATGGCACGCACCGTCGATGACGGCATAACGCCCACCCGGGTGGTGATCGCCGCGCCCGCACATTGGGGTCCGGCCACCGTCGGCGCACTGCGCGGCGCGCTGCGAGCCGCCACCCTTTCCGCCAATGGTGTTGCGCCGGTGATCATCTCCGACGCCACCGCGGCTTTGAGTGCCCTGCAGGCCGACCCCGGGTTGCCCGCGCGCGGTGTTGTCGCGCTCTGCGATTTCGGAAGCAGTGGGACCTCCATCACCCTGGCCCGGGCCGATGCGTCCCCGATCGGGGAGACTCTGCGTGTCGCCGACTTCTCCGGAGACAAGGTCGATCAAGCCCTACTGGATCTGGTGCTGGCTCGTGTCCAGGGCGTGGGATTCGACGATGCGGGCAATACGTCCGCACTGGGCGCACTCACCCGATTGCGGGAGCAATGCCGCCTTGCCAAAGAACGGCTTTCCTCGGAAACCGTCACGGTGATGCCGGTGGATCTGCCCGGCTACCGCTCTGATGTCACAGTCACCCGGGCTGAGTTGGAAAGTCTGCTCGAGGAGCCGATCAACGTCGTCATCGACGCGCTCGGGGATGTGCTGGAACGCAATTCGATTTCCGCAGCTGAGGTGACGGCGGTTGCCACAGTCGGAGGGGGCGCGGCGATTCCGGTTGTGAGCCAACGACTCTCGGATGCGGTGCGCGCACCGGTGATCACCACCGCATTTCCGAGCCTGGCCGCGGCCACCGGCGCCGCGCTGATCGCCATGCGCGGTGCGGCAGCGGATGTCCCCACCGGATTAGCCCCGACCGTTTCGGATGCGCCCACCGGGTTGGCCCCGACCGCATTGGCCCCCGCCGCGGCGGGACGGGGAGCGAGCGAGTCATCCGGAGCCCTCGCCTGGTCTCAGGATGACGGCTCCAGCGAGGAGCCGGTTCCCTATACCGGCGACGATTACACCGCGCCGCCGGCCGATTCGCGTCCCACCGCGCTGATCGAGCCGGAGGCCGAGACCGGGTTCGACTCGGCCCTGCTGCCCTGGTATCGCCGGCCCCCGTTGCTCTTCGGCATCGCCGCGGTATTGGCAGCGGTGACAGTCGGAGGCCTCGCCATCACCCTGACGAGTACCGACAGCACACCGACCACGACCACCACCCGGGTCACCAAGCCCGGTGAATCTCCCTCGGGGGTGCCGGTGCCCGAGACGGTCACGGTCACCGGAAGCAACGGGGAACCGACGGTATCGACGGTCACGCCGACCACCACCTCCAGCGCCGAGACGACCACCACCACTTCCCCCACCACCACGACCACTACAACGACAACCCCGACGACAACCACAACGACGACGACGACAACCACGACCCCGACCACGACCACGACGACGACGACAACCACGACCCAGCCGCCGACCACAACCACGACCCAGCCGCCGACCACAACGACCACGCAGCCGCCCACCACAACACAGGCGCCGCCCACCACGACGGTCGCGCCGCCCACCACCACGGTCGCGCCACCGACGACACAGTCGATCATCACGGGCGTGACGCTGCCGACGATCAAGCCGGCGCCGGCGGAATAACCGCCATCGAGACCGGTGTCGCGCCGCGATGTGCAGGGGTGAGACTATGAGCCATCGACAAGCACAAGTTACCCACCGGTAACAACCGCTAAGTTACCGACCGGTAACTGCCAGACCTGCAGAGGGAAGCCGTGGACACGCAGACTCTCATCCGGCTGATCATCGGCCTTGCCATGACCGCCGTCGTCGGACTGCTCGCCGTCAAGCGAGTGGCGTGGCTGACGAAGCTGATCAGGTCAGGCCAACCGGTGTACGACGAAGCCGGCCGCAAAGATCATCTGGGCGAGCGGATCGCAACCCAGGTCCGCGAAGTGTTCGGCCAGACCCGGCTGCTGCGCTGGTCGATTCCCGGGCTCGCGCACTTCTTCACGATGTGGGGCTTCTTCATTCTGGCGACGGTCTACCTCGAGGCCTACGGCGTTCTGTTCAACCCCAAGTTCCACATCCCGGTGGTCGGCAGGTTAGGCATCCTCGGGTTCCTGCAGGACTTCTTCGCCGTCGCCGTGCTGTTGGGCATCCTCACGTTCGCGATCATCCGGCTGCGCTCCGAGCCCAAGGAGTACGGCCGCTCGTCGCGGTTCTACGGCTCGCACACCGGCGGCGCGTGGCTGATCCTTTTCATGATCTTCAACGTCATCTGGACCTACGCACTGTTCCGCGGTTCGGCCGTCAACAACGGCAACCTCCCCTACGGTCCGGCGGCATTCTTCTCACACGGCGTCGCCGCACTGCTGCACCCACTGGGCACCCACGCCAACGAGATCATCGAGACCGTTTCGCTACTGCTGCACATCGGCGTGATGCTGGTGTTCCTGCTCATCGTGCTGCACTCCAAGCACCTTCACATCGGACTGGCGCCGCTCAACGTCACCTTCAAGCGTCTTCCCAACGCGCTCGGCCCGCTGTTGCCGATGGAGTCCAAGGGTGAGCTGATCAACTTCGACGATCCCGCAGAAGACGCGGTGTTCGGCCGCGGCAAGATCGAAGATTTCACCTGGAAGGGCTATCTGGACCTGACCACGTGTACCGAATGCGGCCGCTGCCAGTCGCAGTGCCCGGCGTGGAATACCGGAAAGCCGTTGTCTCCCAAGATCCTTATCATGAATTTGCGCGATCACCTGTTTGCCAAGGCGCCCTACATCTTCGCAACCCCGAACGACCGGATCGATACCGAGGGTGGCCTCGAGTTGGGCGCAGACGATCCCCACCACGTTCCGGAGTCGGGCTTCGAGAGGGTTCCCGCCAACTCACCACTGCAGGCCACCCGTCCCCTGGTGGGTGATGCCGCCGCACTCGGCGTGATCGACCCCGACGTGTTGTGGTCATGCACCACCTGCGGTGCGTGCGTCGAACAGTGCCCGGTGGACATCGAGCACATCG
>JBMOKE010000282.1:0-2493 GCA_049315425.1 Mycobacterium sp. | reverse complement strand
GGCGCCACTCCTCCTCTCCAGTCACGTGCTGACCAGTGTTCCGATCTTCTCACCCGCAACCGCGCGGGCAATGTTCCCGCTCGTCAGCAGGTTGAACACCAGGATCGGCATTCCGTTGTCCATACAGAGGCTGAAGGCGGTGGCGTCGGCAACCCGAAGGCCGCGATCGATGACCTCCCGGTGGCTGATCTCGGTCAGCAGTTCGGCATCCGGGTTGCTCCGCGGATCGTCGGTGAACACCCCGTCGACCGCTTTGGCCATCAGCACCACCTCGGCGCCGATCTCCAAAGCGCGTTGCGCGGCGGTGGTATCGGTGGAGAAGTACGGCAGCCCCATTCCGGCGCCGAAGATCACCACGCGTCCCTTCTCCAGGTGACGTCGAGCTCGCAGCGGGATATAGGGCTCGGCGACCTGACCCATGGTGATGGCGGTCTGGACGCGGGTGACGATTCCTTCCTGCTCAAGAAAGTCTTGTAGCGCAAGGCTGTTCATCACGGTGCCGAGCATGCCCATATAGTCCGAACGGGTTCGCTCCATCCCGCGCTGCTGAAGCTGCGCACCGCGGAAGAAATTGCCGCCGCCGATCACCACGGCCACCTGAACGCCGCTGCGCACGACTTCGGCGATCTGGCGGGCTACCTGTGCCACCACGTCCGGATCCAGGCCCACCGAGCCGCCACCGAACATCTCACCGCCGAGTTTGAGCAGGACCCGCGAGTACCCGGACCTCGGGTCCGGTACAGCGCCGTTCGTGGTCGTGGGCTCCCCCATCAGACTCCTCGGATTCGTCGGGGCTGGCATGAGAGTGCCATTCCGGCGGGGCTGGAACAGCGGTCTTATCCTGCCTCATCGTCGCAGGCCCGATCATCCCGGGGCTATTCCAGGATCAGGCCACCGCAGCGGCCTGGATCCGGGCCCACGGCTTGGCCGACTCCAGCTCGAAAGCCAGTTCCAGCAGTCGCCGCTCGTGGCCGAGTGGGGCGCTGAACATCATGCCGACCGGCATCCCAGCGGCTGACTCATTCAGGGGCAACGAGATCGCCGGCTCCCCGGTGGCGTTCTGTAGCGGCGTAAACGCCACCCAGTCCACCAGTCGGTCGATCACCTGCTGGTAATCAGCGGTGGGATCGAGATGGCCGATGCGCGGCGTCTCCTCGGCTAGCGTCGGCATCAGCATGATGTCGTAGTCGCGGTAGAGCCGTTCAGTGACCTTGCGCAGCCGGCTGAGCCGGGTGATGGCCAACGGTAACCGGTGCAGGTTGCGCGTCGCGTGACGATCGAGTCCGAGAGTCAGGTTGTCCAGACGCTCGCGGTCGAAGCTCGGCCCGAACGTGCGCTTTCCGGTACGCACGAGGGTCATAGCGAGCGAGGCCCAGTAGATGAGAAAGTCGTCGGCGAAGGAGGCCGGGATTGGGTTGTTGTCGAGGTGGGTGACCCGGTGACCGAGTCCTTCGAGAAGGGCCGCGGTCTGAAGGGTGTGGGCGCGCATCTCCGGGCTGCAGTCGCGGTTCAGCGAGCGGGTGACCACGGCAATCCGCAGCCGCTCACGGCCGGGTGCCGTGACCGCACCGATGGGCAGCAATGCACGGTTGCGCCAGATACGTTCTCCCTCACGGTAAAACGCCGCCGTGTCGCGTACTGAGCGGGTCAGCACCCCGTCATTGACGAGCCGCACCGGCATCTGACGAGACATCTTGTCCAACGGGAGCCGCCCACGCGAGGGCTTCAGACCCACCAGTCCGTTGCACGCCGCGGGTATCCGGATCGAGCCGCCGCCGTCATTGGCGTGGGCGATGGGCACCACACCGGCGGCGACGAAGGCACCTGATCCTGATGACGACGCGCCCGCGGTGTAGTCGGTGTCCCACGGATTGCGGACCGCACCGATACGCGGGTGTTCAGCGGAGGCACTGAAACCGAACTCCGACAGTTGCGTCTTGCCCAGCGGGATCAGACCGGTGGCCAGAAAGAACTTCGCGAAGTCTCCATGGCTGGTTTGCGGCCGCGGGTCCCAGGCGTCGGTACCCTGCATTGTGGGCATGCCTTCGACGTCGACGTTGTCCTTGATGAACGTCGGCACACCGTCGAAGTACCCGCCTTGGCGGGTGGCAGCTTGTGCTCGGGCCGCCTCGAACCTCTCATGCGCCAATCCATTGAGGGCCGGGTTGACCGACTGTTCACGGGCGATCGCAGCTTCGACCAACTCCGCCGATGACACCTTGCCGGTGCGCATTGCATCGACTAACGCGACGGCGTCGAGATCGCCGAGTGCGTCGTCGCCGAAGGCGTTCACATGCCTCATGGTCGTACATGCCTCATGGTCGTAGATGCCTCATGGTCGCGGGCCCTGGCCCGTCAGGCCTGGCCCACCTCGAAGCGGACGAACCGGGTCACGGTCACGCCGGCCTCATCGAGCAGTGCCTTGACCGACTTCTTGTTATCGGACACCGACGGCTGATCGAGCAGCACGACGTCCTTGTAGAAGCCGGTGAT
>JBMOKE010000281.1:0-2495 GCA_049315425.1 Mycobacterium sp. | reverse complement strand
TGGTGGCCCTGGTGCCCATCCTGGTGTTCGGGCTGCTGCTCGGGGTGGTGACGGTGCCGTTCGTATCGCTGGGCCCGGGCCCGACGTTCGACACCCTCGGTGAGTTCGACGGCAAGCCGGTCGTCGCCATCGACGGCACCCCGGTCAAACCCACCTCCGGTCACCTGAACATGACCACGGTGTCCCAGCGCGACGGCCTCAGCCTGGGCCAGGCCCTGGTGCTGTGGGGCTCGGGCAGCCAGCAGCTGGTGCCGCGGGATCTGGTGTTCCCGCCGGAGAAGTCCCGCGAGGAGATCGAGAAGTCCCAGAACGCCGACTTCCAGAACTCCGAGGACAACGCCGAGTACGCCGCCCTGAACTATTTGAAGTTCGCCAAGGCGGTGACGGTCGAGAAGGTCACCGACCCCGGCCCGTCGGTCGGCAAGCTGGAATCCGGCGACGCCATCGACACCGTCGACGGCACCCCGGTGCCCACCGTCGAGACGTTCACCAAGCTGCTCAAGGCCACCAAACCCGACCAGGAGATCACCCTGGGCTTCCGGCGCAAGAACGCCCCACCCGGCACCGCCACCGTGAAGCTCGGCCGCAATGACGACCGCGACTACGGCTACCTCGGCATCGCCGTGCTGGACGCCCCGTGGGCGCCGTTCGCCATCGACTTCAACCTGGCCAATATCGGCGGGCCGTCCGCCGGGCTGATGTTCAGCCTGGCCGTCATCGACAAGCTCACGACCGGTGACCTCAACGGCGGCAAGTTCGTTGCCGGCACCGGTTCCATCAGTGGCGACGGCACCGTCGGCCCGATCGGGGGCATCACCCACAAGATGTCGACCGCCGCCGAGGCCGGGGCGACGGTGTTCCTGGTCCCGAAAGAGAACTGCGACGAGGCCCGCACCGTCGGCCAGGACACCATGACCTTGGTCAAGGCGGAGAACCTCACCCAGACCGTCGACGCGCTGAACACCCTGACCGCCGGGGGCACACCGCCCACCTGCTAGTTGCTGGCATCGGCAGGTGCGGGGCTTTGCGTAGAGTTGGGATCGTGATGTCAGGACCGCGCCCGTGAACATGCGAACCCCACCCAGAATGCCGGCGCTGAACCGCCGCAGCCGCACCCTGATCGTGATCGCGATCGCCGTGCTGGCGGTGCTGATCATCGGCCCACGCTTCATCGACACCTACGTCGACTGGCTGTGGTTCGGCGAGCTGGGCTACCGCTCGGTGTTCACCACGGTGCTGTTCACCCGGATCCTCGTGTTCCTGGCGGCGGCACTGATCGTCGGGGCCATCGTGTTCGCCGGCATGGCGCTGGCGTACCGGACCCGGCCGGTGTTCGTGCCCACCGTCGGCGCAGGCGACCCGGTGGCGCGCTACCGGACGGCGGTGATGAGCAAGCTCAAGACCTTCGGTATCGGGGTGCCCGCGCTGATCGGCCTGCTGTCCGGGTTGATCGCCCAGAGTTACTGGCCGACGATCCAGCTGTTCCTGCACGGCGGCGCCTTCGGTATCACCGACCCGCAGTTCGGCAAGGACCTCGGCTTCTACGCCTTCGATCTGCCGTTCTACCGGATGGTGCTGTCGTTCCTGTTCGCCGCGGTGTTCCTGGCATTTGTGGGCAATCTGGTGACGCACTACATCTTCGGCGGCATTCGGCTGTCCGCGGGAGAGGCCGCACTGAGCCGGGCCGCGCGCGTCCAACTCGTCAGCCTGGTCGGGATCCTGGTGCTGCTCAAGGCCGCCGCCTACTGGTTCGACCGCTACGAGCTGCTCAGCCACACCCGCGCCGGCAAGCCCTTCACCGGCGCCGGCTACACCGATATCAACGCCGTGCTGCCGGCCAAGCTGATCCTGCTGGTGATCGCGCTGATCGCCGCGGCGGCGGTGTTCTCCGCGCTGTTCCTGCGCGACCTGCGCATCCCCGCCATCGGCGTGGTGCTGCTGCTGCTGAGCTCGCTGATCATCGGGGCGGGCTGGCCGATGATCGTCGAGCAGTTTTCCGTCAAACCCAACGCGGCGCAAAAGGAAAGCGAATTCATCACCCGCAGCATCACCGCCACCCGGCAGGCCTACGGGCTGACGAATGAGAGTGTCACCTACCGCGACTACAGCGGTAACGCGCCCACCAACGCCGCCCAGGTGGCCGCCGACCGGGCCACCACCTCCAATATCCGGGTGCTCGACCCCACCATCATCAGCCCGGCCTTCACCCAGTTCCAGCAGGGCAAGAACTTCTACTCCTTCCCCGAGCAGCTGGCCATCGACCGCTATAACGGGCCCGACGGCGCCCTGCGCGATTTCGTGGTGGCCGCCCGCGAACTCAACCCGGCCCGGCTGATCGACAACCAGCGCGACTGGATCAACCGGCACACCGTCTACACCCACGGCAACGGGTTCATCGCCTCCCCGGCCAACACCGTGCGCGGCATCGCCAACGACCCCAACCAGAACGGCGGCTACCCGGAGTTCCTGGCCTCGGTGGTGGGCGCCAACGGCAG
>JBMOKE010000074.1:0-11309 GCA_049315425.1 Mycobacterium sp. | reverse complement strand
CGGAGGCCTGACAGTCCTTGGTGCCGCCGCGGCCGGTGGGCACCTGGCGGGTCATCGAGGCGTCGTTGGCGCCGTTGTGGCCCGGGTCGAGGAACACGATCATCCCGGCGACACTGCCTGGTGCGGCGTGGGTGGCCGGTGCTGCCAGCGATGACGCGGCGAGCAGTAGTCCGGTCGACGTTGCGGCCACGACACGCATAGGGGCGAACTTCAGCACGGGCGTCACGGTAATCCCCCGGCGTCTAGGCTGGAAAGCCACCAGCCGCCTGAATAGCCGGCTGCAACGAAGTCGAGACCGATATGCAAGGAGACTGTCATGCAACCCGGTATTACACCCGGTGGCCCCAGTGACTTGGGGGCTTTCGGCAGTCAGGCCCAACAGGCCCAACAGGCCCAGCAGGCCCAACAGGCCCTGGGCAATCTGCAGGCGGCCTTAGCCCAGGCCCAGCACATGCAGCAGCACCTGCTCGTGGCGCAGCAGCAGATCACTCAAACCGAAGTGCAGGGACAGGCCGGCGGCGGGTTGGTCGAGGTGACCCTCAACGGGCACGGCAAGGTGGTGTCGGTGCGGATCGACCCGAGTGTCGTCGACCCGGGCGATGTCGAAACCCTGCAAGACCTGATCATCGGCGCACTTGATGACGCCGCTGAGAATATGCGGGAAACAGTGAAGACGATCCTCGGCCCGTTGGCGGGCGCCGGCGGCCAACCGCAGCCGGGGTCCTGACTTGTCCCGTCATGTTTGAGGGTCCGGTCCAGGACCTGATCGACGAGTTCGGCAAGCTGCCGGGCATCGGGCCCAAGAGCGCGCAACGGATCGCCTTCCACCTTCTGTCTGTCGAGCCGCCGGAGATCGACCGGCTCACCGCGGTGCTGGCCCGGGTACGCGACGGTGTGCAGTTCTGCGAGGTGTGCGGCAATGTGTCGGAGGCGCAGCGCTGTCGGATCTGTGCCGATGCGCGGCGTGACGGAACGCAGGTGTGTGTGGTCGAGGAGCCCAAGGATGTGCAGGCTGTCGAGCGCACGCGGGAGTTCCGCGGGCGCTATCACGTCCTGGGTGGAGCGTTGGATCCGCTGTCCGGGATCGGGCCCGACCAATTACGGATTCGCCAGTTACTCAACCGGATCGGGGAGCGGGTCGATGGCGTCGACATCACCGAGGTGATCATCGCGACCGACCCCAACACCGAAGGTGAGGCTACCGCCACCTATCTGGTCCGCATCCTGCGCGATATCCCGGGGCTGACCATCAGCCGCATCGCCTCCGGGTTACCCATGGGCGGCGACCTCGAGTTCGCCGACGAGCTGACCCTGGGCCGCGCGCTGTCCGGTCGCCGCGCGATGGTCTGACCGGATCAGATCCACTGTCTTTCGCTCCGCGCGCCGGCGGGTCGTAATAGTGTTCAACGGGTGTCGCTCACAGAGATTGCGATGAAGCGACAGCCAAGCGCTGCGCCGGGTGCGCGGTGGCTGTGGGTCGGCGTCCTTACTGCCGCACTGGGCACGACGGCGTTGATCGGCGCCGTCGGCGATGCCGCGGCTGCTCCCCGACCTGACGGATCCGATAGGGATGCCGCGACGGTAGCTGCCGGACCTCCGCGACCCGCGGCCCGCGGCGCCAGGGCCACATCGGCGCACCCGGCACCATCGATGAATCGGGTCAACCGGGCGCTGGCCGGAGAATCGGCCGGGCCTGCCGGGCTGCACCGGTCGGCCGCGTTACGGCGCGCGCTGTCGATGCCTCTCGCAACGGCTGCGATCGGAACCGATTCGGTTCCAACGGGTCTCACCGCCGTCTTCCCCCCGGGCCCGATACGATCCGCCATTCTTGCGGTGCAGGCCGTCACCTACGGGTATCCGCTACTCGAATTCGAGAGATTCAGGTCCGAGGCGCCGGGGCTGAACATCATCTGGTCCGAGACCGGTTTCGCGGCACCGGACGTGGTGCCGATCTGGCGCCCGAACACCGATACCCTCTACTCCCGCGCGGTACTGGATCTCAGTGGTGGCCCGGTGGTGCTATCCGTCCCAGACATGGGAGACCGCTACTTCAGCTTTCAACTCAACGACCCCTACACCAACGCGATCTCCTACCTCGGCACCCGCGCAACGGGCCCCGGCCCCGGCCTGTACGCCATCACCTGGGACGGCGGACCCCAGGTCGCCGTCGAGGGCGCGCAATCGGTGACCGTGCCCTACCGCAACATCGCGCTACTCGGGCGCACACTCGCCGGCGACGAGGCCGACCAGCGTCAGGCCATCGCCCTGATGGATCAGTACAGCCTTACGCCCTCCGGGCCCACCGGCAGCCCGCCTCCCCAGACCCTGATGCCCTCCGGACTGGCCATGCTGGACGCGATCAGCGCCGCCATGGAACTCAACCCGCCGCCCGGAAGTGATACCGCGATATTGCAGGCGATCGCGCAGATCGGCGTCGGTTCGGGGCTGCGGGTCACCGATGCCGGCCTCGGCCCGTTGGCGAGAATAGCCGTGGATTTGGCTGCGCGCGCCGGGTTTGCGGCGGCTTCGTTTCGCACCGCGAGCAACCAGTACCTGGCGGCTCTCGGAAATCACGGATGGGCGGCACCACCATCCGCGATCGGCAACTACGGCACCGACTACAAGTTGCGCGCCGGGGTGTTCTTCGTCGGGCCCTGGGCGAACATTCGTGACGAGGCCATCTACCTTGGCGGTCTGCTGGATCAAACGCTGCGCCCCTTGAACGGGCACAACAGCTACCAGATCTACTTCGCACCCGGACAAGAACCGCCGATTGACGCGTTCTGGTCAGTCACCGTCTACGACAGCGATGGCAGCCTGGTGGCCAACCCGATCAACCGTTACAGCGTGAGCAGCAGCCGACCCGATGAGTTGGTGCGTAGGCCGGATGGTTCAGTCGTGATCGTGCTGTCCCAGGACGAACCCGGCGACACCACTGTCAATTGGCTTCCGGTTCCCGACGGAAGCTTCAGCGCCTACATGCGGCTGTATCTGCCAGGTGAGCCAGCGTTGGACGGACGTTGGCAGCCGCCGCCCATCACTCGGCTCTAATCAACGGCGGCGACCTGGGGGATGCCGACGAGCTGAGGCTGGTCCGTGCGCTGTCCGCCGGTTACCTGCCCTAATTCAGTCCGGGTACTAGGACGCCGCACCCGACCTCGCGGTACGCCTTCCGGCGGTAGCCGCGTTCTTCGGCGACGGGGCGGTGATGTCGGCGGCAGCGGAATCGCGTTGCACCGCCCGGGCGGCCGTCCGCCGTGGAGTGGAAACGGCTTCCGTGCTTGATGCTCCGGCGGCGGCCGGCCGGGCCGCGCGCAATGAGGTCGATGCCAGTGGGATCGGCACGGGCCGCGCCGCCAGTGCCGTCGCCAGTGTGGTCTGTGCCGCCACAATTCCGTCCACGGCGAGTTGGCCACCGACAGCGAAGGAGGCGACCACGCCCTGGACGCCGCCGACGACTGCCGCGAAGATATTCGCGGGATTGAGAGTCAGCACGGCGTTGATGAAGTTCTGACCGGCGGTGATGACAGCACGCGTGACGGCGTCCCATGCGCCGAAGAGGCCCGTTCCGAGTTCAACCGCCGCCACGGGGTCGGCCAGCAGCCGCGCCGAATCCACCGCGAGCTGGATCTGGCCGATATCGATCTGAGAGACGACCAACGGAACCAGGATCGCGTTGCCCGCTGCTATGGCCGCGTCCTCAACCGTGGTGAGCGCACCGAGTGGATCCCGGCTGAAGATCTGCTGGGTGGCCGTGATCAGGGTTGCCGGAACGGCGGCCAGGGACTGGGCAACCCCCACCCCGGACTCGGCGAGTCCGGCCGCCCAGAGCGCGGCGTACTCGACCTCGTTGGCGATGGCTTGCGTTGCCGCCGGGAAGGTGAAGATATCCAGAACCGTGGCCTGGAGTTGAATCGCGGCGTCGGTCATCCGCGGGACGGTCACCTGGACGGGGGCGACAGCGGACGAGGCGATGATGCTCGCCCCGACCAAGGCGGTTCCGGCGGCGGTGAAAGAACGACTGATGGCGATCACGTGACACTCATTTCCTAGCGGTGATTGACGTTTCAGCAAACATACACGCCGTCACCGGCGATCGCTAACCCATCAACCAATCAGGTGGCTGATCGTCACATTCGCCGTGGAGCAGCCAGTCGTTCGTGACGCAGCCGGTCCACCTCGGGCAACTCCAGAGGCGCCAGTGGCCCGACCACCCGGGCCAGCAGTAGGTCGGCCAGTTCCGGGTTGCGGGCCAGGCATGGCCCGTGTAGGTAGGTCGCGACCACGCTGCCCTGCACCGCACCGTCAAAGCCGTCATCCATCCGATTGCCGGCGCCCTTGACCACTGCCCCCAGAGGCTGTGCTGCCGGGCCCAGAACCGTTCCGCCGCGGTGGTTTTCGAACCCGGTCAGAGGCTCGGTCAACCCCTCGACCAAGGGCGTCGACACGACCTCGCCGATCGTGCGCTCCGACTGCGGGGAAGTGGTGACATCGAGCAGGCTGACGCCGTCGACCCGCTCACCGGCTGAGGTCTCATACCAGTGCCCGAGTACCTGGATCGCCGCGCAGATCGCCAGTACCGGCGCCCCGCGTTCGGCAGCCCGTTGCAATCCCTGGTGGCGCAGCAGATGTTTGGTCGCCAACCGCTGGGCGTAATCCTCGGCGCCACCGAGGGTGTAGAGGTCCAGCGAATCCGGCACCGGGTCGGCCAGGGTGATCTCGACGATTTCGGCGGCGATCCCGCGCAGTTGCAACCGCTGCCGCAGCACGACGGCGTTCCCGCCATCGCCGTAGGTGCCCATCACATCGGGCAGCACCAGACCGATCCGTACCGCCTCAGTCACGGTTGCGCTCCAAGGCCCGCTGCAACTGGAGAAACGCGGTGTAGTTGGCGACCACCTCGACGTGGCCGGACGGACACATTTCGATGGCCTGCACCGTGTCGTGGACCAGGGAGTGCTCTACGCCCGCGTAACCCAGTCGCACCGCGAGGTCGGTTGCACGCTCGCCGGCGGCGACGACGCAAACATCGCCGAAATGCTCGAAACGCACATCCCACAACCACGACAGATCCTCGCCGTCGGGCACCTGCCCGTTGACCGCGATCACCACCCCCGCAGCGGTCTTGTCCACCATCGACAGGGCTTCCTGCCAGCCTGCGGGATTCTTCGCCAGCAGTAGCCGGGCGGCGTGATTACCGATCCGCACCGTGCGATAACGTCCGGCGACCTCGTCGACGGCCGACACCGCGGCGACCGCTGCCGCCGGATCGGCACCCATCGCCACCGCCGCCGCGACCGCCTGGGCGGCATTACCGCGATTCACCCTCCCCGGCAGCGCCAGCCGCATGGGTAGCGCCAAACCATATGGGCCGTAGAGCGTTTCGTTGTCATACCACCACTGTGGCGCGGGTCTCTGGAACTCCGTTCCACTAGAGCGCCAGTGTTGGCCTTCACGCACGATCACCTCGCCGCTGCGCGGGCAGCTCACCGAATCTCCGGCCCAGCCGCCACCGGCGGCCACCCACACCACCTTCGGGCAGTCGTAGGCCGCCGAGGTCATCAACACGTCATCGCAATTCGCCACGACGACCGCTTCGGGGTGCCGGGACAATCCGGTGCGCAGGGTGCGTTCGATGTGGTTGATCTCACCTACCCGGTCGAGTTGATCGCGGGACAGGTTCAGCAGCACGATGACCGAAGGCCCGATCGCATCGGCGACGTGCGGCACGTGCATCTCATCGACCTCGAGTGCGGTCAGTGACGCGTCGCGATCGGCGGCCAATGCGGCGACCAGGCCGGCGTCCATATTGGCGCCCTCACTATTGGTCGCGACCGCGCCCATGGTTCCCAGCGCGGCGGCCACCATCCGGGTGGTGGTCGACTTGCCGTTGGTGCCGGTGATGATCGCGCTGCGACGCCCGATGCCCAGTTGCTTCAGGATCGAGCGGTCCAGCGTCATCGCCACCAGGCCGCCGATCATGGCCCCGGCACCGCGTCCGGTGACGCGGGAGGCCCAGCGCGCCGCCGAGCCGAGGGCCATCGCGGTACGTCCACGCACTGTCATCGTCGGCTTGGGCATTGCAGATGAGTTTATGCCGTTTCGGCGACAGCACGCCCGACACGGATCCGATGTGCCGGTCGCTGTCGGGGGTACATGCCATTCTGACGCTTGTGAGCCACACCTGGGGCCGGCCGGTCAGCGAGGCGGACGACGGATGGGTCGTCGTCGACGTCGAGACCTCGGGCTTCCGGCCGGGGCATGCGCGCGTCCTCAGTGTCGCTGCGTTGGCGCTGGACGCGTGCGGCAACGTCGAGCACTCGGTGGTCAGCCTGCTCAATCCAGGCGTGGACCCGGGTCCGACGCACGTGCACGGACTGACCTCCGAGATGCTGGAGGATCAGCCGGTCTTCGCTGATGTCGCCGATGACCTCGCCGAGCTGATGCACGGCCGCACCCTGGTAGCCCACAACGCCGCTTTCGACTACTCATTCCTGACTGCCGAGGCCGAACTGGCCCAGACCGCACTGCCCATTGACAGCGTCATGTGCACGGTCGAACTCGCCCGTCGGCTCGATCTCGGTGTGGACAATCTGCGGCTGGAAACCCTTGCCCGGCACTGGAATATCCCTCAGACCCGCGCTCACGACGCGTTCGACGACGCGCTGGTGCTGGCTCGTTTGCTGACCCCGGCGCTGGAGCAGGCCCGTGAGCGTGACGTCTGGCTACCGGTCCGGCCGCTGACTCGGCGGCGGTGGCCCAACGGCAAGGTCACCCATGAGGAACTACGTCCGTTGAAGATGCTCGCCTCGCGGATGCCGTGTCCCTACTTGAACCCCGGTCGCTACAGCGGCGGGCCGCTGGTTCAGGGTATGCGGGTGGCGCTGTCGGCCGAGGTGGACCGCACCCACGAAGAACTGGTTGAGCGCATTCTGCACGCTGGTCTGGCTTACACCGACGCCGTCGACACCGACACGTCGCTGGTCATCTGCAACAACTCGCAGGCCGACCATGGCAAGGGCTATCAGGCCCGGGAACTCGGCGTGCCGACCCTCTCCGACCGGCAATTCATGGCGCACGTGGCCTCGGTTGCCAGCGGCACCGGTCTCGACCAGTTCGAGCAGTCGGTCAACCAGGGCCAGCAGTTCGCACTGTTCTGACCGCACCGACCTCCGGACTCAGCCCTGCCGCGCCGCTCGGTTGACCGCCGAGACCACCGCCCGCAGCGACGCCGTCGTGATCGAGGTGGCGATACCGACACCCCACACCGTCTGGCCGCCGATGGATGCTTCGACGTAGGCCGCGGCGGCCGCTTCCTCGCCGGCAGACATGGCGTGCTCGGAGTAGTCCAGCACGTGCACGTCGATGCCGACGTTGCCTAGTGCGTTGACGAAGGCGGCAAGCGGCCCGTTACCCTCGCCGCGGATCTCGGCCTCGACCCCGTCGAGCTTCACGGTCGCCTCGATGACGTCGATCCCGCCGTCGATCTCGGCGCCGATCACTTTTTGCCGGATGCGTTCCAGGGGGCGTACCGGGGCAAGGTATTCGTCGGCGAAGGAGTCCCACATTTCCTTGGAGGACACCTCGCCGCCCTCGCCGCCTGAGCCCTCGGCGATCTGTTGGATCACCCTGCTGAACTCGATCTGCAGCCGCCGCGGCAGCACCAGGCCGTGGTCCGCCTTCATGATGTACGCGACCCCGCCCTTGCCGGACTGCGAGTTCACCCGGATGACAGCCTCATAGGTGCGGCCGACGTCCTTGGGGTCGATCGGTAGGTACGGCACCTGCCACAGCATGTCCTCGACGTCGCCATCGGCCTCGTCGGCAGCGATCTTCATGGCATCGAGGCCCTTGTTGATGGCGTCCTGATGGCTGCCGGAGAACGCGGTGTACACCAGGTCGCCACCGTAGGGATGCCGCTCATGCACCGGTAGTTGATTGCAGTGCTCCACCGTGCGGCGAATCTCGTCGATGTTGGAGAAGTCGATTTGGGGATCCACTCCGCGGGAGAAGAGGTTCAGACCCAGCGTGACCAGACATACGTTGCCGGTGCGCTCGCCGTTTCCGAAAAGGCAGCCTTCAATCCGGTCCGCACCGGCCTGATAGCCCAATTCCGATGCGGCGACGGCAGTGCCGCGATCGTTGTGCGGGTGCAGGGAGAGGATGATCGAGTCGCGCCGTGCCAGGTTGCGGCTCATCCACTCGATTGAATCGGCGTAAATGTTCGGTGTTGCCATCTCCACGGTGGCCGGCAGGTTGATGATCAACGGCCAGTCCGGCGTCGGCTGGATGACCGCGGCGACCGCATCGCACACGTCCTTGGCATACTCCAGCTCGGTGCCGGTGTAGGACTCCGGCGAGTATTCGAAACGCCACCGGGTGCGCGGATATTTAGCGGCTTCCTCCAAGCACTTTCGCGCGCCTGCGACGGCGATTGCCTTAACCTCGTCGCGGCCGGCGCGGAACACCACGCGCCTCTGCAGGATCGAGGTGGAATTGTAGAAGTGCACGATCACGTTCGGTGCACCGTCGCAGGCCTCGAAGGTGCGCTCGATGAGTTCGGGTCGGCACTGGGTGAGCACCTGGATGGTGACATCGCTGGGAATGGCTCCCTGCTCGATGATTTCGCGGACGAAGTCGTAATCGGTCTGGCTGGCAGAGGGGAAACCGATTTCGATCTCCTTGTAACCCATCCGCACCAGGAGATCGAACATCCGTCGCTTCCGGGCCGGACTCATCGGATCGATCAGCGCCTGGTTGCCGTCGCGCAGGTCCACGGCGCACCACAGTGGCGCGTGCTTGATCACCCTGTCCGGCCAGGTGCGGTCTGGCAACGCGATGGCCTCAACCTCCTGGGCGAAGGGACGGTATCGGCCAATCGGCATGGCCGAGTTGCGCTGGGTGTTCCAGGCCGCCTGGCTGTTGTGGCGCCCTCCGGCGGGGGTGATGATGGTGCGTGCCGACACGTAGGCGTCGACGGAGTCGACCGACCGCGCGTGGGCTCGGGAATGAGATGTGGAATCGGGTGTGGAATCAGATTCAGAATGGGTGTTCACGATGTGCGCTCCGGGAAGTTGAGGAGGGACTTCAGACCGGCGCATCGCGAAACACCCGCGACGGGAAGCCGGTCTGGATCAGACCCCGCCGCGGCGTCCGAGAAGGAGCACGCGCTGCATAGCGTGAACTGTACTCCGGTTGCCCCACCAGGCATAGTCGGACTATGCGCGATCCCGGTGCCCGCCCAGACCCGTGGTCGATCACCGGTGGCGAAGTAAACCTTCACTGCCAGGGCCGGTCCCACGTTCTCGCGAACGCGACTTCCTCAAGGGGCAGCCGATGTCGGGGAAGTGCGTCGCGCTCGGCGATCTCAGGGCTTATCGCGCTGTAGTCACCGAGCGAGCCGACGGCGATCACCATCAGTGGCAGCACATCCGGCGGGATGTCGAACGCCGCGCGGGAGCCGTCGACGTCGAACCCTGCCATCGGGTGACTGATCAACCCGCGGGAGACCGCTTCAATGCTCAGATTGGCTGCCGCCGCGCCCGCATCGACTCGCGAATACAGCGCGGTCTTGTCGTCCTCGCCATTATCGGCACACACCAGGATGAGTGCTCCCGCCGCGCTGGCATAGGCGTTTCCTCGCCTGAGCAGACCGGCCAGTGTCGAGAAGGTGTCATCGCCGCGCACTCCCACGACGAACCGAACCGGCTGGCGACCGCCCCAGCTGGCAGCCCACCGCGCCGATTCCAGCAGCGCGGTGACCTGCTCGCCGGTCAGCGCCGCATCGGGATCGAAGGCCCGCGGACTCCACCGGTCGGCGATCGGTTGGTGGATCGCCACCCGGGTCTGTGCGCGTCGGTCGGTGGGCTGCTCGGCCATCGTAGGCAGATTACCCGTCAGTCCGGGGAGGGAAAATCTGCTCCGCCCAACCCTTTATCCTTATAGCAAGCCGAAACTTCCGTTCGGTACAACTCCAAGCCTGGAAAGGGCCGACAGTGGCGCTCGTCGTGCAGAAGTACGGCGGATCCTCGGTGGCCGATGCCGAACGGATCCGGCGTGTCGCTGAGCGCATTGTCGAGACCAAACGCCAGGGCAATGATGTCGTCGTCGTGGTCTCGGCGATGGGGGACACCACCGACGACCTGCTCGACCTCGCCAGGCAGGTCTGTCCGACGCCGCCGCCGCGCGAGCTCGACATGCTGTTGACCGCCGGCGAACGGATCTCCAACGCGCTGGTAGCCATGGCCATCGAGTCGTTCGGTGCCCAGGCCCGATCCTTCACCGGTTCACAAGCCGGGGTGATCACGACGGGCACTCACGGCAACGCCAAGATCATCGACGTCACTCCGGGACGGCTGCGCTCTGCACTGGACGAGGATCAGATCGTTCTCGTTGCGGGTTTCCAGGGTGTCAGCCAGGACAGCAAGGACGTGACCACGTTGGGCCGGGGCGGCTCCGACACCACCGCCGTCGCGCTGGCTGCGGCACTGCACGCTGACGTCTGTGAGATCTACACCGACGTCGATGGCATCTTCACCGCAGATCCGCGCATCGTGCCCAACGCGCGACGTCTCGACACCGTCAGTTTCGAGGAGATGCTCGAGATGGCCGCCTGCGGTGCCAAGGTGCTGATGCTCCGTTGCGTGGAGTACGCCCGTCGCTACAACGTTCCGATTCACGTCCGATCGTCTTACTCGGACAAGCCCGGCACGATCGTCACTGGATCAATCGAGGACATTCCCATGGAAGATGCCATCCTGACCGGAGTTGCCCACGACCGAAGCGAGGCGAAGGTCACCGTGGTCGGCCTGCCCGACGTTCCGGGCTACGCCGCCAAGGTTTTTCGTGTCGTCGCCGATGCCGATGTCAATATCGACATGGTGCTGCAGAACATCTCCAAGGTGGAGGATGGCAAGACCGATATCACCTTCACCTGCTCGCGTGACGTCGGTCCGACCGCCGTCGAGAAGCTTAACGAGCGACAGGCTGAGATCGGTTTCACCGATGTGCTCTACGACGACCACATCGGCAAGGTGTCCCTCGTCGGCGCCGGGATGCGCAGCCACCCGGGTGTGACCGCGACGTTCTGCGAGGCCTTAGCCCGGGTGGGCGTGAATATCGATCTGATGTCCACTTCTGAGATCCGTATCTCTGTTCTGGTCAAGGACACCGAACTGGACAAGGCTGTCGGCGCACTGCACGAGGCTTTCGGTCTCGGTGGGGATGAGGCGGCCGTCGTATACGGCGGAACGGGACGCTGACGCATGGTCAGTGTCGGCGGGCAGGAGCGAAGCGACCGGGGGATCAGT
>JBMOKE010000280.1:0-2570 GCA_049315425.1 Mycobacterium sp. | reverse complement strand
TCCTCCTGCCAACCGCTGACCTGATCGGCGCCTGCGAGGACTGCGGTGACGGCATCCTTCACCGCACAAGTATGGCAAGCGGCCTCCGGAAACCGCCAGCTTCCTAGGTTCTGCCCGGTGATGCGGTCGCTGCGCTCTCGCCCTGATCGATCTGCGCGGTGAGCCAGGTGCGCAATTCCGGTGTCTCCGGCTCGGCGATGAGCAGCTTGGTCAATGCCTAGGTGTCCATGTAGATCATGGTTCGTCGCGCATCTCGTTGAGGACATCGGAGAGCGTGCGCTGCGGGTCTGTAGGAGCAGCGGCGTTGACGTCGAGGAGATTGCTCGGCCGGCGCGCCGGGATGAGGGCGCCCGACTCGATCAGGGCCGCGCGGGACCGCTCCGCATCGCGCACGGGGACCAGTCGCGCGACGAGTCGACCGTTGTTGGTGACGCCCAACTCTTCACCGGCTTCGACCCTGGCAAGGTGGCGCGATGCATGCTGCCTGAGCTCTCGGACCCCGATCGTGTCCATCGGCCGACGGTAGCACTACTTGCGATACATACCCCAGGTCGTGGGCTCATTATTCGTCGCCGAAACCGGGGTAGACCCGGTGGGTTTCGTTCGGAATGGACGAAGAGGGTGCCGGTGACGTGTGAAGCACCTTCGCATGAGCGCAAAACGTGGCAAGGATTCACGATTTTCTTTGCATGTCAATCTGTCGTCGAGCTGAGCGAGGGCCGCTGGAGGCTCAGGCAAGTTCGGAGATCGAGAACATCGAACTTGATCGGCGAAGGCAGGCTCGCCTGAATTTGTCGGGGGGTTTTCCTAGTCTTGTCGGGTGGAATACGCGATGATCGATGCGGTGATTCGCGTCGTATTGACACGAACTTACTTAGTCGTTTACTTTGAAGTCTTAGCTCCCTGCCGTCCTCCGGGACTGGCAGGGCTTTTTTCTTTTTGTGGGGCGGCGGTTTAGTGGCGAAGTTGCTACAAGCCTGTGTAGTGATTGACTACCAGAACATGCATCTCACAGCGCACGGGCTCTTCGATGGGACGCGTTTCGGGCCGAAGCACGACTGTCTTCTCGACCCGCTTTCGTTCTCAGTGAACCTTCTTGAAATGCGCAACGTACGGCAGAGGCCGGTGTTCCCTGCGGCTGAAGTCAGGTCAGTCCTCGTCTATAGAGGCCTGCCGTCGCCCGAGCACGATCAAGCTGCGTATGCCCGTAGTCTTGCCCAGCAGGCGCATTGGGAGCGAGATTCGCGGGTCAAAGTTCATCTTCGTCCGTTGCGCTATCTCTATCGCTACGACGACCAGGGCTGCCTGGTGCGCGATGCCCACGGTGAAAGGGTTGTGGCGGGGGTTCAGGAAAAAGGTATTGACGTTCTGTGCGCGTTGGCTCTGGTGCGGGAGGCCGCATCTCCGGTCAACGACTTGGTCGTTCTGGCGTCCCACGATACCGACCTGGAACCGGCGCTGGACGAAGCCGTTGAGCAAGGTCACGCGAAGGTTGAGACTTGTCAGTGGTTTCGATCGGATGGCCAACGCCACACCAGACAATTGCGGCCCAGAGTCCACCGAATCTGGAACACGCGTTTGGGGGAGGCCGAATTTCGGCGTTCCTGGGACTTGACGAGCTACCAATAGCTCGAAGGCGAACTCGCCTGAATTTGTCAGTGGGATTTTCTAATCTTGTTCGTCAAGACCACAGTAGTACCCGAGGTAGCGCCTCAGGGCCGTTGCGGGTCAACCCCAGATTTCCGCTAACTCGCCGGCGATGGCGGTTGGGACCTGATCATCGGAGTTGCAGCTGACGGCCACCGCGTGGGACCGGTCCGCGCTGATCATGAAATCGGTGAGGAATCCGGCCCAGGCGCCGTCATGCTCCAGTGTGCCGTCGGCCCCGACGAAGATTCCGGCGCCGTAGCGATCGCCGGTGTCGGCGTCGGTCGTGACGGCACCGTCGACTTGCGCGGCAAGTAACTTTGGGCCGCCGACCGCGCCGGTGCGGTAGTTGTCGGCCCAGATCACGAGTTGGCTTGGCGTGGTCTGGATGGAGCCGTCACCGGTCTGCTCCCAGGCGGTGGTGGCGACCGTGTACTTGCCGTCATCCCTGGTGTACGACTCGGCCAGCGTCGGCACCGGCCGGGCCGGATCCAGCACCATGTCCAGGCCCAGCGGGGTGAAGATCTCGGCGCGGAGAAAGTCCGACAGCGATTGTCCCGACGCCCTTTCGACGACCTGGCCGAGCAACAGGTAGTTGGAGTTGGAGTATTCCCACTGCGTCCCGGGCTTGAAGTCCAGCTCCTTCGCCTTCGCCAAGGCCTTCAGGGCGTCGGCGTTGGTCGTGCGATCGCCATCCTCATACCCCGCGTCGTAGAGCAGACCGACGTAATCGGGGATGCCGCTGGTTTGGTGGATCAACTGGTCGATAGTCACCGTCCGCCCCCATGCCGGGAGCCCGGGCACGTGGTCGGCCAACGGATCGTCCTGCGACAGTGTGCCGGCCCCGGCGAGGAGCAGAGCCGCAGTAGCCGTGAATTGTTTTGACACCGAGGCGATATCGAATGCCGTATCAGTGGTGATCT
>JBMOKE010000279.1:0-2573 GCA_049315425.1 Mycobacterium sp. | reverse complement strand
TACGACGTCCGGTAGTAATGGCGGGTACGCTGTTGACATCCAGGTGAACGGTAAACGGATGTGGGGTGAACTTCGATGGCGAGACTGACGGGTCTTGGCGCGCTGGAACGTGCCGTCATGGATCACCTGTGGGCCTCAGCTGAGCCACAAACGGTGCGGCAGGTGCACAATGCCATTTCCGTTCACCGCGATCTGGCCTACACCACCGTGATGACGGTTTTGCAGCGCCTTTCCCGCAAAGGACTGGTTATCCAAATACGCGATGATCGCGCCCACCAGTACGCCGCTACGCACGGCCGCGACGAGCTGGTGGCGAGCCTGATGGTCGATGCGCTCGACGAGGCCGCGGATTCGTCTGATCGACGGGCCGCTCTGATGAATTTCGTCGAGCGTGTCGGAGCTGAGGAAGCCGACGCATTGCGCCGCGCGCTGGCCGATCTGGAGGCCAAACACCACTGCGGGCAAGTTCAGGTATAGACCCGCTGGCGGTTGTCCCACGCCCTGAGGAACACTGTTGTCGTGTCCGCGCTGGCCTTCACAATTCTCGCGTTTGCTCTCGCCGGTCCCGTTCCTGCGCTGCTGGCGCGGGCATCGTGGCCGCTGCGGGCTCCGCGCGCGGCAATAGTCCTGTGGCAGGCGGTCGCGGCTGCCGCGGTGCTGTCGGCATTCAGCGCCGGTTTGGCACTCGCCAGCCGGCTCTTCGTCCCCGGTCCCGACGGTCGGCCCACCTCGAGCATCGCCGGGGAGATCGACGCACTGGGCTGGCCGGTATGGCTGTGCTCGGTCGCCGTCTTGGCGCTGACGCTGTTAATCGGTGCCCGGCTGATCGTCGCCGTGTCGAAGGTGGCGATCGAAACCCGACGCCGTCGAGCACATCACCGGATGATGGTCGATCTGCTCGGAGAGCACCGTCGCGAGTTGAACGGCGCCCGGGTGCTTCAGGTCAGCGAGCCCCTGGCCTACTGCCTGCCTGGGCTTCGCAGCCGGGTGGTGCTGAGCGAGGGCACGCTGGCCGCGCTGACTGAACCCGAGTTGGCCGCGATACTGCGCCATGAGCGCGCGCACCTGCGCGCGCGACACGATCTGGTACTGGAGGCGTTCATCGCGGTGCATACCGCGTTCCCGCGGTTCGTGCGCAGCGGCAGCGCGCTGGATGCCGTGCGCATGCTGGTCGAACTCCTAGCCGATGATGCCGCGGTGCGCGCTGTCGGTCCAACGCCGTTGGCGCGTGCGCTGGTTGCGTGCGCCGCCGCCCGCACCCCGGCAGGCGCGATGGCCGCAGGCGGTCCGACAACGGTGATCCGGGTCCGCAGGTTGTCCGGCCCACCGAACAGCCTGGCGCTAGCGCTGGCTGCCTATCTCGCCGCTGCGGCGGTGCTGGTGGTACCGACCCTGGCGGTCGCGATCCCGTGGCTCACCGAGCTCCGTCGGCTCTTCCTGATCTGAAAGGCGCCCTGATGAATTCCTCGCAGCAACCGACCGCACATATCGGAGTCACGGGTCTGGCGGTCATGGGTTCCAATATCGCCCGTAACTTTGCCCGCCACGGTTACACCGTGGCACTGCACAACCGTTCGGTCGCCAAGACGGACGCGCTGTTGGCCGAGCACGGCTCGGACGGCTCATTCGTTCGCTCGGAGACCATCGAGGAATTTCTCGCCGCACTGCAGCGGCCGCGTCGGGTGCTGATCATGGTCAAAGCCGGCGACGCCACCGACGCAGTGATCAACGAACTTGCCGACGCCATGGAAACCGGTGACATCATCATCGACGGCGGCAATGCGCTCTACACCGACACCATCCGCCGGGAGAAGGCCATGCGCGACCGGGGGCTGCACTTCGTCGGCGCCGGCATCTCCGGTGGCGAGGAGGGTGCGCTTAATGGTCCGTCGATCATGCCCGGCGGCCCGAAGCAGTCATACGAGTCGCTGGGCCCGCTACTTGAGGAGATCTCGGCCCATGTCGACGGCGTGCCATGCTGTGCGCATATCGGCCCCGATGGCGCCGGGCACTTCGTGAAGATGGTGCACAACGGAATTGAATACTCCGATATGCAACTTATCGGCGAGGCCTATCAGCTGCTGCGCGACGGTATCGGCCTGACCGCGCCGGCCATCGCCGATGTCTTCACCGAGTGGAACTCCGGCGACCTGGACAGCTTCCTGGTCGAGATCACGGCCGAGGTTTTGCGTCAGGTCGATGCCAAAACCTCTCAGCCGCTCGTCGACCTGATCGTCGATGAGGCCGAGCAGAAGGGCACCGGCCGCTGGACAGTCAAGTCTGCCCTCGATCTGGGCGTACCGGTCACCGGTATCGCCGAGGCGGTGTTCGCCCGCGCGCTGTCCGGATCGATCCCGCAGCGCCGGGCAGTCGCCGGTATGGCATCGGGCACGTTGGGCCAACACCCAACGGATACAAAGCAATTCATCGACGATGTCCGCCAAGCCCTGTATGCCTCGAAGATCGTCGCGTACGCGCAGGGATTCAATCAGATCCAGGCTGGATCCGACGAGTACGGCTGGGGCATCACGCCCGGCGTTCTGGCCACCATCTGGCGTGGCGGCTGCATCATC
>JBMOKE010000278.1:0-2573 GCA_049315425.1 Mycobacterium sp. | reverse complement strand
TCGGTTAACCGCTGGGTCTCCAGCATCCACGTCGAGAATGTCGTGTAGGCGCCCAGAAATGCGGTGCCGGCCAGCATTGCGACCTCGTGGCGAAGCACCAGACCGGCGAGGAAACCCAACATCACCGCGCCGCTGATATTGACCACCAGCGTGCCGAACGGAAATGTGCCTTTCGTGCGACGGGACACCGCACGGTCCACCATGAATCGGCTCATCGCTCCCAGTCCACCGACCGCCAGCATGCCGGCCCACAGTGCGACGTTCACCGTCTGATCCTCACCCGGCGCACCAGCACGGTCGCCGCGTAGACCGCGAGCAAGCCTGCGACGATACTGGCCGCGGTGTACCCGGCGGCTAGACCGTAGTGGTGGTGCTGAATCATCGTGATGGTCTCGACCTGCATGGTGGAGAAGGTGGTGAGACCGCCGCACAACCCGGTGCCCAGGATTGGGCGGCGGTAACGGGACAGCGGCAGCCGCTCCAGCAGGCGCGTGACCAGGTAGCCCAGCAGGAAGGTGCCGACGATGTTGACCGTGAACGTCGGCCACGGCCAGCGACCCGGATCGGCCACTCCCAACGTGCCCAGTGCCGCGCGGGCAAACGTGCCGACCGCGCCGCCGACGAACACCGCCGCCAGTTCGCGGTTGTCATGGCCGAACATCGGCTACCTCCTTAACGGTCAGTGACAACCGGAGAAAGTATCGCCCCGGCGGGGCACAATCGTCATCATGGCGGCTAATCCCCGTGCCGGAATGCCGGCACAACCCGAAGATCTGATCGACCTGCCCCACCTGGTGACCGCGTACTACACGGTGGACCCCGATCCCGACGATGTTGCCCAGCAGGTCGCGTTCGGCACCTCCGGGCACCGCGGGTCCAGCCTCGACGGTGCGTTCAACGAAGCGCACATTCTGGCCACCACGCAGGCGATCGTCGAGTACCGGGCCGCGCAGGGCACCGATGGTCCGCTCTTCATCGGCCGCGACACCCACGGCCTGTCCGAGCCGGCCTGGGTTTCAGCTCTGGAGGTGCTCGCCGCCAATGACGTTGTGGTGCTGATTGATTCGGCTGATCGCTACACCCCGACACCGGCGGTCTCCCACGCCATCCTGGCTTATAACCGGGGTCGCACCTCACAGCTGGCCGACGGAATCGTCGTCACGCCCTCGCACAACCCGCCCCGGGACGGTGGGTTCAAATACAACCCGCCCAACGGCGGCCCAGCCGACACCGACGCCACGTCGGTGATCGCCACACGGGCAAACGAGATCCTGCGGGGCGGCTGCACAGAGGTCAGACGGGTCCCACTGGCCCGCGCCCTGGCCGCCGCCCAACGCCACGACTATATGAACGCCTATATCGACGATCTGCCAAATGTGGTCGACCTCCACGCCATCCGGGCCGAAGGCATCCGGATCGGGGCCGATCCACTGGGCGGGGCCGCCGTCGACTACTGGGGTGCGATCGCCGAACGGCACAACCTCGACCTCACGGTGGTCAACCCCCTGGTGGACGCCACCTGGCGATTCATGACGCTAGACACCGACGGCAAGATCCGGATGGACTGCAGTTCGCCCAATGCCATGGCCTCGCTGATCGCCAACCGGGAGAGCTACCAGATCGCCACCGGTAATGACGCCGACGCCGACCGGCACGGCATCGTCACCCCCGACGGCGGGCTCATGAACCCCAACCATTTCCTGGCCGTCGCGATCGACTACCTCTACACCCACCGGCCCGACTGGCCGGCCGGCGTGGCAGTGGGAAAGACCGCGGTGAGCTCCTCGATCATCGACCGGGTTGTCGCCGGGCTCGGCCGCACGCTGATCGAAGTGCCCGTCGGCTTCAAATGGTTCGTCGACGGATTAATCAGCGGCACAATCGGATTCGGCGGCGAGGAGTCGGCCGGGGCCTCGTTCCTGCGCAAGGACGGCTCGGTGTGGACCACCGATAAAGATGGCATCATCATGGCGCTGCTGGCCTCGGAGATCCTGGCCGTCACCGGATAGACGCCCTCGCAGCGCTACGCCGAGCTCGCTGCTACCTACGGCGCTCCGGTCTACGCCCGCGTCGACGCACCGGCGAACCGCGATCAGAAGGCCCGGCTGTCCAAGCTTTCGGCCGAGCAGGTGACGGCAACCGAACTCGCCGGGGAGCCGATCACCGCCAAGCTCACCGCCGCACCGGGCAACGGCGCCGCGCTAGGTGGTTTGAAAGTGACCACCGCCAGTGGCTGGTTCGCCGCCCGGCCGTCCGGTACCGAGGACGTGTACAAGATCTATGCGGAATCGTTCAAAGGCCCTGAGCATCTGGCCGAGGTCCAGCAGGCTGCCCGGGAGCTGGTGAATACCGTCATCGCGTGAGTGAGGCCGCCTCAGAGTGTGGGGAATTGGATTGGAACCCCGACCGCGAAGCCCGGAGTCAGAGCCCCGGCTGGCAGCACAACAACGTCGACGTATTGCGGCTTGGTGATGTCCATCGCGTAGTAGTCGTGTGCCGAATCGTCGTCGAGCTGTTCGTTCCCTTCCGAGTCGGTCGCCCGGACCCGAAGGAGATGTCGGCCGCGCGCGGGT
>JBMOKE010000277.1:0-2576 GCA_049315425.1 Mycobacterium sp. | reverse complement strand
CGGCATCGTGGAATGAGCGCACCATCGACTTGAACTCCGCCACGGCGGCACCGGCTTGATGGCTCGCCGCATATTGATAGTGCGGAGCGAGGAAACCGAAAGTGTTGTAGCCCCAGTAGTTTCGCAGGCCCAGTGCGAGCAACCGTTTGTCGTGCATGAACTCCTGGATCGGCATCAGCTCGATCGCGGTGACGTTGAGCGACTTGAGGTGGTCGATGATCGCCGGATGGGCGAGGCCGGAGTACGTCCCGCGCAGTTCCTCGGGGATCCTCGGATGGTTTTGCGTCATTCCCTTGACGTGCGCCTCGTAAATGATCGTCTCGTGGTACGGCGTGCGCGGAGGGTGGTCGGATCCCCAGTCGAAGAACGGGTTGATCACGACGCTGGTCATGGTGTGACCCAGGGAGTCGATCATCGGCGGGGTGCCGCCGGAAGCGGGATCGTCGGCATTCAGGTCGTAGGAATAGAGCGCCTGGCTGAAGTCGAACTCACCATGGAAGGACTTGCCGTAGGGGTCCAGCAGCAACTTGCTGGGATCGCACCGGTCGCCATTGGCAGGGTCCCACGGCCCGTACACCCGGAACCCGTAACGCTGGCCGGGGGTGATGGTCGGCAGGTAGGCGTGCCAGACGAAACCGTCGACTTCGTCCAGGGGGATGCGGGTCTCGGCGCCGCCGTCGTCGATCAGGCAGAGCTCGACGTGATCGGCCACTTCGGAGAACACCGAGAAGTTGGTGCCCGCGCCGTCGAAGGTGGCGCCGAGGGGATAGGCGGTGCCGGGCCAGACGGTGGTCCGCACGGGTTCGAAGGCCATGGGTCGACCCTATCGGCCGGGGAGGAGTCCCGCGGAGGTTGTCACCACCACCCGGTCGCGGCACCGATCTGGCGGCCGAGTTCGGGTGTCAGGGTGCGCATGTACGTCGCCGACAGGTGATGGGCGTCGTGGTAGACGAGCACGTTGCCTTCGACGGCGCGGCAGTAGTCATCGCGGCACACGGCCTCGCTCATATCGAGGGGCTTGAGCGTCGGGAACTGGTTGACGAAGTCCAGCGTCTGGTTGCGTTCAGAGAGCACCTCCGAGCGTTTGATACCGCAGGACACCGTGTCTCCGCCCTTGGCCAGGCAGTCGGCCGGCTGGAACGGCTTACCGTTGCGAACCATCCACGGCGTGTCCCGCATCGCCAGCACTGGGATCTTGTTATCGGCCAGCGTTTTCCAGATTCCGATATAGGTGCCCGGCATCACGTCGCCCGGTTTGATATTCCACGGCCGCGTCGAGGTGGTGAACACGAAGTCGGGATGGTCTTGGATGAGCCTGGCCATGACCCGCTGGTTCCACTCCCGGCATTTGGGATAGGGCCGGTTGTCGCCCATCACCAGCGGCATCTTCTCGGTGGTCAGCGGACAGCCCATCTTCAGATAGGTGACCACCTTGAAGTGGTGCTGGCGGCCGAGGATGTCCAGGGCGGTGATCCAGTGTTCGGCGTGCGATCCGCCGGCCAGCGCGATGGTGCGGGTAGCAGACGGGTCGCCGTAGCTGCAGTTGATGACGCTGGCGTTGTCGAAGTCGCTGATACAGCCGTCGTTGGTGGACTCGGGCACGTCGTCGGTGGCTTCCAGCACGGTGGGGCGGAACGGCAGCTGCGGCACCCGGGCGTGGTCGATCAGTGCGCGGGCACCCGGATAGTCGGTGCCCGACAGGTTGATCAGTTCCTTGCCGCTGGCGCGTTCCACTGCGACGTGCTCACGCCAGGTGAAGGAGGTGGCCGTCAGGGTCACCCCGAGCAAGATGACGGCGGTTCCGCCGACGATGCTGGGGCGGCGCAACCGGGCTTGCCAGGTCCTGCCCGGGGTCCCGGTGGCGGGGGCGGCGTCGAGGGCCGTGCGCCGAGAGCGCAGCGGCTCCTCGATGAAGCGCATCGTCAGATAGGCCAGCACGCCCGAGATCAGCAGGATGGCCAGACCGTCGAAGAACTGCGCATGCGCACCGCCGGTGTAGGCGAGCCAGAAGATCAGCAGCGGCCAGTGCCACAGGTAAAGCGAGTACGCCATCGAGCCGAGTGTCACCAGTGGGGCGGCCGCCAGCAGCCGGTTGGGCAGTGGAAGACGGTCACCCGTTGATGCGCGGTTCGCCGCGGCCAGGATCAGCAGCACCGTCGCACCCACCGGCACCAGTGCCCAGGGGCCGGGGAATTGTCTGACGCCGTCGATCAGCGCACCGCAGGACAGGATCGCCACCAGTGCCACCGACGCCAGCAGTGTCCGAAGCCACATCGGCCAGCGGATGAAGGGCACCAGTGCGCCCACCAGAACACCGAGCAGTAACTCCCAGGCCCGCGCGAAACTGTTGTAATAGGCCGCGGTCTGGTCGCTATGGTGCAGCACGATCGCGGAGATGAACGAGGCCGTCGTCAACACACCCAGCAGCACGATGAAGGCCGGCCGCAACCGGGTGCCCAACCGTGTGCGCGCCAGCGCGACGAACGCGAGAACAAAAAAGAGGAAGGCAATGTAGAACTGGCCCTGCACCGACATCGACCAGATGTGCTGAAGCGGTGAGACCGCCTCGCCCGCGC
>JBMOKE010000276.1:0-2585 GCA_049315425.1 Mycobacterium sp. | reverse complement strand
CTGCACAGCCGCCGATCCTAGCGACCGTCCGATGATCCTCAACGGCGCCATTCGGGCCAGGCTCATGCCCGGGCGGCCGTAGTGTGAGTTCCGTGGCGATCGACAACACCGACCAGGTCCATGACGTTGCGATTATCGGCGCCGGCCCGGGCGGCATTACCGCTGCGCACCTGTTGCGGCGCAGTGGAATCGACGACTTCGTGATCCTCGAGCGTGCCGCCGACGTCGGGGGCACGTGGCGCGATAACCACTACCCCGGCCTGGCCGTCGATATCCCGTCGCTGTGGTACCAGTTTCCGTTCGCGCGGGATCCGGGTTGGTCGCGGCTGTTCGCGCCCGGTCCTGAGATCCACCGCTACCTGCGAGACGTCGCAGCCCGGGAAGGGGTTTACCGCCATCTGCGGACCAACACCGAGGTAATCCGCCAGGTGTGGGACGACGAGCACGGCATCTGGCGGCTGGAGATCGCCGACGGAAGCACCGTCAACGCCAGGTTCTTGATCTCCGCAGTCGGCGGCTACATCAACGCCAAACCGGATATTCCGATCGACGGCATCGCCGACTTCACCGGCCGGGTGCTGCGACCCAATGACTGGGACGACGGCTATGACGTGCGCGGCAAACGGGTCGCGATCATCGGCACCGGATCCAGCGGCGTCCAGATCGCCGGCGCGCTCGCCGGCGTCGTCGGTCACCTCGACGTCTACCAGCGCACCCCGGCCTGGGTGCTGCCGAAGATTGACTTCGAGATGAGTCCCCGGATGCGAACTGTGCTGAAAGTGCCGGGTGTGCTGCCGGCGATCGACGCCGCCGGACGCTGGATGATGGATCTGCTCCTGGTGGGGCCGATCTGCCACCTGCTGTCGAGACTGTCCGAGCGAACCCTGAAGCGGGTGATGCCGCTCTACGACGCCTACTGCCGCACGCTCTATCGGGGATTGCTGCGAGCAACCGTGCGCGACAAAGCTGTCCGGAGAAAACTGCTGCCCCGCTACGGCATCCTGGCCAAGCGCCCGGTGATCTCCAGTGCGTTCCTGCCGATCTTCAACCGAGACAACACCGCTCTGGTCACCACGCCGATCGATCGCATCACCGAAACCGGCGTGCGCACTACCGACGGAGTCGAGCGGCCCGTCGATCTGATTGTGGCGGCCACCGGGTACGAGTTGTGGACCGACCCGGAGACCTACCGGCCCGGAACGATCATCGGCCGCAACGGATTCGACCTCGCGGTGCAGTACCGCACCCACGGCCTGCAAAGCTACGCCGGCAGCGCGCACCCGGGGTTGCCGAACCGCTGGGAACTGGTGGGCCCGGTCGGCTTCGTCGGCTTCGCCTGGTTCGACTATCTGCAGACGGTGGCCGCGCACGCGGTGCGCGTGATCGCCGAGACCCGCCGTCGCGGAGCAGCCGTTGCCGAGGTGACGGAGACCGCCTTCGCCGCGCGCAATCAGAAACTGCACAGTCAGGGCCGCGCGATGCGGCTCTACTTCACCGAGTGCAATCCGGGGCTGAACACCTACTTCGTCAACTCGTTGGGGCAGGCCGTGTACTACCGGCCCGAGACCATCGCGGCCTCGAGGAAATTCAGCCGCACCTCGCCGCTGGCGGACTACGACTTCTCCACCATCGAGGCCCTCACCACGGCGGCGGCATCGGCATGACGGCCATGGACCGCCCACTGGAAGGCAGGGTCGCCTATATCACCGGTGCGGCCCGCGGGCAGGGCAGAGCGCACTGTGTGCGACTCGCCCGCGCCGGTGCGAACATCGTCGCCATCGACGCCTGCGGTCCGGTGGGCGCACATATCGGCTATCCGCCCGCTCAGCCCGACGACCTCGCCGAGACGGTGCGGTTGGTCGAGGATGAAGGTGCCAAGATCTCCGCCGATCGGGTCGACGTCCGCGACCTCGCCGGCCAGCAACGCGTAATCGCCAGTGCCATTGAGCAATTCGGCCGCCTCGATATCGTCGTCGCCAATGCCGGCGTGATGAGTTGGGGCCGCGCCTGGGAGATGCCTGCCGAGCAGTGGCAGGAAATGATCGATATCAACCTGACGGGTTTCTGGAACACCGTCAAGGCGACGGCACCGGCGATGATCACCGCGGGCAACGGCGGATCGATCATCGCGATCAGTTCGGCCGCGGGCATCAAGGCCGTCCCCGGCGCCGGCCACTACAGCGCGAGTAAGTTCGGCATCGTCGGTCTCACCAATTCCCTGGCAATCGAATTGGGCGAGTACGACATTCGCGTCAATTCGGTGCATACCTACGGTGTCGACACCGCACTGGGCAACGACCCGTCGCTGTACGCGACCTTCGAGCAGCACCCGCGCTTTGCGTACAGCTTCTCACCGGGTGCACTGGAAACCGAGTCCCTGACTCCGCCCGAGCAGGTCAGCGAGATCGTGCTGTTTCTGGCCAGCGATGCCTCAGCGCTGATGACCGGCGCTCAGGTGGCAGCCGACAAGGGCTACCTGAAGATCTAGTCGCCGAGAGTCCCGGCGGCCAACGCTTTAGCCCATCGGTAATCGGCCTTACCGGCCGGTGAGCGCACCACGCGATCGGTGTGCACGAAGGCCTTCG
>JBMOKE010000073.1:0-11598 GCA_049315425.1 Mycobacterium sp. | reverse complement strand
ATCGGGCCGGCTGGGTCACTAGCCGGCCATCAGATCGGGCCGGCTGGGTCACTAGACGGCAAGACCCCTAATTCGTCAACGCGATGTACTTGATATCGAGGTACTCCTCGATGCCCTCGCAGCCGCCCTCGCGGCCGAAGCCGGACTCTTTGACACCGCCGAACGGCGCAGCCGGATCCGAGATCACCCCTCGGTTCACGCCGACCATGCCGGCCTCGAGCGCTTCCGCCACCCGCAGTGCCCGATCCAGTGACTGGGTCCAGATATAGGCCGCCAGCCCGTATTCGGTGTCATTGGCCGCAGCGATGCCCTGCTCCTCGGTGTCGAACCCGACGATCGGAGCAACCGGGCCGAACACCTCCTCTTTGAGGATCCGGGCGCTGGCGGGCACGTCCACCAGGACGGTTGCCGGGTAGAAGTTGCCCGGCCCGCCCGGCGCCTGGCCGCCCACGGCCACCTTCGCGCCTTTGGCTACCGCATCGTCGACCAGTTCCTGCACCGTGGCCAGCTGGTTGGGGTTGATCAGCGGACCCAGCTTGGCCGAAGGGTCCAGGCCATTGCCGAGGTTGAGCTCACCCATGCGCTTGACGAACTTGTCGGTGAACTCCTCGATCAGCGGGTTGGCCACGTAGAGACGGTTCGCCGCGGTGCAGGCCTCGCCGCCGTTGCGCATCTTGGCCAGCATCGCGCCGTCAACGGCGGCGTCGACGTCGGCATCGTCGAACACGACGAACGGCGCATTGCCGCCGAGTTCCATCGACGTGCGCAGGAGCTTGTCCGCCGACTGCTTGACCAGTGCCTTGCCGACACCCGTCGAGCCGGTGAAGGTGAGCTTGCGCAACCGGCCGTCGTCGATCAGCGCGGTGGTGACCTCGCGGGGCTTGTTGGTCGCCAGCACCGAGAGCACGCCGGGGGGCAGACCGGCCTCGGCCATCAGCTTGGCCAGCAGCAGCATGGTCAACGGCGTCTCCTGCGCCGGCTTGACGATCATGGTGCAGCCCGCCGCGAGCGCGGGGCCGATCTTGCGGGTGCCCATGGCCAGCGGGAAGTTCCACGGCGTAATCGCGTAACACGGACCGACCGGCTGCTTGGTGACGACGATGCGCCCGGTTCCGGCCGGGCTCGGGGTGTACCGACCGCTGATCCGAACCGCTTCCTCGGCAAACCACCGGAAGAACTCGGCACCGTATTTGACCTCGCCCATGCTCTCGGCGACGACCTTGCCCATCTCCAGTGTCATCAGGGTGGCGAAGTCCTGGGCGCGGTCGATGATCATCTCGAACACCGACCGAAGAATCTCCCCACGCTCACGCGCCGGGGTGGCCGCCCAGGAGGACTGCACCGCACAGGCGGCGTCCATGGCGGCGAGTGCATCGGCGGCGGTGGCATTGCCGACCGAGACCAGTACTTCGTCGGTGGCCGGGTTGAGGACGTCGAAGGTGGACGACGCGGGCCGCTCCTGGCCACCGATCCACAGCCCGGTCGGAACCGAGGCCAACAGCCGTTCAACTTCTGGGTTACTCATACCTCCATGATGTACACCTCCGGCTACCTGACCGCACTAGGGTCTGGGGAATGAGTGCAGATACCGCCGTCGGCGCCGCCTGGAATGCGCTGCTCCGCCACCATGACCAGATTGCGGACAAGAACCTGCGGGAGTTGTTCGCCGCCGATCCCGACCGCGGCCGCCGGCTGACCCTGACCGTCGGCGACCTGTACATCGACTACAGCAAGCACCGCGTGGACGCCGAGACTCTGGCCCTGCTCATCGATCTGGCCCGCGCGGCGAACTTGGAAGCGCGTCGTGACGCGATGTTCGCCGGTGAGCACATCAACACCTCAGAAGACCGCGCCGTACTGCACACCGCACTGCGGCTACCCCGCGATGCGACGTTATCGGTCGACGGTCAAAACGTGGTGGCTGACGTGCACGAGGTACTCGACGCAATGGGTGACTTCACTGATCGGCTCCGCTCAGGTGCGTGGACCGGAGCCACCGGCAAGCGGATCACCTGCGTGGTCAATATCGGCATCGGTGGCTCTGACCTCGGCCCGGCGATGGCCTATCAGGCACTGCGGCACTACGCCGACGCAGGCATCGCGGCCCGCTTCGTCTCCAACGTCGACCCGGCCGATGTCGTTGCCAAACTTGATGGACTTGACCCTGCCACAACGCTTTTCATCGTCGCCTCCAAGACGTTCACCACCCTGGAGACCCTGACTAACGCCACAGCGGCCCGTCGCTGGCTCACCGACACACTCGGCGACGCCGCGGTCGCCAAACACTTTGTGGCGGTATCGACCAACAAAAAGCTTGTCGAGGGATTCGGTATCGACTCAGCGAACATGTTCGGCTTCTGGGACTGGGTAGGCGGACGCTACTCGGTGGACTCAGCGATCGGACTCGCATTGATGGCCGTGATCGGCCGTGAGGGCTTCGCCGACTTCCTGTCCGGATTTCATCTCGTCGACCGACACTTCGCGACCGCTCCGCTGGAGTCCAACGCGCCGGCGCTGCTGGGGTTGATCGGGCTGTGGTACTCCGACTTCTTCGGCGCCGAGACCCGCGCGGTGCTGCCCTACTCCAACGATATGGCCCGGTTCGCGGCCTACCTCCAGCAGCTGACCATGGAGTCCAACGGCAAGTCGGTGCGCGCCGATGGCACACCGGTGACTGCCGCTACCGGGGAGATCTTCTGGGGCGAGCCGGGCACCAACGGCCAGCACGCCTTCTACCAACTGCTGCACCAGGGCACCCGGTTGGTGCCGGCCGATTTCATCGGGTTCAGCCAGCCGACCGATGACCTGCCGACCGCAGACGGCACGGGCAGCATGCACGACCTGCTGATGAGTAACTTCTTTGCCCAAACCCAGGTGCTGGCGTTCGGCAAGACGGCCGAGGAGATCGCCGCCGAAGGCACCCCGCCGAGTGTGGTGCCACACAAGGTGATGCCGGGCAACAAGCCGACGACGTCGATCCTGGCGACCCGGCTGACCCCGTCGGTGCTGGGCCAACTGATCGCTCTCTACGAGCACCAGGTGTTCACCGAGGGAGTCATCTGGGGTATCGACTCCTTCGATCAGTGGGGTGTCGAGTTGGGCAAGACTCAGGCCAAGGCCCTGTTGCCGGTGCTCACCGAAGACGCCTCACCCGCGGCGCAGTCGGACAGCTCGACTGATGCACTGGTACGGCATTATCGCCAGGAGCGCGGCCGCGCCGGGTGACCTGTGACGCCGACCAGTACTCACTTCAGCAGTCGCGACATCCGTCGGTCGGCAAGCACCTTGCCACCGGTCTGACACGTTGGACAGTACTGAAACGACTTGTCCGCGAAGGACACTTCCCGCACCGTGTCTGGGCACTCGGGGCACGGCAGTCCGGTTCGGCCATGCACCTGCAATCCGGATCGCTTCTCCCCCTTGAGCGTCGCAGCCTGCTGGCCCACTGAACGTTGCACCGCGTCACACAGCACCGACGTCATCGCACCGTGCAGCGCCGATACCGCACTGCCCGAGAGCTTTTCGGCGGTCGCGAACGGAGACAGCCTGGCGGCATGCAAGATCTCGTCGCTGTAGGCATTACCGATACCGGCAATCACTTTCTGGTCGGTGATCACCGTCTTGATCCGTCCGGTCTGGTGCGCCAACAACTCGCCGAGCGCGTCCGAGGTGATGCTCAACGCATCGGGGCCGAGTCCGGCAATGCCGTCAACCTTCGCGGGGTCATCGACCAGCCAGACCGCGAGACGCTTCTGGGTTCCGGCCTCGGTGAGGTCGAAGCCGTCTCCGGTGGCCAAATGCACGCGCAGCGCGATCGGACCCTTTCCGGGCCGCAGCGGGGCTGGGTTGAGCTTGTCCGACCATCGCAGCCATCCTGCCCGGGAGAGGTGCGCAATCAGGTAGAGCCCATCAACGTGCAACCCTAGGTACTTACCCCAGCGGAGGGCACCGGAGATAGTGACTCCGTACAGCGCAGTGGTTGGCGGATCGAAGGTCTTCAGCACCGACAGCGACGCAACATCGACACGTTCGATGGTCTTGCCAACGGCGTTGCGGCGCAAGTGATCAGCGAGTGCTTCGACCTCCGGCAGTTCGGGCAATGGAGCCTCAGCCGAGAGCGCGATCGCTACCGCGGAACGGAAGCGAGAAGATCCAGCCGACGACAGACAGCAGAATCGCCGCCCAGATGGCCGTCCACCAGAAGTGGTCGATGTGCAGACCCCAGTGCGTGGTGTGGTCGGTGATCCAGGCCGTGATCCAGAGCATCAACGCGTTGATCACGACGTGGAACAAACCCAGCGTGAGGATGTAGAGCGGGATCGACAACACCTGGACGAGCGGTTTGATAAACGCATTCACCAAACCGAAGATGACGGCGACGACCAGGACGATGCCGACCGTCTGGATCGTCGAGTTGCCGCCGACGAAATTCATACCCGGCAGGACGAGCGTAACCACCCACAACGCCAGTCCGGTGATCGCTGCGCGACCGAAAAAGGACCCCATGTGCATCCAGCCTACTTGGGCGTCACGCGCGCAGCAGGTAGGTGTCCATGATCCAGCCATGCCGGCCGCGGGCCTCGGCCCGCATCGTGGCGATACGTTCGCCGACCTCACCGACGGTGCCACTGACCAGTAGTTCATCGGCGGTACCCAGGTACGCGCCCCACCAGATCCGGGTCTGCGGCGGGCAGTCGCGAAACGCGCAGTCCCCGTCCAGCATCACCACCGCTGAGCCGGATAGCCCGGTGCTGCGCAGCTGGCGCCCAGTGGTAATCAGGACCGGCTCGCCGATGTCATTGAGCGGGATGCGATGCCGGGCGGTCAGTACCTGGATCGCGGTGATACCGGGGATGACGTCGTAGCGCAATTCGACGTGGCGCGCGACCTCATCCAGAATCCGCAGCGTGCTGTCGTACAGCGACGGGTCACCCCACGCGAGGAAGGCACCGACACCGTCGTCAGAGAGTTCGTTCTCAATGGCCCTGCTCCACAGGTGTGCTCGAGCCGTGTGCCAATCGGCGACTGCTCGGCCGTAATCACCGTCGGCCGAGCGCGGCGGGTCGGGCAGGTCGACGAATCGGTAGTGCGGCTCGGTGATGAACCTGCGACAGATCTCCCGACGCAACGCGACCAGATCACTTTTGGCTTCGCCCTTGTCCATTGCGAAGAAGACGCGCGCGTCGTTCAGCGCTCGAATCGCCTGCGTCGTCACGAAGTCCGGGTCGCCCACCCCGATACCGATGACGTGGATCGTGCGCATGCCGGTGAGCCTATCCAGCCCGCCGCAGTGCCCAGTTCCCGAGCAGCAGCGCAGCGAAACAGGCGCCAGCGATCCCGGATACCAGCAGGGGCAGCCGCCCGTCGGCACCCCACAGCAGACCGGCCCACACCCCGGCGACGAGAATCGCCAACCCGCTGGCTCCTTGGAACACCCCCTGCGCGGTGGCTTGCCGATCCGAACCAACCATGGACGAGATCCAGGCCTTGCCGACCCCATCGGTGCATGCGGCGAAAAGTCCGTAGGCCCCGAGTAGCAGCCACGCCGTCGCCCGGTCGGTGGTGAGCCCCAGTCCGATGTATCCGATCGCGAAGAACACCAACCCGATACCGAATACCGCCGAACGGGGAAGTCGATCGGCCAGCAGCCCAGCCGGGTAGCTGCCCAGTGCGTACACCAGGTTGTAGGTCACGTACGCGAGGATCACCTCGACCACGCCAAAGCCGATCTCGTTGAGCCGCAACAGCAAAAGTGCGTCGGGGAAGTTGACCAGACCGAAGCCGACCACTACGGCGGTTACCCGCCAGAACCGGTGGGGAAGGTCACGGAACCCGTTCAAGATCGGCTGCCGGGGCGGTCGCGGGCCGGTTCTCGGCTTCTCTCGAACCAGGAAGATCAGCAGGACCGAGAGCACCGCAGGCACGATCGCGATGTAGAGCAGCGGTGGGATCTGGTGGTCGAGCAGCTCATAGCCGGCCAACCCGAGTAGTGGACCGACCACCGCACCGAGGGTGTCCATCGTGCGGTGGAAGCCGAAAACCTTCCCGCGCTCTGCGGATTCGATGCCTTCAACCAGCAGCGCATCCCGTGGCGCGCCCCGGATGCCCTTTCCGAGCCGATCGACCACCCGGCCGGCCAACACGCCCGTCCACACACCGGCGACGGCGACGATGACCTTGCCCAGTGCCGCCATGCCGTAGCCGGTGGCGATCAACGGTCGTTTGGCGAACCGATCACCCAGTGGGCCGACCGCCAATTTCGTGATTGAGGCCGCGCCCTCAGCCGCACCCTCGATCGCCCCGACCACCGACGGGGGCGCGCCCAACACCACGGTGAGGTAGATGGGAAGGAGGGGATAAAGCAACTCGCTGGCGGCGTCCTGCAGGAACGATACCGCCGAGAGCACCCGCACATTGCGGGTCAGCCAGGTCACAGTCGGCAGCCCGCAGCCGGCAGGCGGCATCGTGAGTTAGTCATCATGCTCAGTCTGGCAGTGCACCGTGAACAGCAGCGACCAGGACCAGCTTGTAGCATCACCGGCGGGAACCTTCCCACCCAATTCCAGGAGCGGCACTGTGTTGTCCACATTCAACGGTCTTCCCGTCCATCCGCTGCTGGTGCATTTCATCGTGGCGCTGGCACCGCTGACCGGGCTGCTGGTGATCCTGTGCGCCATCTGGCCGGCCGCCCGGCAGCGGCTGGTGTGGCCGACCCTGGCGCTGGCGGCGGCGACTGCCGGGATGACCCCGCTGGTCACCGAATCAGGCGAGTGGCTGGAACACAACATCGAGAAGTCGGAGCTGGTGGAGAGGCACGCTGAACTCGGCGACACGATGATCTACTTCGCGCTGGCACTTCTCATCGCCGCGATCCTGGTGGTGGTGGAGCATGTTCGCGCCAGCCGCGGTAAACCCCTGTCGACTGCGCTGACTGCCGTGATCGCAGTATTCGTAGTGTTGGCCGCGGCGGCGACCACCGCACAGGTGGTCCGGATCGGCCATTCCGGTGCCGAGTCCGTGTGGAGCGGCGAGGTCGCCGCAACCGGCTCGACCGGCGACTCCGAAGCCGGCGAGTAGGGGCCAACCGCGTCCGGAAAGTAGAACAGGTTCTACTATCGGCAGGTGCGATTCACTTTTGCCGAAGCCATGACCGATCCGAGCTACTACATTCCGTTGGCCAAAGCGGCCGAGGCGGCCGGGTACCACGCGATGACGATCCCCGACAGCGTCGCCTACCCATTCGAGTCCGACGCCAAATACCCCTACACACCCGACGGCAACCGCGAGTTCCTCGACGGTAAGGCCTTCATCGAGACCTTCGTGATCACCGCGGCCCTGGGCGCGGTGACCACCACGCTGCACTTCAACTTCTTTGTTCTCAAACTCCCGATCCGCCCGCCCGCCCTGGTGGCCAAGCAGGCCGGATCGCTGGTCTCGCTGATCGGCAACCGGGTCGGACTCGGCGTCGGCACCAGTCCGTGGCCGGAGGACTACGAGTTGATGGGTGTTCCGTTCGCCAAGCGCGGCAAGCGGATGGACGAATGCATTGAGATCGTTCGGGGTCTGACCACCGGCGATTACTTCGAGTTCCACGGCGAGTTCTACGACATTCCGAAGACCAAGATGACGCCCGCTCCCACCGAGCCGATTCCGATCCTGATCGGCGGACACGCCGACGCAGCGCTACAGCGGGCGGCGCGCAACGACGGCTGGATGCACGGCGGCGGCGAAGAGGATCTCGACGAACTTCTTGCCAAGCTCAACCGCTACCGCGAGGAAGAGGGCACCACCGGCAAGGACTTCCAGATCCACGTGATCTCGATCGATGGATTCACCGTCGACGGGTGCAAACGACTCGAGGACAAGGGTGTCACCGACGTGATCGTCGGCTTCCGGATCCCCTATATCAACGGGCCCGACACCGAGAAACTCGACGCCAAGATCCGCAACCTGGAGATGTTCGCCGAGCACGTCATCGCGAAAGTCTGAGCATCACAGCGGATCCCACTGCGCCGCGCGCTTCTCCCGATGCGCGATTGCGGCCTCGCGCGGGTTGTTGGTGAAACTACTCAGCACCTGGGTGCGGTTCTCGATTTCCTTGGCATGACGCAAGCTTGGCGCATCCAGGGCGGCGTTGAGTCCGATCTTGGTCTGCCACACCCCATAGGCGTTATTGGCGGCGATGCTGCGTGCCATCTCACACGCCGCGTCCATCAGTTTCTCGGCCGGCACCACCTCGTGCACCAGGTGAATCCGCATGGCCTCGTCGGCGTCGATGATGCGTCCGGTGAGCATCAACTCCCGCGCTACGCCGACCCCGACGATCCGCGGCAGCAGATAGCTGGTGCCCATATCCATTGACGAGAAGCCAGCCTTGATGAACACCGATCCGAACCGTGCGGCTTGCGCGGCGATGCGGATATCGCAATGCAGCGCATACGCCAGTCCCCCGCCGACGGCGACCCCGTTGACAGCGGCAACCACCGGGATCGGTAGTTCATAGAGCCGCGTCATCTGATCGGCCAGTCGGACCTGGGCGTCGTAGGTGGTCTTGAAGGGCGCGGCCGCCGCCCGGGTCCACGGTTGCCCGGTTCCGCTCAAGTCCGCACCGGCGCAAAAACCTCGGCCCGCGCCGGTCAGGATCGCCACCCGAAATTCCCCGGAGCCAAGCCGCTCCAGGGCCGCATCGAGGCCGTCGAGCAGGGTGCCGTCGATGGCATTGAGCACCTCGGGCCGGTTGAGGGTGACCCGGGCAATGCCGTCCTCGGGAACGTCGAACTCCACTGCTGCCATGCGGCGACCCTAGCGAGGCGTTCGCGCTACCGTGCAACGCATGGACGAATACCGCGATCTTTTCCAAGCTAGCGTTGACGATCCGGCGGCGTTCTGGGCGCAGGCCGCGCGTGCCGTGTCGTGGACCCGCGAGCCCCGGCGCATCCTCGACGACGACAATCCCCCGTTCTACCGCTGGTTCCCCGACGCCGAGCTGAATACCTGCGCCAACGCCCTGGATCGACACATCGCAGAACGTGGCGATCAGCCCGCACTGATCTACGACTCGCCCATCACCGGCTCGAAACGGACGTACACCTATCGCGAATTGCTCGACCAGACAGCGCGTTTCGCCGGCGTACTGCGCAGCCTCGGCGTCGACAAGGGTGATCGGGTGGTGCTGTACATGCCGATGATCCCCGAGGCCGTCATCGCGATGCTGGCCTGTGCGCGGCTCGGCGCGGTGCATTCGGTGGTGTTCGGTGGCTTCGCCAGTCATGAACTGGCGACCCGGATCGACGATGCCCGCCCGACGGTGATCGTCTCGGCGTCCTGTGGGATCGAGCCGGCCCGAGTGGTGGAGTACAAACCGATGCTCGACCACGCACTGCAGCGCGCCACCCACCAACCACCGGCATGCGTGATCGTCCAGCGCGACCAACACCGCTGCAACCTCGTCTCCGGCCGCGATCACGACTGGGCCGAGCTGATGGCGACCGCGGAACCGGCTGATCCCGTGCCGGTGGTCGCCACCGATCCGCTCTACGTGCTGTACACATCCGGCACCACCGGTAAGCCGAAGGGCATCGTTCGCGATAACGGTGGCCATGCCGTCGCACTCACGTGGAGCATGCGGCACATCTACGGGATCGAACCGGGTGACGTTTTCTGGGCTGCCTCAGATGTGGGCTGGGTGGTCGGCCACTCCTACATCGTCTACGGACCACTGTTGGCCGGCGCCACGACACTGCTCTACGAAGGAAAACCTGTCGGCACACCGGATCCCGGCGCCTTCTGGCGAGTCGTCTCCGAGCACGGGGTCAAGGTGCTGTTCTCCGCCCCGACGGCGCTGCGGGCGATCCGCAAAGAGGACCCCGAGGCCGAGCACATCGGCCGATACGACCTCTCGTCGCTGCGTTTCCTATTCCAGGCAGGTGAGCGGCTCGATCCCGACACCTATGAATGGGCATCCAAGGTGCTCGGCGTGCCGGTGATCGACCACTGGTGGCAGACTGAGACCGGATGGCCGATCGCCGCCAATCCTGTTGGTGTGGAACAGCTCACGCTCAAGGCAGGGTCGCCCACGGTGCCCATGCCCGGATACGACGTACAGATTCTGAAACCGGACGGATCCCCCTGTGAACCAGGCGAAGAGGGGGCGATCTGCATCCGCCTCCCGCTGCCTCCCGGCACACTGCCAACCCTGTGGGGCGATGATGCCCGGTACGAGGCGTCGTATCTGTGCGAGCATCCGGGCTACTACCTGACCGGTGACGGCGGCTACATCGACTCCGACGGCTACCTGTTCGTGATGGGCCGCATCGACGATGTGATCAACGTTGCCGGACATCGGTTATCGACGGGGGCCATCGAGGCGGTGGTGGCCGCTCACCCGGCGGTCGCGGAATGTGCGGTGATCGGTGTGGCCGACGAGATCAAGGGCCAGGTCCCGCGCGGGCTGGTGGTCCTCAAAGCCGGAGCGTCCGCTGATGGCATCGCCGAAGAACTCGTGGCCGCGGTCCGTCACTCCATCGGTGCGGTGGCGTGTTTCCAGACCGTCGATGTCGTACCCGCACTACCCAAGACCCGGTCGGGCAAAATCCTGCGAAAAACCATGCGCGGTATCGCCGACGGCCGCGACGAGCCCATTCCGTCGACGATCGAGGACGCCAGCGTGCTGGATGCGCTGGGTCCGATCCTGCGGGGCTGATCCCGCAGAGTCCGATCCTGCGGGGCTGATCCCGCAGAGTCCGATCCTGCGGGGCTGATCCCGCAGAGTCCGATCCTGCGGGGTCCGGGCCTACGGTGAAACGTCACCGTCGAGCCCTGCCAGCAGGTCGCCCTGTTCGGCGACCCTCGCCAGCACCTGGTCGTAGCGCAACTGAGCAAGCTCGGGATCGCTGATCTCGTCCCAGGTTCGCGGCGCGGCGACCGTGGGTGCCTCACGACCGCGCAGCGAGTACGGCGCGATGGTGGTCTTAGCGGCGTTGTTCTGGCTCCAGTCCAGGAAAACCTTTCCGGCCCGACGGCTCTTGGTCATGGTGGCGGTCACCAATGTCGGCATAGCCCCCTCGAGCTGCTGAGCCACCCGGTGCGCGAGGAGAGCGGCGCTGCTGCTGCTGACCGGATCGGCCAGCGATGCGTACAGATGCAGACCCTTGCTACCGCTGGTGAGCGGATACAGCTTTAGACCGATGTCATCCACCAACTCCCGGACCGCATGTGCCACCTCCCCGAGATGCGCCATGGTCACCCCCTCCCCGGGGTCGAGGTCGAACACCAGTCGGTTGGCGGGGCCCGGTTTGCCGTCGGGGCCGAAACGCCATTGCGGCACATGGATTTCCAGCGCTGCCTGCTGCGCGATCCAGGCCAGGGCCGTCGTACTGTCGATAATCGGATAGACCACGACACCGGATCGGTGTATCTGGGTGCCGCGGGTCAGCCAGTCCGGAGCCGCGCGCGGCAGGGCTTTCTCGAAGAACGACGGTTGATCGACGCCGTCGGGCCAGCGCTTGCGGGTGGCCGGCCGGCCGGCGAGATGCGGCAGCATTACTTCGGCGATGGTGGTGTAGTACCGGAAGACGTCGCCCTTCGTGGTGGCCTCAG